>NZ_JAMYPT010000007.1:0-336534 GCF_040320505.1 Mesorhizobium sp. M0678 | reverse complement strand
CGGTTACGAACATGCTGGAGCGGCTGAACCAGGAGATCAAGCGGCGCACCCTGGTCGTTCGCATCTTCCCCAACCCGCGGAGCTGTCTGCGGCTGGTTCGGGCATTGGCGGTGGAGATCCACGAGAACTGGCTCGAGGCGACCCGCTACCTCAACATGGATCATCTGCGCGAGCACAAGAAGGAGAGCCTGAGGGCCTTGGCCGCCTGAGCACCGTCATGTGTCCGCCGCTCCGCTAAACACGGGGGCTGCGCGGCGGACACGCCGACGTCACCGCAATGCCACGCCATTTTGCAGAACTTGACGCACACAACTCGAAGCATTCGAAGAGGGCGGTGGATCGCAGCTGCCAGTTGGACACAAAGGTCGCCGAATGCAGGGCGGCTCCTGGCATAGGGACTTCAGTCTGTAGGCCTATCGACCAAGGACCCGCACGGCCAAACTTTGGTCCGAGGCTGCTATCGCAAAAGCCCGAAATGCGAGAGTTTCAGGAACTGAGTTCCGAGGAGCCCCGTTGCGATGCCGACTGTTACAGGAGGCCGCCATGGACCCGAGCATTCACCAGGCACGTTGGCTGCTTTTTCCGTTATTTGGCCTGTGCTTCGGGGTCGCGGCCATTGGATTTATTGTTGGCTGACGGTGGAAGTCGGCGCTACCGCGGAGAGACGCAACCACGGGAAGGCAAAAGACTTGCGCAGTAAATAGTCCCTTCCTGCGCTAGCGAGACCCACCAGTTACCATCGTGGGACTGGTGGGTCTTGACGTTCCGGACGCAAACCATTGTTTTAAGCATCACACGAATTCGAACAGGAGGCAGTACGACAGAGCCGTATGATTAAGGGGAGTTCCGACATGCGACTGGCAAGTTCATTGATGACGACCCGGAAACGAAGGACCGGATCTTCACGAGGACGTCATGTCGGCATTTCTGTAGTCGTCTTGACCTTCATTCTCGTCGTGAGCCCCTATCGCGTCGTGGTCGATGGATCATCGCAGCCGCTCGGCCCGCAGGCTGCCTGGGCCAAAGATGGCGGGAACGGCAATGGCGGGAACGGGAACGGGAATGGGAACGGCAATTCGGGCAATTCGGGTGGAAACTCCGGCAATTCGAACTCGAACGCTGGTGCCGGCACGGGCAAAGCAAAGTCGCAGGACGACAATCTCCCTGATCCCGCCCCTGCGGTAAACCCCGATAGCAAGCCAAAACTCTTTGTCAACGCATCCACAGGAGACCGGGTCGAGGTGAGCGGCCCGAGCATTGGCGTGGTGCATTCGAACGGACTCAGTGAGCGCATCGACAGCGACCAATATGAAATGCGGGATGCCGAGGGCCGCATCATCATTCGGCGCCTGGCGACGCGTTCCGATCGGGACAGGTTGCTTGGAATGATCAACTGAGGGCCAGTTCACATGGCCGCGCAGTGCGGCAATTTCGGCTCAAGCATGATCGCGAACAGGCGGATGGCGGCGCTCAGTCGCGTCGCGCAAGGTCATGGCGGCTTCGGTCCTGTTGCTGACGTTGAGCTTGGCCAGGATTCGCGTCATGTGGTGCTTTATCGTCTTTTCATGCAGGTTCAGCCGAAGCCCGATCCGCTTGTTGCTCAGTCCCGCGGCAACCAGCGTCAGGATCTCCCTTTCGCGGCTGGTGAGGTCGGCAAGTCCGTCAGCTTTCGCCGGCTCTTTTGATTGAGCCGAGAGATCGGCCAACAGGCGCGCCGACAATTGTGGACAGACATATCGTTCGCCCGACGCTACCGTGCGCAGGATCGCAGCCAACGTCCTCGACCCGACCCCCTTCAGAACATAGCCCCTTGCCCCGCTCTGCAACGCGGTCATCACGTGCTGGTTTTCTTCCGAAACGGTCAGCATCACAATTTTCAGTGCCGGATGCCGCTCAAGGGCCGGTCCGATCACGCCAAGGCCACCTCCAGGAACCGAGATGTCCATCAGCAGAATGTCGGGCCGCTGGTCTTCGATTATCCGCAGGGCATCGTCTCTGCTGCTTCCTTCACCGACGATCTCGAACCCGCCGATCTGATCGAGCGTGCGCACAACGCCTTCCCTGAACAGCGGGTGGTCGTCGACGATGGCGAGCTTGATGGCTACTGTCATGTCTGCCCCATTTCAACGATGTTGAGGGCCATTCTTACGACTGTGCCACTCTGTGAGGAAGTCACGGTAAACTGGCCCCCGAGGCTTTCCACCCGCTCGCGCAGCCCAACGAGTCCCAGCCTCTCGGGACGCACGATTTGCGGGTCAAAGCCAGCGCCGGCGTCGGCCACTTCGATACAAACGCGCTCGCCGTCGAAATGTTTCTCGACCGACTGACCTTCACCTCCGGCATGACGGAATCCATTGTTCAGCGCCTCCTGGACGAAGCGGAAGATGCAAATCTTGGCCGCCGGCGACAACGGCGCATGGCCGCCGGTCATCGATAATCTCACTTTGACGCCGGTTCGTTCTTCGTGCGCCTGTACGGCTAGCTGGAGAATTTCACCCAGTTCGGCATGCTCGATATGCGGCAGGACAAGGCCCTTGCTGATGCTCCTGATCTCGCGCATGGCATCGTCCAGATGTGCTTTGATGGCCAGCAATTCCTGTGCGCGCTTCGATTGCGGCGTAGCGGGATCGGCAATGACGGGGCTGTCGATCCCCAGCGCCGCGAGAGCAACCAATTGCGCGGGGCCATCGTGCAAGTCCGCACCGATGCGCCTGAGATAGCGTTCGTTAAGTGCGGTGGCACGCTGCGAGGCACGCTGCACCCGCAGCCTCAACAGTCTGTTTTGCGCAAGCAGATCGGAAAGCTCGGCAATGCGCTGCTTCAACGAGCGGCTCTGCGAACTGATCATGCGGCTGCCACGGAACACGATTGCCGACAGCCCGAGAAAGAAGGCCGCTGTGACGGCGGCAACGTCCAGCCAGGTTCGAATGAGCGCCTGATGCAGGTTTCTTTCAAAATCAGTGGCGACCTCGTAGAATTCCGAAACGGCCACCACTTCCCCCGACCATGGCTGCAGCACCGGATTGTAGATCTCGAGGAGATGCAAGCCGCTGGCTCTTTCGGCCTCGCTGTCCGGATCGTCGAGCTTGTCGAACTCCGAGACCATTTGGCCTGCGAATGCCGCCCGGAGATTGTCGCTGGGTTCGAAGCGCTTGCCGATCAATGTCTTGTCGGTCGAATACAGGATGGTTCCGTCGCGACGCCAGAGCTTGAAGGATTCGAGCCTTGTGCCGAGTGCCCCTTGTCCCAGCGTTTCATCGAGCGCATGGGCGACGCTCTCGTCGAGCACTTCGCTCTTGCGCATATCCGGAAGCAGCGGCGCGATAACGCTGTCCACGTAAAGAGCCGTCGCGGAAGCCGAATTCTGCGTGACCACGGTTTCTATATGGTTCGTGACGGAAATCCCCACCACCACCATGGCTGACAGGGAAAATAGACCGCCCGCGAGCAGGAACTGCGTTGCCAGCGACAGCGCATTCCAACGGTCAACAAGGCTTGTCAGCCTGTGTGGCTTGGTGTTCCGAATGGCCCGCTCGGCAGCACGCCGCACCAGTGGCGCGATTCTGGAGAGCCGGCTAATCCGTTGTCGAACGTCGCTGAAAGACGCCATCCTAGGTGTGTAACCGATCAATCGCGATGGAACTAGGGCCTGATGAGAGGGCGAACAGCGTATCCGGCGCTTTTTTGGGCAAACCGTCTCATTGCGTCGTTCGGTAAAGCTCGGACGCGGCCTGCTTCAGTGCCGCCCGTCCATCCGGCCTCAGATACATCATGTGCCCGCCCTCCAGCACCTCGGTGCGAATGGGCTTTGCGTCGGCAAGCAAAGGAATTTGACCAAGCAGGTAGCGCGAGCCCATGTACGGCGTTACCAGGTCGCTGTAGCCGTTGACGATCAGCACGCCGAGGCTGGGGTTTAGCACGCGCGCCTGTTGAAGGTCGTCCATGACACCCGCATAGCCCTGACGCGTCGCGCTCGTCCCATAGTCCCAATTGCCGCTGACTTCACGGTTGAGAAGCCGATAGCTGATATCCGTGCGGAAGTTCAATTCATCACGCACATAGCCGACGAAAGCGGAGGTGAGCGCCGGCACGCTTCGGTCGAGCACCGGATCGGGACCCTCGACTCCCAGGCTCTCTGGCGCCACGTCCGCTGTCGCGATGTTGCCGTCATAGGCGCTGAGAACATTGCCCTTTGCCCGTGCAAACTCCTTGGCGAACAGCCCTATGGGAATGCGTGCAAAGTGCCGCTGGACGAGATCGAGCGGCAGACCGGTGATTGCGGCGACACGCTGGCTCGCCAGGCGTCCACCCTGCTCCAGCCCACCGGCCAGCGCGGCCAGATAATCGCCGAGCGCATAGCGTTCGACTTCCGCCAGCCGCTCCTGCAGGGCCGGGCCGGAAACGCCTTCGCTGTGTAGGCGCACTGCCGCCAGCGACGGCAGTTCCAGCGCCCAGTGGAGCGGCTGGAACTCGTCCGGGCGCACCAGCGTGAATTCGAGCGCCGGCGAAATCAGCACGACGCCACTCGGGCTGATGCCGATGTCTTCCTGAAGCTTCCTGGCGAGCAATGCTGCTCGAAAGCCGCCATAGCTTTCGCCAGCCAGGAAGACAGGCGATGCCGTACGGTTCGTCTGCGCCAGATAGAGCCGGATAAACGCGCCTATCGACGCGGCGTCCTGGCTGACGCCCCAGAAGCTGTGTGCTTCCGTGCCGGGCGCTTCACGGCTGTAACCGGTTCCAACAGGGTCCACAAAGACCAAGTCGGTCATGTCGAGCCAAGTGTCGGGGTTGTCGAACAGCCTCTGCGGCGGCGGCAGGAAACTTCCATCGGCCGCCGTCGCCAGGACCCGCGGACCGAGCGCGCCGAGATGAAGATAAGCGGAAGCTGCTCCCGGACCGCCATTGAACACGAAGGTGATCGGGCGCCGCGGATCCGGTCCCGTTTCTTTCCCGGAATGCAGTGCATAGGCGACGTAGAAAATCTCGGCGGTGATATCGCCTTTGCCGGACGGCAATGACAGCGTGCCGGCCTTGGCCTCGTAATCGAGCGTGCGTCCGGCAATGACGATCGAATGATCGGAAGTCTGCGGCGGTGGCAAGAGCGAGAGAACCCCGCCTGTAGGCGGCGGCCGCTGGGCCGTCTCCGCGTGACCCACCCCAACTCCGGCAACCAACAGCAGAAGAGCGAGGGCGATTTCTTGCAGCTTGATAGGCATGACGTCTCCGGAGCAATTGGCTGGAAACTAGCACACCGTCGGCCGAACCAAAGTCACAGCACCGTGCGCCAGTACATCTGACAAGAAGGGGTCGGATTTGGAAATCCGATGCCCAGGCGGAAGATAGGGCGCGAGGGTCACGGCGGCAGCCTCAACCTCTTGCAGCAGATGCATGCGGCGGAATGACGTACCAAACGACTTCGTGAATTTTCTGCCGGTTGACTCGATTGGCCCACTTCCTAGGTTGGCATTCGGGCTCCCGTGCAATCCGAAGTTGGCATGACATCTTTCCACACCCGAAAGCTTGCCCTTCTCCTTCTATCGGCAAGCGCCGCCATCCTGTCTTCCTGCGTCATGCCCGACGACACGTCGAGCACTGCAAAGGAGGACGCCACGGCGGCGGCAGCCCGCAGGGAGATGGTCGGCCTTAGCGAGGCGGACGTTCGAATGTGCGCCGGCTTTCCGACCGCCACTGCCGATGTCGGCAAATCCGGCCAGATCTGGACCTATCAGCGCGTCGTTCAACGCGGCAATCTCAACATTGTCGTTCCGACCGTGGCCATTGGCCCCGTCCCGGCGCTGGGAGGTTCCGTCAACGTCGCCCCCGGCGGCTATTGCAACACGCAAATTCGAATGGTTGACGGTCATGTTGCCGAGGTTGCCTACGCCGGCGACAACAACCTGCCGAACAACCGCGATGCGCTCTGTGTCAGCACGGTAGACGCCTGTGTCGCCTACGCCCGTCAGTATCATCCAGGCAGGACAATGGGCAGATAGCGGGATGAGTGGCATTGCCGCTGGTCTGAACGCCTGAGATTTCTGGTTTGCCGGCTAGTGACTATCCTCGATCCCGATCGAGCATCACCGATTTGACCTGACATTCCCCGCTCTCAACCGCGGACCCGACCCCATCGCGAATAGTGGAGAAATAGCGGTCGGTTCCGACCTGCCCGCCCTTGAGGGCAATTTCCAGCCCATCGATCGCCTTAATGCTTGAATGCGCCACACAAAGTGGCGAGCCCGGCGATGCCGGCAGCGGCATTCGCACCGTCAGCGCGTCGACGCCCATCTGGCCAAGTGCATGGCTCGACGTGTCGCCGCCGGCGATGACCACGCGCAGTAGCTTCTCTTGAAGCGTCAGTTCGCGGAGAACCTCGCCAAGGCCGCGGCCGAGCTTATGGCGGGCGCCTTCCCGGAGATCGATTTCTGCACCGCGGTCGGCCGCAGGTCCGAGCGCGGTGTAGAGGATGACGCTGCGCCCGGCCCGTAGGCTGGAGCGGCCGGTTGCCACCGCGCGCGCAATCGCGTCGTTCGAAGCCTCAGAAACCAGTTCGACCGGGTCGAGCTCGATCCCGTCGAAGCCGTCGGCCAGAGCATGACGGATCTGTCGTTCCGTCGTCGGCGAGCAACTCCCCGAGACCACGGCGATCCTGTCGGCAGCGCCCGGCGGCGAAAAGGCGGATTTGGTATCCACGATCCGGTTCGATGCCCATTCGACCAGCAAGGCATATTCGATGCCTGAAGAGCCGACGACGAAATAACCGCCCGGCTTGCGAGCGCGCCAAATCTCCTTGCCGGCAAGTGCTTGGGTTTCCAGGCTATCGACATCGACAAGCACGATACCTGAGCCATTCTCCACAAGCCGGTCGAATGCTTTCGACCGCGACGCGGACTGCAGCGTCGCCAGGTCGACCAGGCCGGAGGCGAGGCTGGTCTGGCGCGACAGATGGATCAGCAGGTCGGATTCGTCCATCGGCGTGGTCGGATGGCGGCTCATCACGGGATGGCGGTCGATGCGGAAATATTTTTCGCGATAGGCCGCGAACAGATGACCGAAGGCGGTGTAGCGCTTCAGCTGCGGCGCGCCGACCACCAGCGGCACGCCGTCTTGCCGGAAAACCGAGCGGCCGATTTCGATCGCCCGGCCGATGCTGCCGATTGCCGGGCTGGAATCGAAGGTCGAGCAGACCTTGTAGTGGCAGATCTCGGCGTTGACGGTCTTCAGCCAGGCGAAGGCATTCCGCAGATGCGTGTCCATCCACTGCGGCGTCTCGCTGCGGCTGGTGCCGGCCAGCCCGAGGGCGCGGCAATGCGCAAATTGTGAAAGCAGCGCCTCGTCCGGCTGGCGCATGAACAGGACGGTCGGCACGCCGCCGAGCTCGAGCGCCTCCATAACGTCGGTCGAGCCGGTCAGGTCGTCGCCATAGTAACTCAGAAGCAGGTTTTGCATGGCGTCAGGCCGCCTCGCCGCCGCCGAACTTCTCGATCGACCGCGCCAGCTCGACATGGCTCAAGGCATAATCCGCCAACGGAATGTCTTGGACCGCCGCCTGCCAGGCCTGCTGCACGGCGCGCACGCCGGCGCCCGGCCCGTCCGGGTGGCTGACGATGCCACCGCCGCAGAGATAGAGAAGATCGACCGTCCGGCCGGTTCGCTGGAAGGTTTCAGGCGCCTGCCCGCCCCACTGGCCGGAGCCGGCGACCGGCAATGCGCAATCGGCCGGCGAAAAGATCGGCGTGGTCACCGCCTTGAAGGATTCGACGAAGGACCAGTCGGGTTCCCAGTATTTCGAGGCGATGCCGTTGATCTGGAACTGGTCGACGCCGAGCAACCGCCAGAACTGCTGCCAGACCTTGAAATCCATGCCGAGGCCGGGATGGCGGGTGAGAATGTCCCAGCCATTGCGGTGGGCATGGAGCACCAGGCTGGAGCGCTTTCGGAGGTAAGCCATGCCACCAAAGCCGATCGAATTGATGTTGACCACCGCGCAATTGCCGCCGGCCTTTGCCACCAGATCGTGGTTTCGCATCATCTCGTCGGGATCGGCATGTGAAATGCCGAAGGCATACATGACCTTCTTACCGGTCTTCTGCTCGTGGTCGAGGATCAGCGGCATGATTGCCCTCACTCGCTCCGACAGCGGTGAATAGGCCGGGCTCATCAGCTTCTCGTCGTCCTTGATGAAGTCGACGCCGGCGGCAATCAGCTCTTGCACCATTGCGGCCGTCTCGTACGGGCGGAGTCCCAGCGCCGGCTTGACGATGGTCCCGATGATCGGACGATCCGCGACACCGGTCAGCCTGCGGCTGCCCGTGACGCCGAATTGCGGGCCCGGATGCGCGCCCCGGTACTCCTCGGGTAGCTTCATGTCGACGACACGGATGCCGGACAGGCCCTTGATCGAAAAGGCGCCGCCGATGGCGATGGTCATCAGCGCCGACAGGTCGGTGCCGATGGCGTCCAGCGGAAAGGCGATATCGATGTCGGCGCGCTTGACCGGGCCGTTGCGTGCTTCGGGGCTTGCTCCGGAACCGGTTTCGGGAAGGGACGGCCGGTCCGCGTCCGGCAGATGCCGTATCGCCAGGACTCGCGCTGCGACCCTAGCCTTGAGCTCTTCCGTCTCGCCGGCCAGCGCGACGAAGGTCCCGGTCGACTGGTCGCTTGCAATCTTGGCCGCCAGCGCCTCGATATTGCCGGGCGTTTCGATGCGATAGGTAAGAACAATCATATTCGCGCGGCCTGCCGGGGAGGTTTCGAAAAAGGTTCCTTGGCCCTCGAAATCTGGTATAATGAGTACATAAGCATTGCAAGCCCTATCCGGCTTGGCGGTAAGGGCGAGTCGGCAACAGGCGTTCCGGAATTCACGGCGGAAATGCTAGGTATAGGCCGGTCAAAGGAGTGATTCGCGACGATGAACCGTTCGGAGCCGATCGTCCGGCGCAAGCTTTCCGACGAAGTATTCTTGAGACTGAAGCGCCTGATCACCGGCGGCGAATTGCTGCCGGGTGACGACATGCCGTCGGAGCGCGAATTGATGGAGCGTTTCGAGGTCGGCAGGCCGGCGATCCGCGAGGCGATGCAGGCGTTGAGCAATATGGGGCTGGTCGCGATCTCGCATGGTGAGCGTGCCAAGGTGCTGCAGCTCACCGCCAAGTCGATCATCAAGCAGGTCGACGGCGCAGCCAAGATCATCCTGTCGTCATCGAAGGACACGCTCGAGCACCTCAAGAACGCGCGCATCTTCTTCGAGCGCGGCATGGTCAAGGAAGCTGCAGAAAAGGCCACAGCCGAGGACGTGCAGCGGCTGCGGGAAACGGTCGCCGAGCAGCGCAGCCATCGTGGCAACTCGGAAGCCTTCATATCCGCCGACATGAAATTCCACACACAGATCGCGGCAATATCCGGTAACCCGATCTATGTCGCTGTCAGCGAGGCAATGCTAGGCTGGCTAAAGGAATACCACACCGAAATGCTGATCTGGACCGGCAAGGAAAAGTTCACGCTGACCGAGCATGAAGAGATCGTCGGACGCATCGAAGCCAAGGATGCGGATGGCGCCGAGAAGGCGATGATCAAGCACCTCGAACGCTCGCGCGCGCTCTACGTGATGAATTCCGGCAGCTGAAAATCAAGTGCAGGTCCCGACCGGCGTCGCGGTCGGACCTTGTTCTCGGCCTACTGGCTGACCACAGATCAGCCTGAGCCCGGACCGACGCAGTTTTATGTTGCCGTCTGAATCCGGTGTATGTGCCGCGTTGTTTTCATTCAGCGATTTCAGCATTTGCATCTTCCCAGCCGTGGATTTCCGCCGCCCGCTTTCGTCAGCAGGCCCGCATAGGCCCGTCTTGGAGGCGCCTGGCTTCTTCTTGAATTGGCAATTCTTGCAAAGACTATGCTAGATTTGCCAATCGGCGAGAACGACACCGGGAGAACCGCAATGGCTGACAGGAGCCTCCACGTCGTGATCTGGCTGCCGTCGAATTTCTATTCGGCCGTCGTCTCGACGCTCGTGGAAATGTTTCAGCTTGTGAATGACGTCTGCCGTTCACAGGTTCTCTCCTGTGAGTTCGTTTCAAGGGGCGCGCCGTCGGCATCAACCACAGGAATTTTCTTCCCGACGAAGGCTCAACCATCCCGGAAAATGGATGTCCTGATTCTCATTGCGATGCCGGGTGTCGAGATTCCGGAGCTTCTGCGCTCGCTCGACGAGGAGAGTGAACATTCAAAACCGCTGATCGCGCTCGCGCAACAGCAGGACGCAATCATCGCAGCACATTGCGGCGCGTGTTATCTGCTCGCCAATTCGGGATTATTGGACGGTAAACGCGCAACGATATCCTGGTGGCTGAAAGCCGAGGCAAGCCGCCGGTTTCCGCAAGTGCGATGGGACGCTTCCCGCCTGCTCATTCGCCAGGACCGCCTTTACACATGCGGAGGCGGGTTTTCCGGACTCGAACTCGCCAGGGCTTTGCTGATCGATCTGGGCTTCTCGAAGGAGGAGCGGATCATTCGAAAACTTCTGGTTCTTCCTCCGCCGCGCAAATTCCAGAGTCCCTACGAATTTTCCCTCGACGAAATTTCGAACGAGGCCAGCCCATTCGAGAACAAGCTGCGCGAGCTCTCGAAAGACAAGATGTCGGAAATCGATCTGAAATTTCTCGCAACTGAATTGGGCATGTCTTCGCGAACCCTGTCTCGCAGATTTTTCGACGAACTCCAGACAACGCCGGGAAAATGGATCCAGGAACGGCGGCTGGAGTTGGCAAAATCCATGCTTGAGGAAACGAAACTGAGTGTTTCAGAAATTTGCTATCGCGTCGGATATCAGGACGTCGCCTCGTTCAGCCGTCTTTTTTCCAAGACAACTGGAATGGCACCAGGCGAGTTTCGAAAGCAAATCCGGTGACAAGTCGGCAACGGAAGTGCTGCGGCTACGGGCAACCGCCGCGGAAGTGCGGCTATCCATGAGCCTCGGCAAATGACTTCAGCCGATCCGGACGATTGCATAGGGTGTCATCACAAGATGGTCCCGGACCGACGTATCTCGCGGAATCTTGCGCGATATTCGTCCATCCCAGATCTTCAGAGGACCCCGATCGGAGCCGAGCCCGGAAACATCGACTGGAACGTCGTCCGAGGTAAGGTTCGCCAGCCAGACGATGATCTTGCCTGTCTGGGAGCGGCCGGCCAGTGCCAGCACCCGCGTCTCATCGGTCGTTGTCGCCGCCACATGCGCATGGCCGGCCAGATCGCAAAGTCCTTTCACCGCGTGGAAAATCGGCCGGGGTGCACCTTCTTCGACAGGTTCGCCCGACGAGGCCAGTACGCCGAACGGTCCGGTGAAGCTGCAGAGCGTGAGCATTTCGAGCCCGGCCGGCGCAACGCGCGCGGCATAGCCGATCGTCCACGCGGCCCCGAACAGCCCGGCATGGCGAGGGTCGCGGTCGGCCATGGCAATGCGCTGATTGTCGGGATTGGCCTTGGTCGCGCCGCCATAAGGGTTCTGGCGCATGGCAATGGTCGACGGCCCGATCCGATAAGGTATTGTTCCGAAGATCGTTCGTACTGACGCCGTGATGAAAGGCAGTGCCCCCAGCGATTGCATGACGCTGAGATCGTCGGCGGCGTGCACGATCGGGCAGGTGCAATGCGTGACGAAATCGAGCGGGTCAGCCGGCACACGCTTGCGATTGAGTTCGGTGAAATAACTGAACATGCCGCCACCGAGGCTGGTGTCGGGAAAGGCGCGCCGCGCCGCGGCATAGACGTCTTCGAGCGGTGGGCATTGCGGCCATGCGCTGCCCGGCGGCGTCGACTGCCGGTCGACCGAGGGCGAGACGGCAATGGCCGAAAGCTTGAGCCCGGCCTGGCGCACCATGTCGGCGACGCCTGAAAGCTCGGCGTCGAGATCGCCGTCGCCGGCAATGACACATTCGAGCGTTGTCCGGACCGGATAGGCGGCGGCGAGCTGGGCGTAAGCCCGCAAGGCGTCGAGCCCATGGCCACGCGTCGGGTCGTAATGGAACATCAATTGCTGCGGACCAAGCTCGGACAGCATCGGCAGCTTGCCCAGCGCCGCCTCGACCTCATCCGGATAGACGATCACGCCGATATCCGGCAGCGCCGGTCCGGCTTTGCCGAGCGTGACGCGAATTGGTTCGACGGTTGCCGCAGCCGCCGGCAGTTTCCCGCGACCCTCTATCCGCAAGCTGATGGTCTGGCGGAAGGTCTTGCCGGCGGGCAGCACATAGGGCCATGGCAGCGCGAGCGGCCGGACATAGGTCTTGTAGGAGGCATCCGACCAGTTGCGCTGGTCCTCCATCTCGAAAGTATCGCCTTGCATACGGCATTCGGCGGTGACGCCCGGCCGGACCTCATGGGTGATCGCCCGCAGATCCTTGAAAGGCTGCCAGGCATCGATCAGCTCTGGAAGCCGCGTCGCGACCACGCTGCCATCGGTATGCTCGACTGTGACCGGGCTGCCGGCCAGGCCGGCAATCGGATGCAGGATGCAGAAGCCGCAGCGATTGGTCTCGAAATCGTTGTCGGGAAGAGCGCTCACGTCGAAGATCAGCTGGCCATCAGCCGAGCCCTTGATGGTCGCACGGAAGTCGAGCCGGCTTCCCTCTGGTCCGAAACAACCTGCCGAATAGCTGACGAAGAAAGCGTCATCGCCCTGGTCGATGATTAAATCGGTGAGCGTCGGCTCGTAGGTGCCCCAGTCGCGATCCCTGACGATGTAGGCGATGGCACGCAGAACTTCGGTGTCGCCGTGGCGGATGCTGCGCAGATTGCCGTTGACGAAGTCCGCCGTCAGCGCGCCGGCGCGCAGCCTGACCGGTTCGGCTTCAACGGCACGTGTGCCGTAGAGGAGGAAGGCGTCGGCTGTCATTTCAGCAAGGCGTCGAGTTGCACCGGCTCCCGGCTTGCGGCGCCGGCATAGGCTGCCTCGACCAGCGCTAATGTCTTGAGGTTGTCCGCGCCCGAGGTCGCGGGCTCGGTTCCGTTGGTCAGGCAATCGACCCAGTGCTTTTGAATGGCGACGACGCTTTCCTGGATGTTGTGCCACGGCCGTGATGCCCAGGCCAGCAGCGGTGGCGAGACGTCGCTCACGGCTGTCCCGCTCCTGCCGGTGACGGTGAGCCGGTAGCCCTGCGCCAGCCGGATCGTGCCGTCGCTGCCGTCGATCTCGATCAGCGTCTCCGGAAACGGCTCGGTAGCGAGCTTGCTCGCGTAGCTGCAGTCGACCACGGAAGTGGCGCCGCTCGTGTGGTCCATCAGCATCGTCGCAACGTCCTCGCCGGCAATGCCGGGATTGATGCGCGCCGTTCGCGCAGTGACGGTCGAGACGTCGCCCAGCAGGAAGCGGGCGATGTCGAGGATGTGGATACCCAGATCCTCGATGATGAAGCGCTTTCCCGTCGCCAGATAAGGCTGGCCAGAAAACACGTCATAGGCAGAGCGGAACGAGATCCGTCCGAAAAAGGGGGGGCCGATTTCGCCGCTGTCGAGCACGGTACGCACCGCCTGGATCGGCGACTGCCAGCGAAAATTCTCATGCACCATCAGCGGCACGCCGGCGTCAGCACAGGCCTTTACCATCGCCTTGGCGTCGGCAAGCGTCGGCGCAAACGGTTTTTGGCAGATTGCCGGAACGCCGTGCTGCGCCGCCATCTCCACGAGCATTCTGTGGCTTGGTGCGGTGGTGGCGATGTCGACGAAATCCAGCCTTTCGCCGGCAAACAGCGCTGCCGCGTCGGTATAGCGCCGCGCGACCCCGAACTGGTCGCCGACGATCCGCAGCCGGTCCGGATCACGGTCGCAGATGGCGGCGATCGAGGCGCCCTCTATGTCGCGCCAGGCATGCAACTGGTTGACGGCAAAGAAGCCGCAGCCGATCAGCGCTCCACGCAGTTCCGCCATGTCAGCCGGCCTTTGCCATCTGCATCAGCGTGACACGGCTCTGCAGCCGGCGCTGTGCCTGGTCGACGACGACGGCGACGATGATGACGAGGCCCTTGATCACCATCTGCCAGAACGAGCTCACTCCCATCATCACCAGCCCGTCCGAAAGGATGCCGATGACGAAGGCGCCGACAATGGTACCGCCGATGGTACCGCGACCGCCCGACATCGAGGTGCCGCCGAGCACCGCCGCGGCAATGGCGTTCAGCTCGAAGCTCTCGCCGGTCGCCGGATGCGACGCCATCAGCTCGGACGAGATGATCAGCCCGACGATCGCCGCGCAGAAGCCGGAGAACATGTAGACGAACATCTTCACCATATTGACGCGGACGCCCGAAATCCGCGCCGCCCGTTCGTTGCCGCCGACCGCGAAGATGTGGCGGCCGAGCGGGGTGTATTTGGCGAGATAGGCCGCCCCTAGCGCAACGACGAGCAGAATCCAGAGCGCGACCGGCAGGCCGAGCAACCGGCCGGCGCCGAGAAAGCCGAATCCGGTGGTGCCGAGCTCCGGCTTGCCGACGAGATTGGGGAAAGTACGGCCGTCCGACGACAGCAGCGCCAGGCCGCGTGCGACATAGAGCACGCCGAGCGTGGCAATGAAAGGCGCAACGTTAAGCCTGGTGATCAGCAAGCCGTTGACGGCGCCGATCAATATGCCGACGGCAAGCGTGATCAGCGCGATCTCGAAGACGTTGAAATAGATGGTGTAGCCGACCTGCAGGTCGATGCCGTTGAGCACGAGGTAGCCGGCCACCATGCCGCACAGGCCGACGATCGAGCCGACCGACAGGTCGATGCCGCCGGTGATGATGACGAAGGTCATGCCCATTGCGAGGAATGCGTTCAGCGCCACGTGCTTCGACATCAGGATAAGATTGGCGGCCGATAGGAAATTGGGGGCGGCTATCGAGAAGAATAACAGCACGGCGATCAGCGCGATGAACGTCCTCGCCTTCATCAGCGTCAGCAGGACCGAGCCGCCCGACATGGAGTTGACCGCCGCCTTGGCTGGGATGTCAGTCATGCGCCTTGCTCTCCGTGCGGGACCGGTCCGTGGCCGAAGGCCGAGGCAGCGACGAGCGCGGCCTCCGTCGCCTCTGCGCGATCGAACATGCCGGTCAATTTTCCATTGCTCATCACTGCGATACGGTCGGACAACGCCATCACTTCGTCGAGATCGGAGGTGGCAAACAGAATCCCCAGGCCGTCGCGCGACAGCTTGCGCATGGTGCGGAACACGTCGGCCTTGGCGCCGACGTCGATGCCGCGGCTGGGCTCGTCCATCAACAGCACCTTCGGGCCGGTGAGCAGCGCCTTGCCGATCACCACCTTCTGCTGGTTGCCGCCTGACAGCGACGAGACTTCCTGCGCCGGATCGGCGACCTTGATGGCCAGTTCGCGCACCGTCTGGGTCACCGCCTGTCGTTCGGCGGCACCACGAATGTGGAACAGGCGCACGAACCGCGACAGGCTGGCCAGCGTCAGATTGCTGGCGACGGAGAGGATCGACACCAGCCCTTCGCGCTGGCGGTCTTCGGGGATCAGCGCCAGGCCGCGCCGGATGCGCCGCGTCGTGTCGCGCTCGTGCACTTTTTTGCCGGCAATGAATATCGCGCCCGTCGAATGGCCGTGGCGGCCCATGATGCAGTCGAACAGCTCGCTGCGTCCGGCGCCCATCAGGCCATAGATGCCGAGGATTTCGCCGGTGCGTAGCGATAGCGAGACGTGATCGACCGCAAGCCCGCCGGTGACGCGCGGCAGGCAGATGTCCTCGGCGCGGAATATTTCCTCGCCCGGCACATGGCCGTCGGCCTTGGCGAAGTCCTTGGCGTCCGAGCCGATCATCTGCCGCACGATCCACTGGGTGTCGACGTCTTTCATCTCCGCCTGGCCGGTGATGCGCCCGTCGCGCAGCACCGTGATGGTGTCGCCGATGCGGATCAGTTCCTCGAGCCGGTGCGAGATGTAGACGATTGCCACGCCGCGTGCCTTGAGGTCGGCAATCACCTTGAACAGGATCTCGACTTCCGCCGCGCTGAGCGCCGAGGTCGGTTCATCCATGATCAGGATGCGCGCATCGAGCGAAACCGCCTTGGCGATCTCGACCAGCTGCTGCTGGCCGATGCGCAGATCCTCGACCAGCATGTCGGGCCGGATGCCGGCTTCCAGGCGTTCAAGGAACTCCGCCGCGCGGCGCTCCTGCTCCTTGCGGTCGATCTTGCGGAAGCGGTTGGTGATCTCGCGGGTGGCGAAAATATTTTCGGCGACAGTCAGATTGCCGAACAGATTCAGCTCCTGGAAAACCATGCCGATGCCGCGGCTCACGGCATCACCGGAAGACGAGAATGAAACCTCCTCGCCGTCCAGAAGGATGCGCCCGAGCGTCGGTTGCTCGACGCCGGCGATGATCTTCATCAGCGTCGATTTGCCGGCTCCGTTTTCGCCGACCAGCACGTTGACCGCGCCTTTGCGCACCTCGAAATTCGCCCGCTTGACCGCGACGGTGCCGGAATAGACTTTCGAGACGTCCTCCAGCTTCAGGATGACATCTTGATCGCCGGTCATGGCTTCGGCCCGATCTTTGCCTCCGCCGGCGTCACCAGAGGCAGGTCCTGGCCACTGCCCGGCGTATAGGCGCCAAGTACCTCGACGCTGCGGCCCTCGAGTGCCTCGCGCGGCAGCTTGGAAAGCACGGTCTTGTCGGCATAGGCGTTGAAAGCCTTGCCGAACTGGGCGAAGTCGATCTGGTTGGTGAAATCGTTGAACTGGATGAAGTCGAGGCTGTCGCGCAGCGCGGTTCCGCGCATGGCGGGTCCGATCTGCACCCGCGCGTCCGCCTTGCCGTCGCCGTCGGCATCGATGTCCATCGTCGCCGCGCGTGACTGTGTATTGGCTGCCACGACCTTGCCCTCGAGCCGAACGGCGAAGGTCCATGGCGAATTCGCCTGCTTCTTCGGGTTGCCGTATTTGGCGCCGGCAGCGGCGGGATCGGTCTTGGCCAAGGTGTGAACGTCGGCAAACGGCCCGGCCTTCTGCTGCAGATAGGGTATGACTTTCGCCGCCCAGATGTCCTCGACCATCTTGTCGGGATTGAATGCGGAGCCAGTGCCGCCGTTTTCCGCTGACGGCGTCGGCAGGATCTTGCAGGCGGTCAGGCTGACTATAGCTGCAAGGAACGACGCGACAAAGATCGGCCGGGTCAGCTTGTTGAACATGTCGGCTCGTTCGGCATGGCGGTCAGGAGCATCCAGAGAAATGGAGGCAAGGACGAAATGGAAGCAAGAGACGAACCGGAGGCTCGTCCCTTGCTGCTTGATGTTACGCCGGCTCAGTTGGTGAGCGCGAACGTCTCCAGCTTGGCGGCATTGTCGCCATTGACCAGGACGCAATCCATCAGCTGCTTTTCCTCGGCCGGAGACTTCTTGTTCTTGATGAAGTCGTTGGCCTGCTCGACCGCCATCTGCGCCTGCGCGAAGGCCGGCTGCAGGACTGTCGCCTTGATGCCGCCGGAGGTGATCGAGTCGCGCACGTCGTTCGACCCGTCGAAGCCGACGACGATGACGTCCTTGCGGCCGGCAGCGGCAAGTGCCGCATAAGCGCCCATCGCCATCGTGTCGTTGCCGGAGATCACGCCCTTGATATCGGGATTGGCCTGGAGGATCGATTCCATCTTTGAATAGGCCTCGGTCTGGCTCCAATTGGCCGACTGCTGCGCCACCATCTTCAGGTCCGGATAGTCGTCGATGACGTCGTGGTAACCCTTGGAGCGGATGCCGGCATTGGTGTCGGATTCCTTGCCGACGAGCTCGACGAAATTACCCTTCTCGCCCATCAGCTTGACGAATTCCTGTGCGCCGAGCTGGGCGCCCTGATAATTGTTGGAGACGATCTGCGCGACGGCAACGCCGGTGGCATTGATCTCGCGATCGATCAGGAAGGAAGGAACGCCCGCGTCCTTGGCCTTCTGCACCGCGGCGACAGTCGCGTCGGCGCCGGCATTGTCGAGGATGATCGCCTTGGCGCCGCGGCCAATCGCCGTGTCGATCAATTCGGACTGCTTGTTGGCGTCGTCGTCATGGACGAGCACCAACGCCTCGTAACCGAGTTCCTTGGCCTTGGCCTCCGCGCCGACAGCTTCCGCCTTGAAGAACGGATTGTCATGCGAGGGCGTGATGATGGCGATCAAATCCGCCGCATAGGCGGGTGCGGCGGTGCCAAGCGCCAGCATGCCGGCAAAAGCCGCAAGCGTCATTCTGCGTGTCAGTTTCATGTATTCCTCCCGTTGAAAATCCGTGCCTTATCCCAAGGCTATATGCATTCGATTTCGTTAGCCGGCCGTAGGCGGCGGGTCGCGTCAGATTCACAAGCCCTTGGCCGGCTTCACCTCGACGGATCGCTCCCCCTATCCTCCACTCATCCAGCGCCTGATCCTGCTGCGAAGCTTGACGGTCCGATCCATCGAACAGCTAAGCCAACTGGTATAATGAGTCAATGACAATTTCAGGTGACATGTTCCGGAGAACGCGTCGCTGCCCTCAAGTGATGCGCTGAATGCTCGCGGCAATCTCCTCCGGCTCGAACACCCGCTTCCAGTCGTCGCGCATCAGCACCGGCTTGCCGAACTCTATCGCCTTGTTGCAGGCGTCGGAGAACACGCCTTTGGTCTCGCCGAAGATGACGGCGCCAAGCACGTTCATATGGCCAAGCAGGAAGTCGAGCGCCGCCTGCTTGTCGACCCCGCGCGCCACCACCTCGTCAACGGCCTCCTTCATGACGACGAGCAGCGAAGCGCATACCGTTTCCGAAAGGCCGGGCTCGAGCAGCGCCATCTGATCGACCGTGACGCGATGCGAGCGCATGACCGGCGCCCAGATGATTTTTGCGATCGCCTCACCCTTGGCGAAATCCTCCTCCGGTCCCTGCATCAAGGCGCTGACCATATGCTGCTTGGCCTTGACGCCGCCGAAATAGTCCTTCTTGGCCGCCATGTCGGTCTCGTCGTTGAAGATCGGCGGATGGCAGGGGTGGGTGACGAAATAGGTCAGGTCCGGCCGCTTCGGCAGGTGGCCGGCGAAAGGTGCTGCGGCGTCGAGCACGACGACCATGGTGCCTGACGCAAGCTTGCTCTCGATACTCGCCGCGACCTTGCCGATATGCGTGTCCGGAACCGCCAGGATCACCACATCGGCGCCATCAAGCGCCTCATCGGCGCTGACGGCATCGATGCCGAGGCCCGACTTAAGCCGCTCGCGGCCGGCGTCGCTGACCTCGACATGGCGTATCGTATAGGGAGATCCGCGAAAATTGGTCGACAGACGGTAACCCATTTTGCCGCCCGCACCAAACAGCGCAATCGTTGTCATGTGTCCGTTACTCCTGAATTCCAACGACGGCCCTGCCGATCGTCATCCCATTGACTAGTGTGCACATTGCCGCCGGTTGGCGGATTAGAGAACGCAGGGGAGCCGCCGCTCAAATGACGATGCCATGGACGATGTCTCGGGCGCCCGGATGTCCAGCACAGCGCAGCTACGCGGAGCATGCTACCTTAGGTACACATTATACCAGCATACCAAATTGGCAAGCGGCCATGGCACGGCTCTGACCGCTTGCTCGGCCGTCGTTTACCTCCTGTTCAACGGCAAGGAGCGATAATCGCGCTGAACCGCCGATCGGCGGGATGATTCGCAGCCGACAAAGGCCCATGCTCGAAACGTCACTCTACAACCCGGTCAAGGCCTTCCTCGAAGGCCTGGGATTTATAGTCAAGGGCGAGATCGGCGGCTGCGATCTGCTGGCGCTGAGTGCCGACTCTCCACCGATCGTCGTCATCTGCGAGCTGAAGCTGAAGTTCAATCTCGAGCTCATCCTCCAGGGCATCGACCGTATGGCGGCGAGCGACGAGGTCTGGCTAGCGGCATGCATGTCGGCCCGTGGCAAGGGCCGTGAGAGCGATGTGAGATACCGCAATCTCTGCCGTCGGCTCGGCTTTGGCCTGCTTGGCGTGCGACCGAACGGCGAGGTTCAGGTGCTGCTCAGCCCGACGGCATTGGCTCCGCGTCGCGATCCCCGGCGCCGCTCGAAGCTAATTGACGAACACCGGCGTCGGCAGGGCGATCCTGTCGCCGGCGGCGGCTCGCGTGCGCCGATCATGACCGCCTATCGCCAGCAGGCGCTGGCATGCGCCGCAGCCCTCGCCGACGGCCCAAAGCGGCCGCGTGACTTGAAGCCCAACCTGCCGAACGCGCCTAAGATCCTGCTGCACAATGTGTATCGCTGGTTCGCGCGCACCGATCGCGGGATCTACGAACTGACCGCTCAGGGCCGTGAGGCGTTGCAGCGCTGGCCGCAGCCCGATCGCAGCCACACCGCTGCCTGAGACAGGCAACGCCGGATTTCGCGCCCTGCTTTCCGCGACAATCACGGCTTTCGGCAAGACATCACCTCGGTCACGGAACCATATTTCGACACGATGGTTTTGTCGTCACCGAATTGATCGTCCGCTGAGCAAACGGAAGGAACGGCCATGCGCCTATCGACGACAATTGCCACACTTTCGGCACTGGCCCTTGCCTCGCCGGTCTATGCGCAATCCGTGGGACCAGAGCTTGCTCCTGTCCCGCCGACGGCCCCGCAAACCCTGCCGGAGCAAGCCACGCCCGAAGGGACCACTCCCGACCAGACTACACCTGACCAAGCCTTCTCCGCCCAGAATTTCACTGCAGTGACAATCGTGGCGATGGAGGATCTGCCTCCTGACATCAAGGCACAGGCGGAGGCCGTCGTCACCCAGACCAGCGCCGAGGATTTGCGCATCCTGCAAAGTTCGATCGACGCATCGCCGCAGGCGGCATCGGCGCTGGCGGCGAACGGGCTTAATTCCACGCAGGTCGTCGCAGCCAATATCGACGGCGACGGCACGCTGACGCTGATCATCCAGACGACGACGTGAGCGGCTGAAAGCGGACAAGCCGGCTCCGGCACGGAAACGAAGGCCGCCCGATCGCGGAGGACTGTCATGGCCGAGGCTGCAGTTCGCAACTTCACCATCAATTTCGGGCCACAACATCCCTCCGCTCACGGTGTCCTGCGGCTGGTGCTCGAACTCGACGGCGAGATCGTGGAACGCGCCGATCCCCACATCGGCCTGCTGCATCGCGGCACCGAAAAGCTCATCGAGTACAAGAACTACCTGCAGGCCTTGCCCTATTTCGACCGGCTCGACTACGTCGCGCCGATGAACCAGGAGCATGCATTCTGTCTCGCCGCCGAGAAGCTCCTCGAAATATCGGTTCCGAAACGCGGACAGCTCATCCGCGTGCTTTTCTGCGAAGTAGGCCGGCTGTTATCGCACCTCCTCAACGTCACCACGCAAGCCATGGACATCGGCGCGCTGACGCCGCCGCTCTGGGGTTTCGCCGAGCGCGAGAAGCTGATGGTCTTTTATGAGCGCGCGTCCGGCGCCCGCATGCACGCGAATTATTTCAGGGTCGGCGGCGTGCATCAGGATCTGCCGCCGGAACTCCTCGACGACATCTGGAAGTTCTGCGATCCGTTCCTCAAGGTCTGCGACAATCTCGAAGAGCTGTTGACCGAGAACCGCATTTTCAAGCAGCGCAATGTCGATGTCGGCGTGATCGGCCTCGACGATGCCTGGGCCTGGGGCTTTTCCGGCGTGATGGTGCGCGGATCGGGCGCGTCCTGGGACCTGCGCAAGGCGCAGCCATACGAATGCTATTCGGAGATGGATTTCGATATCCCGGTCGGCAAGCATGGCGACTGCTACGACCGCTATCTCGTCCGCATGGAGGAAATGCGCCAGTCGGTCCGGATCATGCGGCAATGTCTGGAAAAGTTGCGCTCACCCGAAGGCCAGGGACCGGTCGCGATCCCGAACCGCAAGATCACGCCGCCGCCGCGTGCCACGATGAAGCGCTCGATGGAAGCGACGATCCACCACTTCAAACTTTATACCGAAGGCATTCGCGTGCCGAGCGGCGAAGTCTATGCCGCCGTCGAGGCGCCGAAGGGTGAATTCGGCGTCTACCTCGTGTCGGACGGGGGCAACGTTCCCTACCGATGCAAGATCCGCGCACCTTCCTTCGCCCACCTGCAAGCGATGGATTTCCTGTCCCGAGGCCATATGATCGCCGATGTTGCCGCGATCATCGGCTCGCTCGACATCGTGTTCGGAGAAATCGATCGCTAGTTTAGCCAGGTCGCAGGATCTTCCCCGATCGCAGGATCATTCGTCGTTAGTAGCCGCGCAGGCAGGCCTGGACGGCGCTCGACCGCCGGTCAGACGAAGGCCCTCACCTGCGGCGGGCCAGCTCAAATTCTCACATCAAAGACGGACGCATGGCCGCGACAAGGCGCAGCCAAGCGTCGAGGAGTTTCACAATCTGCGCGGCCCGACGGGGCACGAGCCCTTCCAAGTTCGGAAGCGCTCTCCACGGCGCGGAAAGAACGCGTGTTCCGCCGTTCCTCGTACCGCCTCAATGCACGATCAAGCCCTTCATCCAGGCAACAAATCTGTTGCCGCGAACTATCCCGCGCACCCTGGCAGCGGCCCATCTCGCTTGCATCGTAGCGCCGACATGGCAATGGCAGACGATTTGGTGCAACTGCCGGTCGCTCAGTTCGAAGAAGCGCTTTGCCTCACCATAGGTATCATCGCTGAGACCCATGGCACGCAGAACCGGATCCTCGAAGGCGACAGTGAGCGGCGTCCCAGCGCCACGCGATCTGTCACGCGCTTCCCTGTTCATATATTCGGTGCCTGGAAGCGCCCCAAGGCATCGCGTCGGGTTTTGTTCGAGAAGTTCCGCCCAACGTTCAATCCGCTGGGTTCGAGTCATCGCCGGATACGCCGCGAAGGACTCAACTTCCGCGACGGCCTGCAGTTGGTCGAGTGTTTGATGTTTCATGGTCGGCTCCTGTCGACAGGTGAATTCGCCCACGCCTACATGATCAATTATCGCGCCATGGAGCGCTGACAAGGCCGGACCGTCGCAACATGAGGCGTACGGATCACCTGCCCGGTGAAGCGGCGCTCGAATTCCGACGCGCCCCCGCCTGTGTTCGATGTCGACCCGTTAACCGAACCCGTTTCCGGACAGGAACTTTTGCGGAAGCTTGCCGTTTGGCTTTGCGTCCGCTTCGGCGGCTGCAATATCAGTCTTGAAAGCAATTCCGTTGGACACGAAGCCTCAACGCGTCGAACAAGACGTCGAGCCTGTAAATGAAACCCGGGAGCAACCGGCCCCGGTTCGAGAATCTCGTGAGCGATCGGCAGAGCCCCGGCAGGAAAAACCCGACGGGAATGCCTCGCAACGAAAGGCCGGTCTGCTCGGCTTTCCCAGGCGCCATCCCTATGCGGCCGCAGCCATCGCGCTTGCGCTGTTGCTCGTCGCGGCAGGTATCGCGATCTGGTGGCTGAACGCTCGCCAGTACGAATCGACCGACGACGCCTTCATAGATGCGCGCACAGTGACGATCGGTGCGCAAATAGCCGGCCGCATTACCGAGCTGGCGGTTACCGACAATCAGCATGTACAGGCGGGCGATGTCCTCCTGCGTATCGACGACAGCGACTATCAGGCAAACCTGAAGCAGGCCGACGCCGGCGTCGCCGCGGCCGAGGCCGAAATCGTCAATGTCGCCGCCCAGATCGAGGCTCAAAACGCAAAGGTAAACGCTGCCCAGAGGCAGGTTGCACAGGCCAAGGCAGCGCTGGATTTCGCCAAGGCCGAGGATCAACGCAATCGCGAACTCCTGGCCAGGGGCACAGCAACGCAGCAGCAGGCGCAGCAGGCGGCATCGATGTTGCGTCAGGACCAGGCCGCGCTGGACAGCGCCGAGGCCAATGTCGCCTCCGCAAAAAGCCAGGTTTCGGTCTTGCAGGCACAGGCCAGGAGCGCCGAGGCGCAGCTCGAGCAGGCAAAGGCCAGCCAGGAGCAAGCCCGCACGACGCTGTCGCGCACGACTATCACAGCACCCGCAGCCGGGCGCGCAACGAGCATTTCCGCCGCTAAGGGCACCTACGCCCAACCCGGCCAGGTATTGATGATGTTCGTTCCCGACGAGGTCTGGGTGAAGGCCAATTTCAAGGAGACGCAGCTCGATCTGATGCGGCAGGGACAGCCGGTCGACATCGACATCGACGCCTACCCGGACAAGTCCTTCCATGGCCGCGTCGACAGCATTCAGGCCGGCAGCGGCACCGCCTTCAGCCTCCTGCCGGCCGAAAATGCCACCGGCAATTACGTCAAGGTGGTGCAGCGCGTGCCGGTCAAGATCGTCTTCGACAAGCCGCCGGATGTGCTTCTCGGGCCAGGCCTGTCGGTGGTGCCGACGGTCAAGGTGCGATGAACGGCGAAACCGCCAGAAATCAGGGCGAAAGCCGATCCGCCGCCGGGACACACAATCCGTGGCTCATCGCCGTCGTCGTCTCCATCGCCACTTTCATGCTGGTGCTGGACACCTCGATCGCCAATGTCGCCCTGCGCGACATCGCCGGCAGCCTGGCGGCCGGAATGGATGAAAGCACCTGGGTGATTACCACCTATCTCGTTGCCAACTCGGTGATCATTCCGGTCAGCGGCTGGCTGGCAAGCGTCATCGGCCGAAAGCGCTACTACATGCTCTGCGTCGCGACCTTCACCGTCGCGTCGCTGCTGTGCGGACTGGCGCCCAACCTGGAACTGCTCATCCTGTTCAGGGTCCTTCAGGGCCTCGGCGGCGGCGGCATGGCGCCAAGCGAGCAATCGATCCTTGCCGACACCTTTCCGCCTGAAAAGCGCTCGCAGGCCTTCGCGCTTTACGGCATTGCCGTCATCGTCGCACCGACGGTCGGGCCGACGATCGGCGGCTGGCTGACGGACCATTTCTCCTGGCACTGGATCTTCTTCATCAACGTGCCGTTCGGCATCCTGTCGCTGGCCTTGGTGCAATGGCTGTTGGTCGAACCGGACGTACTCGAACGCGAACGCAAGGAACGGCTGGAAGGCGGCCTGAAGATCGACGGGGTCGGGTTCGTCCTGGTGGCGATTGCCTTGGGGTGCCTGGAGATCTTTCTCGACCGGGGCCAGCGCTACGATTGGTTCGCCTCGGATTTCATCACCACTTTCGCAGTGATTTCCGCGATCGCGTTCCTGCTGCTTATTCCATGGGAACTCAGTCGCGGCGATCCGGTCGTCGACATGCGCCTGTTGTTCACGCGCCAGTTCGGCACAGCCTTCCTGGTCATGATGGCGGTCGGTGCTATCCTGTTCAGCACCACCCAGATCGTGCCGCAGCTGCAGCAGACGACATTTGCCTATACCGCGACGCTCTCGGGCCTTTCGATGATGCCGGGCGGCATCGCCATGCTGATCTTGATGCCGGTGTCCGGATTTGTAGGCACCATCGTGCAGCCCAAATACCTGATCATGATGGGCATGTCGGTGGTCGCAGTGGCCCTCTGGCATATGACCTCGCTCACCCCGGACGCCAGCTTCCGCTTCTTTGCCTTTGCACGTGTTTTCCTGATGGTCGGGCTGCCGTTCCTGTTCATTCCCATCTCGACCGCGGCCTATGTCGGCCTGCCCCCGCAGAAGACCAACCAGGCATCGGCGCTGATCAACGTTGCGCGCAATATCGGCGGCAGCATTGGCGTCTCGCTGTCCAACACCGTCATTGCGCAAAGCTCCCAGATCCATCAAGCGAATCTGGTCGGCCACACCGTGCAGTCGTCGCCCGCCTATCAGCAGGCGCTTCGGCAGGCGACCGAGCATTTCGTCGCCCAGGGTTCGCCGATGGTCGAGGCGAAGCAGCAGGCGATCGGCTGGCTCGGCCAGTTGATCGCCCGCCAAGCCACGCTGCTCGCCTATGTCGATGTCTTCCGCTACTGCGCGGTGGCAACCGCCCTGCTCGTTCCGCTTGCTCTACTGCTGCGATCAAGCAAGTCGGGCAGCAGACAGGCGAATCCGGAGATGGGCTGACCAGAAGGCGGGAACCAGCTGACCCATTGCGTTGTTCTGCGCCAAGAGGAGATGATCACGATGGCCACTATTCCCACACCCGAGCCAACCCCGACCCCGGTGCCGCCGCCTCCCATCCCCGATCCCAAGCCCGTGCGTGAGCCGGACCCCGACAGGCTCCCCGACGAGGACCCCATTCCCAATCCGGATGAAAACGATATTCCGCCGAAGCGGGCGTTCAACATCTAGCCTATTAGATTTCGAGCACAGCGTAGGGGCGGCCGGTCGGCTTGGCGACATGCATGGCAACGTTATAGACCGACGCCCCGCCCGGTGTGCGGCCCTCGTAGGCGCCGCGATGCGCATGGCCATGCACCACCGCGCTAACCTGGAACCGGTCTATTGTCTCGGCCAGGCGTGACGAACCGAGAAACGGGAAGATCTCCAGCGGCTCGCCTTCGACCGTCTCGACGACAGGCGCATAGTGCAGAACGACAAGCGTGCGTTTGGCGCGGACCTGCCTCATCGCGTTTTCAAGCCGCATCGCTTCGTTCACGCTTTCCGCCACCATCGACTTGATGGCCGGTTCGCCGAAGGAGCCGAGCATGCGCGATCCAAAACCGCCAACGAAACCCTTGACCCCGACGAACCCGACCTCGTGAATCTCCGTCGCCTCGCCGTCGAGCAGGTGAACGCCCGCCTGGCGCAGAATGTCGGTGACCTGCTCGACGGCGCCTGACTCATAGTCGTGATTGCCAAGTACGGCGACGACCGGGATCGTGCAGGCACGCAGTTCCTCGGCAAGGATTTCGGCCTCCCGAGGCTTGCCGAGATTGGTAAGGTCGCCCGTCAGCACGAGAACCTGGGCTGCACGCGACATCTCGCCGAAAAGATCGCGGTACGAGGCCTGGTCCTCCTTGCCGACATGCAGATCGCCAATGGCGGCGACTTTGAGTGCGCTGCCGTTTTCCGCCTTCGGCGAAGCAGTTTCGAGCTCGTCAGCCATTGCTATGTTCTCCTTCACCGCCGACGTCGGCAAAACCCCAGTCGTTGACGTCGATCTCATAGTCAGTTCGTGAAAGCATGCGCCCACGGCAGATTTTCATCCGGGAAGGTGGCAATTCGCGCTGCTTGGCCAGCCGGTCAAGCAGCTCGTCGAGCAGCCAGGCGGGCACGCGGCCCCGCTCCGTCGGATAGATCCATCGGAAGTTCAAGAGATGCATCAGCAGAACTTCCCAATGAACTTCCATGTAGGAAAGCAGCCTTTGCCAGTCGATCTGGTCGTGGGCCTTGAGGATGGTGTGCGAGATGTCGGCACCATCGTGGCGACCGCGGTCCTGGATGAAACTTTTGGACCAGATAAGCTCGGTGGGCCCGATGATCCGCACCTGGCTGCCCAGCAATTCGCCCTGACGGGCGTGCTCCAGCCACTGGTCGTCGACAGGCATTGTGCCGTTCATCGAGGCGAAAATGACGTCGAAAAAATGGGTGCCCTTGAACACTTTGCCGAGCCACCGGTCGTCCTCGACCACGACGGCGTAGCCGATCTGCTTAAAATGGGCGAGGATGCGCGGGCAGTCGCCGGCCTTGCAGAAAATGTCGAGATCCTTGGTCTGGCGGATGATCCCAGTATAGGCGCTTACGGCATAGGTGCCGGCGACGAGAAAGGGGATGCCGGTCGCGACAAGTTCGCGGATCGCTTCGATATAAAAGACCTCCGCTTCGGCATTGCGAAGCGTCGGGGCGGCTTTTGGATCGACCGACGGAACGGATGCCGGGATGGCGCTTTCCGGTGGGGGATTAATGATCATAGCAATGGCTCCTGGCCCGGCAGACCAGCAGCCGCCTGTATCTAATAGCCAAGCATGCCCGATGGTTCCCGCCGTTACGCGGCACTGCCGCTCTCGCCTGCTGCATCAGGCGGACACGCCGCCGTGGCAGGCCTTCGAAGCGGTCATGGTTGTCGGCTGCGGCGCGGCCCTAAAAGGATATGTGAGCGGTCATTTTTGGCGTCAAGATCGCAGCGCGGTCAGCCTCAAGCGCGTCGAGGCGGAGTAGGCCCGCTGTCATCCTCGGGTCCGGAGAGGATTGGCTTCAACATGGTTCCCGAGCTATCGGAGGCGCTGCGCACCCGGCGCAACAGCCACCTGAGCGCCCGCGGCCAGACCGACTCTGTTTGCCGGAAAGCTGCAGGCGGCGTGGCGAAAAGGCCATTCTCCATTTTGTAGTCCCTCACTGTCTCAGTCCAATCAGCGTTCTTCAACGAGCAAAGCTTGTGTTGGTTCCGCGTCGCCATCGGCGGGAGCACGGGCTGGACAGGCGAAGTCATCATTGGTGGGTTCGAGCGGGCTGGCCCTCTGCAGCGAAATCAGTGGCCTCGGCGATCAAGTCGCGGAATTCAGCCCACTAGCCGGCGGGATTCAGCTCGTATCCTGATGCGCCGGCTCTGGACAGGACCCGCGAAGGCTGAAATTGTGATCGTATTTCCAGTTGCAAATTTGGTTGGGCTCGGCGGGGATGGCGCTGGTTTCTGAAGACATTGCCAGCCATCCGGCACTGCGTCGCCATGTCCAGGCTCAGTCGCGGACGTTTCTCCAGACCTATGAAGCGAACCCGCGGCTGGCTTCCGTATTCGCCACGCAACAGCGTTGGCTGATGGCCCATATCGGCCTTGGCTTGTATTTCAATCGAGAGCCGGACGATCATCGCAAGGGACTTACGTCCGCACGGTTCATGGACGACATCTGCCGGCATTCGGTGGCCAGCCGCAACACCGCCGATGCCTTCCTGAAGGAGATGCTGCATTACGGTTTCATCCGGCATCTGCCGATTAAATATGGGCGCATCCGCCCCTTTGAGCCGGCCGCGGGCACTCTGGAGACGGTTGCCGGCTGGGTCATGGCTCATCTGAAAACGCTGGACAGCCTGGACGGTGGATTTCGACTGCCTGCATTCGTCGCACAACCGGATGTGCTCGCCAAACTGCAGCCACTGGTGGCCGACGGACTGCTTTCGTCGCATGCCGTGCGCGAGCCAAGACAGACTTTTTCCTTGTTCACCTGGCTCGACAATGGCGGCATCGTCATGGATTGGCTGATGTCCGGCGTCGACCCCGATCATGCCGATCTGGACCGAATCCCGACCGGTGTCGTCTCAATCGGGGATTTCGCGAACTGGCTCAAGCTTTCCCGGACCCACCTGTCACGCAAATTGCGCGATGCCGAGGAACTCGGTAGCGTCGGCTGGTTGGGCCAGCGCGGTCACTCGGTCATGTGGGTGTCGAGCGAGTTCTATCAGGAATACATGACCGCCCAGGCGGTCAAGCTCGCCATCATCGATGCAGCCTTCGACAATTGTGTTGTAACTTCCGAAACCAGTTGAACCGCGAGCCGACCGCCGTCGTGGCAGCCTTGGCGCCGCCGCGACGGAGGTCTGGCATTTCAATCGATGTCGAACGACACGCCCTGCGCAAGCGGCAGCGCCTTGGAATAATTCACCGTATTGGTGGCGCGCCGCATATAGGCCTTCCAGGCATCGGACCCCGACTCGCGGCCGCCGCCGGTCTCCTTCTCGCCACCGAAGGCACCGCCGATCTCGGCCCCTGACGTGCCTATATTGACGTTGGCGATGCCGCAGTCCGATCCGTCGACGCTAAGAAAGCGCTCGGATTCCTGCAGGTCGCGGGTAAAGATCGAGGATGACAGCCCCGCTCCCACCGCATTGTGTTCTTCAAGCACGGTGTCGAAGTCCGAATATTTCATCACATAGAGGATGGGCGCGAAGGTTTCCTCCGTCACCGGCGAAACCTGCCGCGGCATTTCGACCAGCGCCGGACGCACATAGTAGGCGTCGGGGTGACCGTTCTCGACCCGCATTCCGCCGGTTATCTTACCGCCATGCGAAGCCGCCTCCTCCAGCGCCTTCTGCATATTCTCGTAGGCAGCCTTGTCGATCAGAGGGCCAACCAGAGCGCTTGTCTCCAGCGGATTGCCGACCGAGACGCTCTCATAAGCCTTCTTCAGGCGCGGAACGAGCTGGTCATAGACGCTCTCATGCACGAACAGGCGCCTGAGCGTCGTGCAGCGCTGGCCGGCCGTGCCCATGGCGCCGAAGGCGATAGCGCGGAGCGCCATGTCCAGATCGGCCGTCGGGCAGACGATGCCGGCATTGTTGCCGCCGAGCTCCAGCACCGCACGGGCAAAGCGCTTCGCCAGCCGTGGGCCGACATCCCTGCCCATGCGCGTCGAGCCGGTGGCCGAGACCAGCGGCACCCTGGGATGATCGACCAGGATCTCGCCGACGGCGCGATCGCCGATCAGCACGGGCGCCAGTCCCTGCGGCGCGTCAGCACCGAAACGCTTTACCGCGCGTGCAAAAATCGCTTCGCAGGCGAGCGCCGTCAGCGGCGTCTTCTCCGACGGCTTCCACACCACCGCGTCGCCGCAGACCAGCGCAAGTGCTGCGTTCCACGACCACACCGCGACCGGGAAATTGAAGGCGGAAATGACGCCGACGACACCGAGCGGATGCCAGGTCTCCATCATGCGATGGCCGGGACGCTCGGTGGCGATGGTCAGGCCGTACAATTGCCGGGAAAGACCGACGGCGAAATCGCAGATGTCGATCATCTCCTGCACTTCGCCAAGACCTTCGGATGGGATCTTGCCGACTTCGATCGATACCAACCGGCCAAGCTCGGCCTTGTGTGTGCGCAATTCCTCGCCGAGCAGCCGTACCAGCTCGCCACGCTTGGGAGCTGGTACCTGCCGCCACGCCAGGAAAGCCTTGTGGGCATTGTCGATGGTCGTTGCCGCATCGGCCGGCGAGATGGTCTTCAGCGCGGCGATCTGCTCGCCGGTCACCGGGCTGCGCACGATAAGATCGCCGCCCGTAAGCGCGCGCTCGGCAACGCCCAGTTTCGCCAGAAGCCCGGCCGTTTCCTTCGCAATCGTCATTTTCATCCCTTTCAGATCCCGTCGCTCATATGGCGTCGGTCCAAGCCTTGCGCCATACCCGCTCCCTGCCGGTCGGCACACCAGGCGCTGTCATGGCGTGGCATTACGCGTTTCAGGGAAAAATCGCCACCCCGGCATGGTCCAAGCCGGCGTCCGACTGTTGAACCAGCCAGATAGAGCGAATCAGTGTGCCGTCTTGGCGGTTTCCCGCACGGCGCTTTCTTTCATCAGCCGGTCGATATGCATGCGGATATGCGCTGCCTCGGCGGCCGTATTGGCGAGCGCGATGGCGCGGTCGAAAGCGACACGCGCCTCCTCGCCGCGGCCAAGCTGCATCAGCAGTCCGCCCTTGAGGCCGAAGAAATGGAAATAGCCGGAAAGCCTTCCCTCCAGCGGCTCGATCATGGCGAGTGCGGCTTCCGGTCCACGCACCTTGGAGACCGCGACGGCGCGGTTGAGCGTCACCACCGGCGACGGCTGCATCTGCTCGAGCAGCCCGTAGAGCAGGTCGATCTCGTTCCAGTCCGTGTCCTCGGGCTTTTCCGCCCGCGCATGCAGTGCGGCGATCGCCGCTTGCACCTGGTAGGGACCGGGCTTGCGATGGCGCAACGCCTTGTCGACCAGCGCCAGGCCTTCATCGATCATCTTGCGGCTCCACAGGCTGCGGTCCTGGTCTTCGAGCAGCACGATCTCGCCGTTCTCGTCGAAGCGAGCCGGCGAGCGTGCATGCTGCAGCAGCAACAGCGCCGTCAGCCCCATGATCTCCGGCTCGGTCTGGAATAGCCTGAGCAGCAGCCGGGCCAGCCGGATTGCCTCTTCGCAAAGCGGCGCACGCGCCGAAGCCTCGCCGCTGTTGCTGGAATAGCCTTCGTTGAAGATCAAGTAGACCATGGCGGCGACGGCGGCGAGCCGTTCGGAGCGCTCGACCGCTCCCGGCGTCTCGAACGGCACCCCGGCGTCGGCGATACGCGCCTTGGCGCGCGTGATACGCTGCTCCATGGCGCTTTCACCGACGAGGAAGGCGCGGGCGATCTGCTTGACCGTCAGGCCGGAGACGATGCGTAACGCCACCGCGATCTGCTGTGTGGCCGGCAGGTCGGGATGGCAGCAGATAAACAGCAGCCGCAAAATATCGTCGCGGTAATGCGCCCCGTCCAGCCGCTCGGCGACGTCGCTCTCGGCATCCTCCAGATCGGAGATCTGGTCCTCCTCCGGCAGCGGCGCCTGCTTGGCCCGCTTGCGCACCGCATCGATGCCGCTGTTGCGGCCGACGAAAATCAGCCAAGCTGCCGGATCGCGCGGAGGACCGTTTTTCGGCCAGTTGTTCAGTGCCCTCAGGCAGGCGTCCTGGAATGCTTCCTCCGCCGCGTCGAGGTCGCGGAAGTAGCGCAGCAATGCCCCCATCACCTGCGGGCGAGCGGTGCTGATTGCCGTGCTGATCCAGGCGAGTTCGGTCATGCGGAAACCTTGGCGGGATTGAAGAGCGAGACCGGCCGGATTTCATAGGAGCCGCCGCTCGGGTTGACTTCGGAAAGCTCGCGCGCGAAGTCGACGGCCTCATCGAGGTCGGCGCATTCGAGCGTGTAGAAGCCGAGGAACTGTTCCTTGGTTTCGGCAAACGGGCCGTCGATGACGATCGATTCGCCCTTGACCTTCCTCAGCGTCGTCGCCGCGGTCGTCGGCAAGAGCCGCGCCACCGGGCCAAGCCGGCCTGCCTGGGCATATTTTTCCTGCACACCGATAAGCTTTTCCATGACTGCGTCGTCCTGCTCCTTGCTCCAGGAGCAGACGACGTCTTCCGAGGCATAGCAGAGGATCGCGTAGAGCATGGGTCGTCCTTTTCTCTATCAAAGGACGAAACACTAGGACCGATGCCGACATGGCGTCGACAAAAAAAATACGCCCCCGGTCTGGCGTCATTCCCTCGCCTTCAGCCATCTCAAGACCAAGGCCTCCTCGTCGTCGAGCGCGGCGATCGAGCGCTTGCCTTTGTTGGCATCCGCCATTTCGTCCAGCAGCCGTCCTTCGGACCAGGCGCGGAACACTTCCGGATGGATGTAGCATTGGCGACAAACCGCGCGCGTATTGCCGAGCCGCTCGGCAACCTTGTCGATGACATTGTTCATCACCCGCTTTTGCTGCGCCTGGCTTTCCGGACGTTCGGTTTGCGCAAACAGCGACGCCGCATGGATGGTGCCGCCCCAGGTTCTGAAGTGCTTGGAGCTGAACTCCGCTCCGGCTTTTTCCCTGATATAGCGGTTGACGTCGTCTGAGCGCACCGGACGCCTGTTACCGTCCTCGTCGAGATACTGGAACAACTTCTGCCCCGGCAGGTCCTGCGCTCCACGCACGACCTTGGCAATCCGGCGATCGACAAGCTTCAATCTCCATTCCTTGCCGGATTTGCCGATGAAAGCAAAACGCAGGCTCGAGCCCTTGATGTCGACATGGCGGTCGCGCAGCGTGGTCAGCCCAAAACTCTTGTTGTCACGGGCATAGGCGGCATTGCCGACACGGATCATCGTGTTGTCGAGCAGCCAGACGATAGCCGCAACGACGCGTTCCAGCGGCAGGCCGTGACGGCGCAAATCGACGTCGATCTGCCGCCGCAGTTCGGGCAGGCTTTCGGCGAAGGCGATCAGGCTCGAATATTTGACGCCGTCACGCTCCTCCGCCCAGTGCGGGTGATAGCGGTATTGTTTGCGGCCGCGCTGGTCCCGACCGGTCGCCTGGATGTGACCGTCGGCATCCGGCGAGATCCACACATCCGTCCAGGCCGGTGGAATGGCGAGCGCCTTGATGCGTGCCAGCGCCTCCCCGTCGACAATCCGCCCGTCGGGTCCTTTGTACGAGAACCCCTTGCCCGAACGCAGCCGGCGAATACCGGGTTCAGTGTCGGTGACATAGTTGAGCGAGGCCCGAACGGCCGAGGCTTGCGCGCCGTTCTCCAGCGCTCCGTTCTGCGGCACCCCGTTTTTTGGTGCAGCTTTCCTCACAGCCAATTGGCCAGACGACGACCCGGATTTGTCCAGCATGTCCTCTCCACGGAATTTCCGTAGATAAGCCGCTTGCCGGCTGCGGGTTCCAACGCCTCTTGATCTCTTGGTTCCAGAACAGCCTATCGACGTCGCCGTGCAACGAAGACGTGCGTCGTCACGCCTTTTCGAGCACGACCGGAATGACGTCGACCGCCTGCTCGCCGACCTGTCCACCAGTGGTTTTCAGCACGCCGACGATCGGCGCCACATCGGAGTAATCGCGGCCGTAGCCGACCGTGATATGGTCGTTGCTTGCCCGCATGCCATTGGTCGGATCGAATTCCTGCCAGCCGGCATCGCGCCCGCACCACACCTTGACCCAGGCGTGCATGGCGTCGGCGCCTTCGAGCCGCGGCTTCCCGCGCGGCGGGATGGTGCGCAGGAACCCGCTGACATAGCCCGCGGGAATACCGAGGCCGCGCAGGCCGGCGATCATGATGTGGGAAAAATCCTGGCAGACGCCGCGCTTCAGCCCGAAGGCGTCGCTGGCCCGCGTCTGCACGGTGGTCGCCTCGCCGTCATAGGTGAAATCGCGGTGAATGCGGTTGCACAGAGCCATGGCCGTGCCGACTGTCGAACTGCCGGCACTGCCTTTCGCATAGGCAGTGATTGCCGCGTCGATGCCGGCATGATCGCTGGCGGCCAGAAAGTGATGCGGCGAAGCCGGCGCCAGCGAGTGCACTGCGCCGAGTTCTTCCCTCAGCCGGCGTATGTCCGGCGATACGTCGAGCCCGGGTTCGGGCCGCGACACTGAAACACGCGCGCTCATCCTGATGTCGAGCGCATCATGCGCGTCACGAAAGGCGATCGAGGTGACACTGTTGCCGAAAAAGTCGGAAAAGTCGGAACGTTCGCTGGGCGCCGGCACAAAAGACAGTGAAGCGGCGATGACGCGCTGCACGCCAGGGATGGTCGGCGGCAGCACGCGCACTTGATGGCGGCCGCCGCCGGCCGCCGCATCATAGTCGTAACGCAGGTGAAGCCTGATGTCGTAGAGCATGCTGTCTCTACCCGAAATAGGCTTTGGCGAGGCTGTTGTAGAGCCCGCCGATTTCATTGGCGAGATCGCCGAGGGCCTTGGCCGTCATGTCCGAGGGCTCCTTGATGGCGATCGACGTGTTGAGCTGCAGGATTTCCTTGGCCGCCGGCGACATATGACCTTCAGCGCCGACAGCGGGCAGCAGCGCGATTTCGGCTTTCAGCCGTTCGAGCTGGAAAAGGATTGAGCGCGGGTTGAGCGGATCGAGCGCCAGAAGGTCGACCACCGTGCGCCGCCCCGCCTGCACCGGATATTGCCGACGGTGCGTCATGACGCTGTCGCCGATCTCCAGCATCATGTCGAGCGCGCCTTCCGGCGCCTGGGCTCCGGTCAGCCGGGCGAGCGTGCGGGCGATCTGGATGCCGCGTTCGAGCCTGCGGCCGATTTCCAGGAAACGCCAGCCGGCAAAGCGGTACATGTTCTCGTGCAGCAGGCCGGAAAACCCGGCCAGCTTGCGCAGGATGACCGTCATTGCCCTTGTCGCGTCGTCGCCCGGCGCCACTGTCGCGGCAAATTGATGGATGGTCTTCGACAGATCCTTCAATGCCAGCCAGCCATCGGGCGAGAAGCGGTCACGGATCTGCCCGGCGCTGTAAACGGCGCTGTCCAGCGTGCCGATGAGCCCCAATGGGATTGCCGTCTCGACGTCGATGCCGAACGGCGCGAGATAGTCGCTGATATCGGCGAGCAGCGGCATCTCGGGATCGGATGTCTCGGCCAGCCGCACATGGTAGGCGCGCAGGATGCGCACCGTGTCTTCCGACCGCTCGATATAGCGGCCGAGCCATGTCAGGTTCTCAGCCGCGCGGCTGGGCAGGCTGCCGGGCAAGGTTCGGGTGAAGCTGTCGTGCTCCTGCGGCAGCAGCGTCTCGCGCTCGACCGGCCTGTCGCTGACCACCCAGACATCCGCCGCCTGGCCGCCGCGCTGCATGGCGATGGCGGTCGGGTCGAGCGAGAAGCCGACACGGGCAAAGCCGCCCGGCATCACCGTCCAGCCTTCCGGCGTCCGCGCCAGATAGACGCGCAGGCTTGCCGGCCGCGGCTCCAGCCAGCCGCCGACATAGACAGGCGTGGTCGACAGCGTCACCGCTTCCTGGCCGACGAAGTCGCCGCCGTCCCGTTCGATCCTGGCGACGAGTTCGGCCCGTTCCTCGACCGACAGCGCTGACCCGAGCTTGGTCGAGCCGTCGTCCTCGAAGGCAAGCCGCGTCGACAGCGCCGGGCCGATCACCATGCTATCGATATTGGCGAGCACATGCTCACGCTCCGTCTCCTGCCCGCACCACCATGTCGCGACCGTCGGCAGCAGCAGTTCCTCATTGCGCAGGGCGCGCGAAATCTTCGGCAGGAAGGCGAGCAGCGCGCGCGTCTCCATCAGGCCGGAACCCAGTGCATTGACGGCCGAAACCGCCCCTTGCCGGACCGCTTCGACCAGCCCCGGCGTGCCGATCTGCGAGTCCGGCCGCAATTCAAGCGGATCGGCGAAGGCGGCGTCGAGCCGCCGCCACAAGACGCTCACCGGCATCAGCCCCGAAACCGTGCGCACCATCAGCCTGCCGCCCGAGACGGTCAGGTCCTCGCCCTCGAGCAGCATGATGCCGAGATAGCGGGCGATATAGGCATGTTCGTAATAGGTTTCGTTCAGCGGTCCCGGCGTCAGGATGGCGACACGGCCGCCGGCTTGCTTGGCCATGCCGATCAGCGCGTCGCGGAAGCGACGGAAGAAGCCGGCCAGGCGGTGCACATGCATCTCGCCGTAGATGTCGGACAGCGCCCTCGTAGTGGCGACGCGGTTCTCCAGCGCGAAGCCGGCGCCCGACGGCGCCTGTGTGCGGTCGCCAAGCACCCACCAGCGGCCGTCCGGGCCACGACCGAGCTCGAAGGCGCAGAAATGCAGGAAATGGCCGCTGGCCGGCCTGGTGCCGACGACCGGCCGCAAATATTCGGGGCTGGCCGCGATCAATCCGGCCGGTAGAATGCCTTTCTCGACCAGCCGGTTCGGACCGTAAATGTCGGCGATGGTCTCCTCGAACAGATCGGCGCGCTGGACCAGGCCGGCGCTGATACCAGCCCATTCCTGCTCCTCGATCAGCAGCGGCACATGCGCCAGCGGCCATTCCCGCTCGTTGGCGCCGGCCTTGTCGTAGACGCGGTAATAGACGCCGGCATCGCGCAGGTACTGGTCGGCGCGGGCGAAGCGCTGGGCAAGCTTTTCCGGACCCAGGTCCTCCAGCGCCTCGATGAAGTGCCGCCACGCCGGCCGCGGATTGCCCGACGCATCGACCATCTCGTCGACGACGCCTTCGATCGGCTGATAGTGCTCCAGCAGACTGTGGGTTTGCGGCTTGCTGCGCAGCCTTTTGTGATTCCCCTTCGCCATGGCTGATCAGAGTCTTTGCGGCCGCCGAAGGTCAAGGGTCATCGGGAAATCTTCAGAGGCTTCTTCGTTGCGCAGCACATAGCTGGACGGCGTATGGCCACGTGGTTCGAAGCGGGCGAGCCGCCGCGCCTCCGCTTCGTTGCCGTTGACCGGGAAGGTGTCGTAGCTGCGCCCGCCGGGATGTGCCACATGGTAGACGCAGCCGCCGACCGCGCGGCCCGACCAGCGGTCATAGATGTCGAAGACCAGCGGGGTGTTGACCGGTAGCGCCGGATGCAGGCCCGACGCCGGCTGCCAGGCCTTGAAGCGCACGCCGGCCACTGCGATCTCGCGGTTGTCGGTCACCTTCATCGGCACTACGCGGCCGTTGCAGACGACGGCGTGACGCTCCGGGTTGAGCCCATCGGTCTTCACCTGCAGCCTTTCGACGGAGGAATCGACAAAGCGTACGGTGCCGCCGATCGCGCCTTGCTCGCCCATCACGTGCCACGGCTCGAGCGCCTGCCTGAGCTCCAGCTTGACGCCGGCATGCTGGACCTCGCCGCAGAACGGGAAGCGGAATTCGAGCTGGGCGTCGAACCATTCCGGACGGAACGCAAAGCCGTTCAGCTTGAGGTCGTCCAGCACGTCGAGAAAATCCCCCCAGACATAATGCGGCAGCATGAAACGGTCGTGCAGCGAGGTGCCCCAGCGCACGAAGCGGCCGTCGAGCGGGTTCTTCCAGGCCCGGGCGATGATGGCGCGCACCAGCAATTGCTGCGCCAGGCTCATGCGCGCGTTGGGCGGCATCTCGAAGCCGCGGAATTCGACCAGCCCGAGCCGGCCGGTCGGCCCGTCCGGCGAAAACAATTTGTCGATGCAGATTTCCGAGCGATGCGTATTGCCCGTCACGTCGGTCAGAAGGTTGCGGAACAGCCGGTCGACCAGCCACGGCAGGGGTGCCGCGCCCTTGTCCGGATGTGGCACCTGCGCCATCGCGATTTCGAGTTCGTAGAGCGAATCGTGGCGTGCCTCGTCGAAGCGCGGCGCCTGGCTGGTCGGGCCGATGAACAGGCCGGAGAAAAGGTAGGACAGCGACGGATGTCGCTGCCATTGCAGCACCAGGCTCTTCAACAGGTCGGGGCGGCGCAGGAACGGACTGTCATTGGGCGTGGCGCCGCCGACGACGACGTGGTTGCCGCCGCCGGTGCCGGTGTGGCGGCCGTCGATCATGAACTTGTCGGCGCCAAGCCGCGTCTGCCGCGCCTCTTCGTAGATCGCCGTGGTCGTCGCCACGCAATCCTGCCAATTCGCGGCGGGGTGGATATTGACCTCGATGACGCCGGGATCGGGTGCGACACGGATGACATTGAGGCGCGGATCGTGCGGCGGGCCGTAGCCCTCGATGTGCACCGGCAGGCCGATCGCCCTTGCCGCCTTCTCCGCCGCCGCCACCAGTTCGAGATAGTCCTCCAGCGCCTCGACCGGCGGCATGAACACACAAAGCCGTCCGTCGCGCGGCTCGACCGAAAGGGCCGTGCGCACGGCGCCGCCGATCTCGGTAATCTCCTGTTCAACGCGGTCCTGCTGGCCAGTAACGGCCGTAAAGGAGACCGCCTGCTGGCGTCGCGCCATCTCGTCGGCGCCCTCCAGTTCGGCCGCAGCGGGCGACGAAGCAGAACCGGGCAAGATCGCCTCACGCGCCGGCAGTGGTCCGCGCGGCAGCGATGGATCGACCGGGACTATGTAGGGGAACTGCGCCGGCGGCACATAGGGCAGCGTGCCGAGCGGCAGGCGGTAGCCGACCGGCGAATCGCCGGGCACCAGGAACAGCCTGCCGCGCCGCGTCTTCCATTTCTCCGAGCGCCAGCGCGGTCCGGAAGCCTGGCTGTTCCAGCGCTGGACGGGCAGCACATAGCCCGACGGCTTGGTCAGCCCGCGTTCGAACACCCGCGCCATGCGGCTGCGCTCCTCCGGATCCTCCAGCTTCGAATTGGAAGGATCGACGTTGTCAGGCAGCTTGCCTTCCTTGAGCAGCCACTCGGCCGGATCCTCATAGGCTTCGCTGACCATGGTCTTGTCGATGCCGAGTTCGTCGGCGATCGCCGTCAGCAGGCCTTCGGCCTGCTTCGGTCCGACATCCGCCTCGCTCTTTTCATGCGCGATCAGCGACGGGTCGCTCCACACCGGCTCGCCGTCGGTGCGCCAGTAGAGCGAGAAGGTCCAGCGCGGCAGGCTTTCGCCGGGGTACCATTTGCCTTGCCCGTAATGCAGGAAGCCGCCCGGCGCGAAGCGTTCGCGCAGCCGGCGGATCAGCGCGTCGGCCTTTTCGCGTTTGGTCGGCCCGACGGCGGCGGTGTTCCACTCTGCAGCCTCGAAATCGTCGATCGAGACGAAGGTCGGCTCGCCGCCCATGGTCAGCCGCACGTCGCCGGCCTGGAGCGCAGCATCGACCTGGACCCCCAGCGCGTCCAGCGCCTGCCAGCTCTCGTCGGAGAACGGCTTGGTGATGCGCGGATGCTCGGCGATGCGGTCTACCCGCATGTCGAAGCCGAATTCGACATTGGCGAAGCTCGCCATGCCGGAGATCGGCGCGGCATTGCGGAAATGCGGCGTTGCCGCGAGCGGCACATGGCTTTCGCCGGTGAGCAGGCCGGAGGTCGGGTCGAAGCCGATCCAGCCGGCGCCCGGCAGATACACCTCGCACCAGGCATGGAGGTCGGTGAAATCGGTCGCCGTGCCGGGCGGCCCGTCGAGCGCAACGAGGTCGGGTTTGAGCTGGATCAGGTAGCCGGAGACGAAACGCGCGGCGATGCCGAGGTTCCTCAGTATCTGCACCAGGAGCCAGCTGGAATCGCGGCACGACCCCTTGCCGGCGGCCAGCGTTTCCTCGGGCGAGAAGACGCCGGTTTCCATGCGCACGATATAGGCGATCTCGCGCTGCAGCCGCGCATTGAGGTCGACGACAAAATTGACGGTGTTGGTCGGGTGGCGCGCGAGGGTTTTCAGGAATGCCTCCAACAGCGGCCCCGCCGGTTCCGGCGTTCGGTAGATGGTCAGATCGTCCCGGATCTCTTCGGGGTATTCGAACGGAAACGTCTCGGCCGACGGTTCGACGAAGAAATCGAACGGATTGTAGACCGTCATGTCGGCAACGAGATCGACCTCGATCTTCAACTCCGTCACCGGCTCGGGAAAGACGAAACGGGCAAGGAAATTGCCGTAGGGGTCCTGCTGCAAATTGACGAAGTGGTTTGCCGGCCCGACCTTCAGCGAATGGCTGAGCACTTTGGTGCGGGAATGCGGCGCAGGCTGCAACCTTATGACTTGCGGGCCCAAGACGACCGGCCGGTCGTATTTGTAGTGGGTCAGGTGATAGACGGCTGCCAGAATTGCCATGGTGCCCCTGAAGTCGGCGTTTCAAAAGGAGTTCGCTGAACCCTGACACGAATGCTGACCATTCTCCAAGCAGAGATGTTGCGCTGCACCTAAATTAAGCAGCTTTCACAGCTTCACGAAACGGAGCGCCGACCTGGGATTCCGTGGCGTGGCGGCAAGACGTTGCAACGGTGCAGAGCCGAAGGCCGGCGGGTCAGCACCGGGCGCTTCCCGCCGACATTGATGTCAGCAGCACGCGCGATGCTTGGTCGAAAAGAGCTGAAAAGAAAAACCCGCCTCGGTGAGCGGGTCGTCGGTGCGAATTAGCACCATAGCGAAATTAGTAGCATAGCTGCCGGCACAAAGCAAGAACAAAATGTGGCGCCGTTGGCGAAAATTGCCGATCTCCCGCCTTGCGAGGGGAGATGCCAAGCAGTGGCGCTGGAAGCGGAGGACACCTGCCAATGCTAAAAGAACGCCTGCAACCCGGTCTGCGCCCGCCCGAGGATCAGCGCATGCACGTCATGCGTGCCCTCATAGGTGTTGACGGTTTCCAGGTTCTGGGCGTGGCGCATGACGTGGTAGCCTATCTGGATGCCATTGCCGCCATGCATGTCGCGGGCCTGGCGGGCGATGTCGAGCGCCTTGCCGCAATTGTTGCGCTTGACGAGCGAGATCATCTCCGGCGCCATCTTGCCTTCATCCATCAGCCGCCCGACGCGCAGGCTGCCCTGCAGGCCGAGCGCGATCTCGGTCTGCATGTCGGCGAGCTTCTTCTGGAAAAGCTGCGTGCCGGCCAGCGGCTTGCCGAACTGCTTACGGTCGAGGCCATACTGGCGGGCGCGGTGCCAGCAATCCTCAGCCGCGCCCATGGCGCCCCAGGAAATTCCGTAGCGCGCCCGGTTGAGGCAGCCGAACGGTCCCTTGAGACCCGAGACGTTGGGCAGCAGCGCGTCCTCGCCGACCTCGACGCCCTCCATCACCACTTCGCCGGTGATCGAGGCTCGCAGCGACAGCTTGCCGCCGATCTTCGGCGCCGACAGCCCGTTCATGCCCTTTTCCAGGACAAAGCCGCGAATCTCGTTGTCATGCGCGGCCGATTTTGCCCAGACGACGAACACGTCGGCGATCGGCGCGTTGGAAATCCACATCTTCGAGCCGGAGATCCTGTAGCCGCTCGCGGTCTTCTCGGCCCGCGTCTTCATGCCGCCCGGGTCGGAACCGGCGTCAGGTTCGGTCAGGCCAAAGCAGCCGATCCATTCGCCCGACGCCAGCTTCGGCAGGTATTTCTTGCGCTGTTCTTCCGAGCCATAGGCGTGGATCGGATACATTACCAGCGACGACTGCACGCTCATCATCGAGCGATAGCCCGAGTCGATCCGCTCCACTTCCCGCGCGACCAGCCCGTAGGTGACGTAGTTGGCGCCGAGCCCGCCATATTCTTCCGGGATGGTGATGCCGAGCAGACCGGCCTCGCCCATTTCGCGAAAGATCCCGGCGTCGGTCTTCTCCTCGAGATAGGCTTCCTCGATCTTCGGAGCGAGCTTGTCGGCGGCAAACGCCGCGGCGCCATCGCGCACCATGCGCTCGTCCTCCGAAAGCTGGTCCTCGATCAGGAAAGGATCATCCCAGACGAATGCGTTCTTGTCGGCGGCCATGGCTCTCGGTCTCCCAAACTCATGCATGTCGCCCAAAGCTTGCCCGCGGGCCTGACCCGAGGGTGTTCGGCAGCTTGGAGATAACGACATGCATCGAAACAGAAATCTTGAAACGCGCGGCTTATCGGCTCCCGTCCTGAAAAAATCAAACGAAATAGCTTCGCCGATCCATGAGCATTGGTGATGGATGATCAATGTCGAGCGCCGCCGTCTGACCTGGCGGCGCAGCCCGGCTCGCGAAATTACTTCCGCTTCAACGCATCGGCCAAAGCGGCGCCGAACGCGCCCTGCTGCACCGGCCGCTCCGGCTGGCGTTGGGGCGCGGGCGCGCGCGGCACCGGCCTGCTGCCATTGTCGCGCGGCTTCGGTGCGCCAGCGTCGCCATCCTTGCGCATCGACAGACCGATGCGCTTGCGCTTGATATCGACGTCGACGACACGCACCTTGACCACGTCGCCGGCCTTGACCACCTCATGCGCGTCCTTGACGAAACGGTCGGCTAGTTGCGAGACGTGCACCAGTCCGTCCTGGTGCACGCCGATATCGACGAAGGCGCCGAAGGCGGCGACATTGGTGACAGTGCCTTCAAGCTGCATGCCGGGCTTCAGATCTTTGATGTCGTCGATGCCATCGGCAAAAGTCGCGGTCTTGAAGCCGGGGCGCGGGTCGCGGCCGGGCTTTTCCAGCTCCGCCAGGATGTCGCGCACCGTCGGCAGGCCGAAGCGCTCATCGACGAAGACGCGCGGATCGAGCGCCTTGAGTGCGGCGCTGTCGCCCATCAGCGAGCGGACGTCGCGCCCGCAGGCCGCAACAATCTTCTTGGCCACGCCATAGGCTTCCGGATGCACCGCTGACGCATCGAGCGGTTCGCTGCCGTTTGGAATGCGCAGGAAGCCGGCGCATTGCTCGAACGCGCGGGGTCCAAGGCGGGAGACCTTCAACAGTTCGCGACGGCTGGCGAACGGGCCGGAGGCATCGCGATGCGCAACGATCGCCTCGGCCAGCGATGCGCCGAGACCCGAAACCCGCCCCAGAAGCGGCGCTGAGGCCGTGTTGAGATCGACGCCGACGGCGTTGACCGCATCCTCGACCACCGCTTCCAGCGAGCGGCCGAGGCGGTACTGATCGACGTCGTGCTGGTACTGGCCGACGCCGATCGACTTCGGCTCGATCTTGACCAGTTCGGCGAGCGGATCCTGCAGGCGCCGCGCGATCGACACTGCCCCGCGCAGCGACACGTCAAGGCCGGGAAATTCCGCCGCCGCCGTTGCCGAGGCGGAATAGACCGAGGCGCCGGCTTCACTGACGATCACCTTGAGCGGCTTCGGCCCGGACCCGGCAGGCATGTCAGCCAGCATGTCGGCCACCAGCCTTTCGGTCTCGCGGCTGCCGGTGCCGTTGCCGATCGAAATCAGCTCGACCTTGTGCAGCCGGATGAGCTTGGCCAGTTCGGCCTGCGTGCCGCGGACATCGTTCTTCGGCGGGAACGGATAGACCGTTGTCGTCGCCAGCAGCTTGCCGGTGCCGTCCACCACCGCCACCTTGACGCCGGTGCGAATGCCCGGATCGAGCCCCATCGTCGGCCGCGAGCCGGCAGGCGCGGCAAGCAGCAAATCCTTGAGATTGCGGGCGAAGACATGGATGGCTTCTTCTTCGGCCCGCTCGCGCAGATCGCGCATCAGATCGAGCGTCAGGTGCAGCGACAGCTTTATGCGCCAGGTCCAGCCGGCGACCTCCATCAGCCAGCGGTCTCCCGGCAACTGGCGGCCGATGGCGTAGGCGTCGGCGATCATCCGCTCAACCGGTTTCACCGGAGAGGCGTCATCGGCATCGACTTCGACGTCGAGCGACAGAACCTCCTCGTTGCGGCCGCGCAGCATGGCCAGCGCGCGATGGCTCGGCACGTTGGCCCAGCGCTCGACATGGTCGAAATAGTCGGAGAATTTCGCGCCCGCCTCCTGCTTGCCGTCGACGACGCGCGACCGCAGGAAGGCGCGTTCCTTCATGTAGGTCCGCAATCTGCCGACCAGATCGGCATTCTCGGCGAACTGTTCGGACAGGATGTCGCGCGCACCCTCGAGCGCCGCCTTGGTATCGACCACGTCTTCGCTGATGTAGGCCAGCGCCAGCTCGGCGGGTACAGCCGTACGGTCGGCGAGAATAGCTTCCGCCAGAGGCCCGAGCCCGCGCTCGCGTGCGATCTCGGCCTTGGTCCGGCGCTTCGGCTTGTAAGGCAGATAGATGTCTTCGAGTTCGGCCTTGGTGCCGGCCGCAGCGATCTTTGCCTCGAGCTCGTCGGTCAGCTTGCCCTGCTCGCGGATCGAACCAAGGATGGTGTCGCGGCGCGCGTCGAGTTCGCGCAGGTAGGCCAGCCGCTCGGCAAGGTCGCGCAGCTGCGTGTCGTCGAGGCCGCCGGTGACCTCCTTGCGGTAGCGCGCCACGAACGGCACGGTCGCGCCGTCGTCGAGCAAGCCGATCGCCGCCGCAGCCTGTTCGGGCCGCGCGCCGATTTCGGCGGCTATGATGGTTGCGATGCGCTTGATGTCGGCTGCCATGTCGTACCTGTCGCTAGTCGAAACGAGCAGCGACCATAGGCGCAGAGCACTGCCGCGCCAACTGCGCCATTTTCAACCCGGCGAGAGGTCCACAGGAAAGGTCGGGCTGTCTGGATGGATCAGACCATCCGGCTCAGCGCCTCGAAGAAAGATATCATATCCAAATCGAGCGGATCGTCGACCGGTACCGGCTGCGACGACATCTTTGCGATTACCATTTCGGCCTTCGGATTGACGTAAAGCCACTGGCCGTGGATGCCGATGCCGCAGACGGCGCCGCTTGCCGCGCCCGTCTGGTACCATTTGTTGCGGTAGCGGCCACGCGGAAACAGGAACGCCATCGTGCCGCGCCGCCAGGCCTCGGCGTCACCGCCGGTTTCGGTCGTGTCGCGCACCCAGGCTTCCGGCACGACGCGGCGGCCATTGGCTGCGCCGCCTTGCCGCATCATCTCGCCGACGCGTGCAAGGTCGCGCGGCGTCACCGAAATGCCGCCGGCGGTGCGCGCCGTTCCTTCCGTGTCGACTGTCACCGAGGCATCGCCGACGGCGCCGAGCGGCTCCCATAATTTTTCGCGCATCAGATCGGCGAAACGCCGGCCAGACGCACGTTCGAGCAGGATGCCGAGCAGGTCGGAATTGGGCGAACGGTAGCGGAACGTCCGGCCATGCGGCTCGGCCAGACCCTGCAGCGTCATGAGGAAAGTGGCCAGGCTCTCGGTGCCCCCGCCCGGATTCCACAGCATGGCGCGGCGATAGCGGGCGAAGGCGCTTTCCGGATCGAGATAGGCCTCTTCGAAATCGAGGCTGACACTCATGTCGAGCACGTGCCGCACACGCGCATCGCCATAGGCCGAGCCGGCGGCTTCGGGCAGATAGCGGCTTACCGGTGCCTGCGGATCGAAAATCCCCTCGCCTTCCAATATGCCGGCAACAATGGCGGTCAGCGACTTGCTGATCGAAAAGACGAGGTGGCGCGCCCCAAACTCCATATGCGGCGCGGACCAGTCGCCGACGAATTTGCCGCGTTTCATGATCGTCAGCGCGTCGGTATCGGAGCGCCTGAGAAACGCCGCGACCGTCTCCGCCCCGCCTGCAAGAGCGACCTTTTCACCAAGTAACCCGCCGAAATCCTGGGCCGGCGCTTCGCTGCTGCCCGGCTTTGCCGCCACGGCAGCGCTCGGCACCAACTCGCCGACATTCTGGAACGACCACCGGCTGAACGGGCTTTCGCGCCAGTTGCCGAGCAGCACTTGCTTGCGGGCAAAGCCGTATCTGGTTTCGAACGCGGTCTTGCCGGTCATGGTGATCCTGCGGATTTCTTTGAGGTTCAGGCGAGCGCCGCGGCAATGGCATGCACGGCCTTCAGCGTCCCCACCGAATAGCCGATGTTGGTGAAATCCGGATAGCTCGAAAGCTTCACCACGACCATTTTCGTATCCCAGTCGATATGGATCAGCTGCCCGAACACGCCCCGGCACATCAGCGCGCGCGAGCGCGGGTCCTCGATCCAGAACTGGTTGCGGTAGCTGCCTTCCGGCAGGCTGGGACTGAAATCCGGCCCATGCCTGCCATTGCGTGTCGTCTCGATCCAGTCGGCCGGCACGATTTCGCCGCCATTGTCGAGGATCAGCTGGCCGAAGCGGCCATAGTCGCGCAGCGTGGCGTTGAAGCCACCGTCGGCGATGGCGTAGCCGGCGCTGTCGACGGTGAAGCAGGCGCTTTCATCCGCACCGAGCTTTTGCCAGAGTTCGTCCGAAACCAGCTGCGCCAGCCGTTTGCCGCTCACCCGTTCCATGATGAAGGCAAGCACGTCGGTCTCGATCGAGCGGTATTCGAAGGCGGCGCCGTGTGGCCGGATTTTCTCCTTGAGCCCCAGGATCAGTTCGAACATATGCGATGGCCAGCGGAAGGCCGGATCGCTGTCCGGTGGCACCGGCTTCCAGCCGGTGGCGACATCGACCTGGCCGATGTCGGAATAGGGGTCGGTGTATTCCTCGGAAAAGCGCACCCCGCTCGTCATGTCGAGCACATGCTGCACGCTGGCGCCTGCCCAGCCGGTCGCTTCCAGCTCCGGCAGATAGGTCGTCACCGGCAAAGCCGGATCGATCAGCCCGCGCCCGACCAGTATGCCGAACACCGAGGCGGTGACCGACTTCGCCATCGACTGCGAAAGATGCAGCGTGCGCTCGGTCATGCCGTTGAAGTAGCGCTCATAGGCGACCTTGCCGTCCTTGAGCACGAGAAACCCGTCGGTATAGGTCTCATCGAGCAGTCCGGCGAGTGTCGTCGGCTGACCCATGCTGTCGTTCACCGGCAGCGCGTCGAGATCGACCTCGGCGCGCTCGAAGCGATGCCGATGGCCATTGCCGCGCCAGACTTCGACGGTCGGCAGAAATTCGCGGATGTGCTGAAACGCCCAGCGGTTCCATGGCGGCCGGTCCCAGTCGAGCTTCGGCGGCACCATCCGCGGCGGCGAACCCTGCATGATCGGCGGCGCCGGTTCGCTGTTGCGATAAGATTTCATCCAATCCCCTTGTCGCAAAGAAGGGAGGCCGAAGCCTCCCTTCGATCGATCCCACGTCGAGCCTATTTGCGCAGATTGGTCCAGATCTTGTTGTAGATCTCGACCACTTCCGGTGGGCAAGGTGGCACGAATTCCGCAGTCGGCGCACCGGCCGGCGGATTGATTTCCGGCGCGCTGGCGAAGTCCGGCGGCAGGAATTTGTGGCTCCCGGTAATGCCGTTGTCGTAACCGGCGAATTCCGAAATCAGCGCGGCGTTTTCCGGAGCCATGACAAAGTCCTGGAACAGCTTGGCGTTTTCGAGGTTCTTGGCGCCCTTCAGCACGGCCACATTATCCATCCAGCCTTCGATGCCCTCCTTGGGATAGGCGTATTTGATCGCCGGGATTTTCTGGCGCGCACGATAGGTTGCGCCGTTCCACGCCTCCGTGACGATCACATCGCCCGAGGTGATCTTGGTGATGGTGTCGTAGCTGAAGGTCTTCCATGACGGCTTGGCGGCCATGAGAATGTCGTTGACCTTCTTCAGATTGGCCTTGTCGGCGCCGCAACGCGGCACACCGGCATAGCGCTCGGCCGCGTGCATCACGGTGTTGACATCGTCGAGCATGTTGATCTGGCCTTTCAACTCGTCCGGCGGGTCGAACAGGATTGCCAGCGTGTCGATGTCGCCCTTGTATTTGTCGGTGTTGACTTCGAACGCGGTGGTGCCGAACTGCCACGGCACGGTGTAGTGACGGCCTTTGTCCCAGTAGATGTCGACGAAGCGCGGGTCGAGGTTCTTGCCGTTCGGCATCGCATTGGGCTCGGTCTTTTCGAGCAGGCCCTCATCGATCATGATCTTCACGGTGTAGTCGGATGGGACGACGATGTCGTAGCCGGAATTGCCGGCGCGCACCTTCGACAGCATGGTCTCGTTGGAATCGTAGTCGTCCAGCGTCACCTTGACGTTGTATTGTTTTTCGAATTTCTCGATCAGCTTGGGGTTGGTGTAATCACCCCAATTGTAGATGTGCAGCTCACCATCGGCGAGTGCAGGTACTGCCCATAAAAGTGCTGCCGTCGAAACGGCAGCCATCAGTTTCCTAGACATCACAGTCTCCTTTGCCTTCCCATTGACTCACTTGGCGCGGCGGCGCGCGATCAGGAACGATATCGAGACGAACAGGATCGACACCAGCAGCAGGATGGTGGAGATGGCATTGATCTCCGGCGTCATCGGCCGCCTGATCTGGTTCCAGATGTAGAGGGGCAGCGTCGTCTGCCCGGGGCCGGCGACCAGCTGCGTGATGGTGAAATCGTCGAAGGAGACGATGAAGGCGAGCGCCCCACCCGACAGGATGCCGGGAACCAGCAATGGCAGCGTTATGCGCCGGAAAGCATGCCAGGGCGTGGCATAGAGATCGGCCGCGGCAGCTTCGAGCGTCAGATCCATGTCCTCGAGACGCGCCCGGATGGGCATATAGGCGAAAGGAATGCAAAAGACGGTGTGGGCGAGGATCAGATTGCCGATGCCGAAATTGAGCCCGAGAGTGCCCGCGATCAGCGCAAAGAACGAGAGCGTCGCCACCGCCGTGATGATCTCCGGAACCATCAGCGGCAGGTTGATGACCATGAAGGCGGCCGACAGCCCGCGCCACGGCTTGACCCGGGTCATGCCGATCGCCGCCAGCGTCGCGGCGATCGTCGAAATGATCGTGGCGGTGACAGAGATGATCAGCGTGTTCTTGGCGGCGTTGTGGAATTCCTGGTTGAGCAGCGCACTGCCATACCAACCGAGCCCGATGCCTTCCCAACGCGTGACCAGAGACCCGGTGTTCAGCGAGAAGATCATCAGGATCAGGATCGGCGCGTAGAGCACGCAGAGGCAGATGATGGCGATCGAGCGGAAGCCCGGTTGGTCCTTGATATCGGCGCTGCGGGGGTCAGCCATGCCTCATCTTCCCCGACGTGTTACGGACATAGAAGTAGAGCGCCACCAGCACCGCTGCCATCAGGATCAGCGCCTGCGCGCAGCCGAGCGGCCAGTTGCGCCCGGAGCCGAATTGCTGGGCGATGAGATCGCCGATCATCAGGTGGATACCGCCGCCGAGGATCAGCGGCGTCACATAGGCGCCGAGGGCCGGAATGAACACAAGCAGGCAGCCGGCGATGATGCCGGGCAGCGACAGCGGGATGATCACCCGCCATAGCACCTGCCGACGTGTCGCGTAGAGGTCGTAGGCGGCCTCGACCAGCCGGAAATCCAGCTTCTCCAGGCTGGAATAGAGCGGCAGCACCATGAACGGCAGGAACGAATAGAGCAGGCCGAGCTGGATGGCGAAGTTGGTGTAGAGCATGGTGATCGGTTTCTCGATCACCCCCAGAGCCATCAGTGCGTTGTTGATGAGGCCCTCGTCGCGGATGATGAACATGATGGCAAGAGTGCGCACCAGCAGGTTCGACCAGAACGGGATGGTGATCAGCAGCACCCACCAGTTGCGCTGCGCTGGCGGTCGCGTGGCCATGAAATAGGCTGTCGGAAAGCCGAGCAGCAGGCAGATAACCGTCGTCACCACGGCGAAGACGAACGAGCGCAGATAGATGATCAGGAAATCCGGCGTGAACTGCAGCGTGTCGTCGAAGATGTCGCGCTGGAACAGGAAGTTCAGATAGGCGTCGGTCGAGAATTGCCACTGCACGCCGCCATAGGGTGCTGCGGCAAGAAATGAATAGATGACGATGATGAGAAGCGGCAGCACGCCGAAAATGCCGATGATTATCAAAGCTGGCAACGAAAGCAGGCGGTGGCGCCTGGCGCTGGCCTTCTCCGCCTCTGCTTCGAACAATGCAGCTTGGGAAAACGCGCTCGCCATCAATCCCTCAGCACTTGCGCGGCGTCGCTGCCGATCGAGACGCCGACCTTGTCGCCCCGCTCGAAACCGCAGCCTGCGCTGCGCGTGTTCTGCTGGCGCACGGTGAAGGCTTCGCCGCTGTCCAGTTGGACATGAATATGCGTGTCGGTACCGAAATAGACGATGTTTTCGATGGTTCCGGAAAGGTCGCCCTTGCCGCTGGTCAGCTTGGCGTGTTCCGGCCTGACCACCACGGTAGCATTATCCTTCGGCTGGAAGCCTTCAGCCACGGTCGCGTCGATCGTTGCGCCGGATTTGAGGGTCGCGCGAGCCTTGCCGTTGCCGATGTCGGTGATGGCTGCGGTCAGGAAATTGGTTTCGCCGATGAAGTCGGCGACGAAGCGCTCGGCCGGCTTGTCATAGATGTCCCAGGGCGTGCCGACCTGCAGGATCTTGCCGGCCGACATCACCGCGATGCGGTCGGACATGGTCAGCGCCTCCTCCTGGTCGTGGGTGACGAAGATGAAGGTGATGCCGGTCTGGTGCTGCAGCCGTTTCAGTTCGATCTGCATTTCCTTGCGCAGCTTGTAGTCGAGTGCCGACAGCGGCTCGTCGAGCAACAGCACTTTCGGCTGCGGCGCCAGCGCGCGCGCCAGTGCGACACGCTGCTGCTGGCCGCCGGAGATCTGGCTGGTGCGGCGGGCACTCAGCGCCTCCATCTTGACCAGCTTCAGCATCTCGGCGACGCGCGCCTTGATTTCGGCTTTCGGCTTGCCCAGCATCTCCAGGCCGAAGCCGATATTCTCGGCCACCGTCATGTGCGGGAACAGCGCATAGGACTGGAAGACGGTGTTGACCGGCCGCTTGAACGGCGGCAGCGGCGCAATGTCGTGGCCGTGCAGCAGGATTTCGCCTTCGCTGGGGAAATCGAAGCCGGCGATCAGCCGCAGCAGCGTCGTCTTTCCGCAGCCCGACGGCCCCAGCAGCGTGAAGAACTCATTCTCGCGGATCGACACCGAAACCGTGTCGAGAGCGGCGACTTGTGCGTCACCGGTACCGAACACCTTGCGGACGCCGCGGACTTCGATTGCACTCTTACCCGGCTGATCCGGCACGCACTTCCCCATTTTCATGTCCGCTCTTGTTGGCGGATCCAGTTCCCATTCGATTGTCAGCATATGCCGGTCGGCTTGGCAACCATGCATCTGAATCTCGGTTCAGAACGCAAGCTCCGTGCCATCGTCAGCCCCATCATCAACCTGATGACTGATCTTGCCGCCGCAGATGGTAGTCACCGGATGCACCTTGTGTAACAAACCCGGTTCAGTTGTCTCGATATCGGCCGACAGCACCACCAGATCGGCCAGATAGCCGGTTTTCAGCCGGCCCTTGCGGTGCTCCATGAATTCGGCATAAGCGCCTTCGACTGTATAGCCCGCAAGCGCTTCCAACAGCGAGAAGCTCTGGTCGGGAACGCCGTCTGCCCAAGGTTTGCGCAACACCGCCGCCTGAATGCCCAGGATCGGGTCGACCCGCGACACCGGCCAGTCGGAAGCGAAGACGACATGCGCACCCGCCTGCTTCAGCGTCCGCCAGGCATAGCTCAGCGGCCATCTTTCGCGGCCGATGCGCGAAAGCGTCGGCTCCAGCGGGAAGTCCATGGCGCCGGGCGGGTGCGGCGGCTGCATCGAGGCGATGACGCCGAGTTCGGCAAAGCGCGGCACGTCGGCGGCAGTGGTCACCTCGATGTGCTCGACCCGGTGACGGCTGTCGCGCCTGCCGTTCTTCCGCCGCGCCGCCTCGTAACCGTCCAGAACCGCGCGCACAGCGCCGTCGCCTATCGAATGCACGGCGATCTGCAGGCCGCGCCGGTCGGCCTCCAGCGCCACCTCGGCGAAATGCTCTGGCGTGAACAGCGGCTCACCGCGCCAGCCCGGCCGGTCGGCATAGTCGTCGACCATGACCGCGGTCCAGCCTTCCAGCACGCCGTCGTAAAACATCTTGACCATGCCGGACGACAGCCATTCCGATCGGTAGGCGGAAGCCATTCTCGACGCTTTTTCCAGCCTGTCGAGCGTCATGAAGTTCTTGAAATGAAAAGGTATCTTGGTGCGGCAGAGCAGCCGGCCTTCCTGCTCCAACCCGGCAAGCAGTTCGAGCTGGTAGAGATTGCCGTCCATGTTCTGGATTGAGGTGATGCCGTGGCGGGCGCACCATTCCAGCCCGCGATGCATCAGGGCACGGTCGGCCGCGATTTCAGCGGCGGAAGGGTACGGCTCGGGCTCGCCGCCTGTCGCAAGGCCGAGCCGCACGCGGTTCTGCCCGGAAAGCTCGAGGATCGGCCCAAAGGCCTCGCCCTCACGCAATTCGCCGGCCGCGAGGCCGTCGGCGCCCATGACGATCTCGTTGCCGGGGCCGAGTTGCTTGCCGTGCAGGATGCCAGCCAGCTCAAGCGCCTTGGTGTTGGCCCACATTGTGTGGTGATCGGAAGCCGACATGGCGAACGGCCGGTCGGCGATGATGCGGTCGAGATGATGGCGGGTGACCGGCTCGTCCTTGGAAAGGATGGTATAGTCGACGCCGGCCCCAAGCAGCAATTTGGCGTTCGGCCGTGCCGCAGCGTAGGCGCGGATCGCGTCGCTCAGCGCATCGAAGCCATGCACGCCCTGAAGGTGCAGATTGTCCAGTTCGGCCGCGCCGCCGAAAAGGTGCATATGCGCTTCGATGAAGCCCGGCACCACCGAACCGCCTTGCGCATCGATGATCTTCGTGGCCGGCCCTTTCAGCGCCTCGATCGTCCGGCGATCGCCAACCGCCAGGATGTTGCCGTCCTTTATCGCCACGGCCTCGGCCGTCGGATTGCCTTCGTCCATGGTCAGCACACGGGCATTGGTGACGATCAGGTCGGCATTTGAACTCATGATTACCCGCGGTTCGGTTGCGCTGCCGGCAGGCTAGACGACCGGCTGCCGGGCCAGCAAGCCATGGCTGGTTGGCCCAGCGCCTTGTGAAAGGCAGTGCAGGACGGTTAGGGTTGCCGCGTCTCACCACGGAACAATTTCATGAAGACTGTTTTTTCGCCTTTCCATGCCGGCCATTCCGGCAATGTCGAATTGATCGCCGGCGCCATCGTGCCGGCTTTTGAAAAGCCTTCGCGCGCCGAGTTCATCAGGGCGCGGGTGGAGAGCGAGAAGCTCGGTCCGATCCTGCCGCCGGAAAGCCACGACCTCGCCGCCGCCAGGAAGGTGCATGCCAGCGACTACATCGATTTCCTACCGACCGTGTGGCCGCTCTGGGAAGCGTCGGGCCGCAGCGGTTCGGCCATTCCCTTCACCTGGCCGACGCGCGGCCTTCGCGGCGACGTGCGCCCGAAAGGCATCGATGCGCTGCTCGGCTTCTACTCCTTCGACGGTGGCGCGACGTTCGTCAAAGGCACATGGGATGCGATCAAGTCGTCCTATGACGTCGCGCTGACCGCCGCCGCGCTGGTCAAGGCCGGTGAGCCTTCCGCCTTCGCCCTCTGCCGCCCGCCGGGGCACCATGCAGGGGCGGCCTTCATGGGCGGCTATTGCTTCATCAACAACGCCGCCGTCGCCGCGCAATGGTTCCGCGACCATGGCGCCGGGCGCGTTTCGATCCTCGACGTCGATTATCACCACGGCAACGGCACCCAGGAGATATTCTATCGCCGCGGTGACGTTCAGGTGCTGAACCTGCATGGCGATCCGATGACCGAATATCCCTTCTTCCTCGGCCATGCCGACGAACGCGGCGAGGGCGACGGCGAAGGCTTCAACGACAATTACCCGATGCCCTTCGGCACCGGCTGGGACGTGTGGAACGCCTCACTCGAGGACGCTTGCACGAGGCTTTCGGCTTATGCTCCTGATGTCGTCGTGGTTTCACTCGGCGTCGACACCTTCGAGAAGGACCCGATCAGCCAGTTCAAGCTGAAGACCCCCGACTATCCCAGGATCGGCCGCCGCATCGCCAGGCTCGGCCTGCCGACGCTGTTCGTCATGGAAGGCGGCTACGCCGTCGAGGAGATCGGCATCAACGCCGTCGGCGTGCTGACCGGCTTCGAAGACCGCTAGAAGCAATTCCAGGAAACAGGGCGGTTCGTCGTTTCCGTGAAACGATGAACCGCTAGAACCGCCGGCGCCTGCAAATCATGTGGCCGCGCTCGGCGCCGCAACCGGCGGAGCCGGCCTGCGCGAGCGGCCGAGGTAATAGACCGCCGCCGCTGCGATGACGCCCGCTGCCAGGATGCCCGCCGCCAGCACCGGCCGGTACCAGAACCAGGCGATGGCCATCGTCGTCGCCCCGACCAGGATCGCCAGGAAGAACGCGATGATGCCGGTACCCATCCGCGCCATGCTGCCGAGCAAAGGAATGACGTCGAGGATGACGCCGATCGGCCCGAGCAGCAGGGCAAAGCCGATGGCCAGGAGCAGCACGCCGGCGGCGCGCAGCAGCCAGGTGATCAGCGTGTTCGCGCTGACCGCTTCGGCGAACATCTTTTCCGCCGGAACATTGCCGGTGTCGACCATCAGCAACTGGTCGCCGGCGATTGTCTGGTATGGCTCGAAGCCGCCCCCCGTCTGGCGCGCGACGACGCTGACCACGCCGAGCGGCGCCAGTTCGTAGCCGATGCGGTAGTCGCCCAGCGCCGGCGACGTGGTGTTGAAACCGAGATAGATTTTTCCGTCGACGATGTTGACCCGCTTGGTGCCGGTATAGGCGGCGTCTATGGCGGCCGACTGATCGGCAGACAGTGAGAACATCTTGTCGCCGCCGATCAGGTCCAGCACGGGCCGGTCGAGCGTGAAAGCACCGAGCTTGCCGTCCGGAATCTGGAATTGCTTGCTGTGGATCTCCATCGGCGGATTCTCGTGGCCGTCCGGCTTCTTGAACTCCGACGAATTGATCTGGCTGTCGTCCCACACCTTCGAATAGCTGTAGGTCGTCACCGTCTCCTCGCCGCCGCCCAGCTTCTTCGTCGTCTCGGATTTCTCCTCTTCTTTCCACTGGTACATCTCGGCGCCGCGCGACAGCCGCAACCCCTGCGCCGAAATACCGAAGTCCGGATCGGCAAGGCCGCTGCTCGCCGTCACCGCCCCGGTGACATGGACGAGCTTGCCGTCATTGGCGGCATCGACGCTGTCGGCGCCGACCGAGACCACCGCGCCCGATCCCTCGGCCAGCGAGCGCGCCGTCTGCACGGCCCGGCCCTCGTTCCAGAACAGGCCGATCACCATCAGCACGATCAGGAGCAGCCCGAAGACGACCCCGGCGAGCGCGCGTTTGATCCGCCCGAACCACGAGACGGACGTCACTTCCTGAAATGAATCGCTCATTATTTCCCCCATCCCCCGAAACCAGTCTCGCGAAATCCGCGCTCTGCCGCGCAGTGGCAAGCAACCAGCGTCACCCCAAACCGGGGCGGACGCCCATCCGTCTCGGCACCGGGAGCTTATCGCAGTCGGCGAGCCGCCGATACGGCACAGTTGCGATCCGACCGGTTTCGCGGCCGTAAAGCCCATCGCTCACCGCCAATTCATTGAATTCGTTTCCGTCAAATCGCGTTGATGTCAGATTCGTCTGCAGTTGGATTGTAGCCGAATCAGCCGTTCCTTGGGGGGCGCGGCAATCACCAAAGCTTGATGGTCCGCAACTATTCCGGAATCAGATCGGCTAGTGGGCAATGCTCCACCAGCAGGCTCTTGCAGAGTGCGTAGTCTTCGTACGCGAAAACACCTTGGTGCGCCCTTAACCCCGTTGCGTGACGTGGTGCGGCAGACGGCGAACGACAATGCGGGCAAGGCGAGGCATGCGATCAATCCGAACGCAGAGCCTGTCGGTTGGGCAGCAAAAAGTGCACCATCATCGTAGTTCGATTCGGACGGATCTCAGTATAAAAAGGAGAGATATAGGAAAAATAAATAGGACAATAAATCCATATATGCTGCCGGCTATCAAAAATACGTTCTCATATGGGTAAAATGTAGTTATTAGACAAGCGATAATATACAATACTACGTTCTTTTCGTACAATTTGTCACCAAGTATGTTCAACATAAGATATGTGTACAAAATAGCGCATGTAAATATTTGTATTAAAGCCAGGCCGCTCATGCTCGCAAGCGGTCTAAAAAATACGTGAGGTATAGCCACTATGAGAATGGCAATCGACATCCCCTTGAGAGCTCGCGCTTTCATTTCAGTCCCTCGGTAATTTCCTTCTGGCAATTTTCCTACGTACGGACCGCAGTTTGATCAAGTCCGAGCTGTGGAGCCTGAAGGGCCGAATTACCTTCATGCCAGCATCTGAATCGGCGCACGCAGTGGCGTGCGCTGACCGGCTCCGCGCCCGCTATCTTGTTGTTGGACCATGATGTTTTTCCAGAATGCGTTCGCCCTTTGCGAAATGATGTTCTATTTTTTGAACCCACGGCTTGCGGGGCCGATTGATCGGAAGAACAAACGCATTTGAGCCCGGGAAAGCATTTATGAACGACGACACACCGGAAAGCGAAAGCGCCTCGGCGCTGGCGCCGTTCCGGCACGGCATCTTCCGGGCGGTGTGGTCCGCCAGCCTCGTCTCCAATTTCGGTGGCCTCATCCAGGGCGTTGGCGCCGCCTGGATGATGACGACGATCGCCACCTCGTCCTACCAGGTGGCATTGGTCCAGGCCTCGACCACCTTGCCGATCATGCTGTTTGCGCTGCTGGCCGGCGCCATCGCCGACAGCTTCAACCGGCGCAAGGTCATGCTGATCGCGCAGATCTTCATGCTCGTCGTCTCGGCTCTTCTGACCGTCTTCACCTATCTCGACCTGATGACACCGTGGACGCTGCTCGCCTTCACCTTCCTGATCGACAGCGGCACCGCGCTCAATAGCCCGTCCTGGCAGGCTTCGGTCGGCGACATGGTGCCTCGCACCAAGGTGCCGGCGGCGATCGCGCTCAACTCGATGGGCTTCAACCTGACGCGCAGCGTCGGCCCGGCGATCGGTGGTATCATCGTTGCCGCGGCAGGTGCCGCCGCGGCCTTCGCCGTCAACACGCTGAGCTATGTCGGCCTCATCGTCGTGCTGGCCCGCTGGAAGCCGGAACTGCCGGCATCGACCTTGCCGCGCGAGACACTGGGCGCCGCAATGGGCGCCGGCCTGCGCTATGTCGCCATGTCGCCTAACATCGGCAAGGTGCTGGTCAGGAGCTCGGCTTTCGGCTTCAGCGCCGGCGCGGTCCTGGCATTGCTGCCGCTGGTCGCGCGCGACGTCGTCAAGGGTGATGCCTTGAGCTACGGCATCATGCTCGGCGCCTTCGGCATCGGCGCCGTCGGCGGCGCGCTGACCAGCGTCAGGCTGCGGCAGCTGCTGTCCAGCGAAACCATGGTGCGCATGGCATTCGCCGGTTTCGCCGTCTGCGCCTTCAACGCCGCCGTCAGCAATCATGCCTGGCAGACGTCGCTCGGCCTGCTGCTCGGCGGCGCCTGCTGGGTGACGGCGCTGTCGCATTTCAACGTCACCGTGCAGATGTCGACGCCGCGCTGGGTCGTCGGCCGCGTGCTTTCGGTCTACCAGACCGCAACCTTCGGCGGCATCGCGCTCGGCAGTTGGGTCTGGGGTGTCGTTGCCGACGCCCATGGCGCCGAAGTCGCCCTGATGGCGGCCAGCGTCGCCATGCTGGCGGGAGGCGCCATCGGCCTGCTGCTGCCGCTGCCGCAGCAGGCGGTGCTCAACCTCGACCCGCTCAACCGTTTTCAGGAGCCGCATCTGGCGCTTGATCTCAAGCCGCGCAGCGGTCCCATCGCCATCATGATCGAATATGTCATCCGCAACGAGGACGTACCGGAATTCCTCGCCACCATGGCCGAGCGCGGCCGCATCCGCCGCCGTGACGGCGCCCGCAACTGGACATTGGCGCGCGATCTCGAAAATCCGTCGATATGGATCGAGCACTACCACACGCCGACCTGGGTCGAATATATCCGCCACAATCGGCGCGCCACCTACGCCGACGCGGTCATCGGCGAGCGCATAAGGGCGCTGCACAGCGGCAACGAGCCACCGCGCGTCCGCCGCATGATCGAGCGCCCGACGACTGCCGGCACGGCGCTGGTGATGCCGAAGGGACCGATCGAGCATTAAAGCATTTTGCAGCCAAGTGGAATCACTTGACGTCGCAGAAATGCGGTTAAGACAAATAGATAAAGCGGGATGCACCGTTCAATTTGAACGCATCCCGCTCCAGCGCAATTCCAGGAAAAGTGTGAAACGGTTTTCCGTCCGGAAGAGACAGAGCGGTTCGCCGTTTCCGTGAAACGATGAACCGCTCCAGCCACCCTGACGCCCTTCCGCTGGCGATTCGACTACATGAGCTCTATGACGAAATAATCGCCCTGCTGTATCCACTTTACCAGGAAGTTGATCGTCAGGTCGGTACCGCTCCAATACATCTCGACGGTTGATGGAGACGGCTTTATGAGGCCTCCCTCGATAAAGTCACTCGACCTCGTCCCAGATACGCCTGAGATGAAATTGAAATCCTGGAACTGGAATGTGACCTCGCAGCTGAGAGTGAACGGCGTGAACCCGCCGCCGGCCGGCTTGGGCAACGCGAACTGAACCAACGCCGGCTCTGCGTTCGGCTTTTCGGTCTTTGAAAAGCTGCCGGATGGCCCCTGCAGGTGCCAGGTGATTTCAGTGATTTCTTTCTTGGTGGCGTTGAACCAGAGACCCGTTGCTATCGTCAGCATCGCCGGCTTGGCGACCGGCGCCGCAGTAAGGGGAATACTGATGGTCTCGGTCTTGTAGCCAACGGCTGCAACTTGCAAGCTGACCGATGCTTGGCCGGTAGGCGGAGATAGCGTGAACGCTGTGTTGGTGGCCCCGACCACCGCGCCCCCTTGCGATATGGTCCCTCCAACCGATTGGGACTTGTTATCGGCGTCGACTGCTTTGATGGTTATCGTCGCCGGCTGGCCCGCTATCAGGGACGGGGGAGCCGCGGAGAGCAGCATTTCCCCGAGGGTGACATTGACGGGAACTCTGGTGAGCGGAGACATCTTCGTGCACAATGTCTGCATCACCGTAATTTGGTCTTCTACCTTGAGCTCGCCTACGTAAATCCCGAAGAAGAGCGTCGTCCAACCAAGTGGCGTATCGCTGGCGCGCCACTTCCCGTTCACGAATACATGCACGCGCGCCCCGGGAATCACGCCTGATACGTAAATTAGCCGCTGGAAGACCCGGACGGGCTGTTGAATATCCGGGGTCTTGAGTGGGGTCAGGTCGGACACTTTGATCGGGCCCCCGACCCGAAGCGCGAGGGGCTGACAAGTAAGCTCCAGCTGGGCGTGAATGTGCTCGCCGGCGCGCAACGGCCGAAATGTCTCGACCCAGACGAGGCCGCCAAAACTGAATACGGGCTTGCTGATTACAGGAGAATCTGGCGCATCCGAGTACAAACGTACGACCGCGTTGTCGACGCTGTTGACGAAAGCGCCGCTTGCACATTCAAATGCAGGCTCCATGACGGTCGGCGGAAATACGCTGCCCTGGTAAGACCCTACCACCAGCAACTTATCCGATGTGGCTGTCTTGCCGCATAGCTCCTGGATGACGACGAGCGATGGAAACGGCGGCGAGGCCGGGATCAGGGCCGACACGTCGGGAATCCAGTATTGGCCGGAACTCACATCCTCGCCGACTCCGATTCTCCCGAGCACGGTAGCTGCACCCGAAGTCGGATCGACAAGTTGGATCGTCAATGTCGCGCCGGGCTCGAGATTGGAGATAGGCAAAGCACGGGCTGCCGGGCAGGAGTACTGTGAGGCGTCGATTACGGGCTTTCTAACCGGCAAGGTTTCGTCGACGATCACCGGAGGGGCAGATGACGGACTTGATGCATTGCAGCGCTCGAAGTGCTGCGTGGCGCTGAAGACATCCGGATTGTGCGCGGCACGGCCAAGCAGCGCCAGGAGGTTGGCACCGACGAAAGGATATTCCAGCACGTCGCCATTGAAGTGGACCTTCGTGGTGGCGCCTTGAGCCAACCCCCTGACGGGTACTGCTTGCGCGCACCCAGGAACCGGGCCGACTGCTGGTGCCGGCATGGTATTTTCCCGATACGGCGTCTGTTCGGCGGGCAAGCTCGGGGTCTGACTGCTCTTCACCTGTCCGGCAGGCGTCTGAACGGACTGCACTGCGCTAAGCACATCGTTGGCCTGGATCGCCCCGCGAATGCGCACTGGTACGACATTTCCGCGTGCAGTATCGCTGCCAATCAATGCGCCGCCGTTGAAAATCTCGACCGTGGCGCCAGGATAGGCTGCGCCTATCAGCACCCAGTCGACGCACTCGTGCACCTGACTCAAATACACCAATGGGCTTAGCGTCGAGGGATACCCGAGCACGACGATCGGGACCGGGCTTGGATCACTGGTTTCGGCGCCGAGCGTCCAGCGTGCGGTCAATGCATCCCCCACGTTGAGGGAGCCTGCGGCGACCGGCACAAAGGTACTGGTTGTGGCGCCGGCATTTACCGCAGGGACGGGTACGCCATTTACCAGGAGGGAAATGCTCGAGCCGGGAAGCGGCCCATCGATACGGACCGAGGTACTCAAGACCGATACGGGGCCAATCACAATTGGTGCAAGGAGCGTGCTCATGTTCGTTTCCCTCTCTGTACGGCGCAGACATGTCGCCTGGTTCGAAACAGGACATAGAGGGAGCGCACTTACGGATGACTTACGGATGGGTCGGCGCGGTGCTGGACTGCGCGCGCGTCCGCCGCATGATCGAGCGCCCGACGACTGCTGGCACGGCGCTGGTCATGCCGAAGGGACCGATCGAGCATTAGTGGCTGGCGGTGCGTCCAGTTGGACGAGCAAATGAAATTGCGGCGCCTGGCCCAATCCGCGAATGCACGAACAGGATGGCCATTGTGGAGAGACGGTTATATCAGTTGGTGTGACTATGACCACTAAGGGGAGACGATGCGCTACATACGTCCGCTTTCAATGGAAGATGCCGTTGGCCAGTTGGCCGGATCAGTCGGCACGGTCGCCATTCTCGCCGGAGGCAGCGACCTCCTGGTGAGGATGAAAGGCGGCTTTATCGAACCCGACCTGATCCTCGATATCAAGGCGATCGAGGGCTTGAGTGAAATCCGCGAAACGGCGGACGGCTTTAGCATTGGCGCTGCGGTCCCCTGCGCCGTATTGGGAGAGAGCGCGGCCCTGATTAAGGCATGGCCGGGCGTCGTCGAGGCGGCGAAGCTGATCGGCTCGAAGCAGGTGCAGGGACGCTGCACCATAGTCGGCAATCTCTGCAACGCCTCACCGGCGGCGGACAGCGTGCCGGCGCTGGTGGCAGCTGGCGCCAGGGCATTGGTAGTCGGGCCAGGAGGCAGGCGCACGATTGCCGTGGAAGCGGTGCCGACTGGGCCGGGCAAGACGTCGCTGGCCAAGGGCGAGATCATCGAGGCAATCCTGCTCGACAGCCGTCTGCCGCGTTCGGGCGATGCCTATCTGCGTTTCATTCCGCGCACGGAGATGGACATCGCGGTGGTAAGCGCCGGCGTGAACTTGACGCTCGATGAGCAAGGTCGCGTCAAATCCGCCCGTCTGGCGTTGGGCGCCGTGGCGCCGACGGTGATTCTGGTCGAGGAGGCCGCCGAGGTTCTCATCGGCTCCAAGCTGGACGAAGCCACGCTGGAGAGGCTCGCCAAGGTCTGCTCGGGCGCCTGCCGCCCGATCGACGACAAGCGCGGCACTATCGAATTCAGACGGAAAGTCGCGGGTGTGCTGGCCAAGCGGGCCGCCACGACCGCCTATGCACGCGCAGGAGGCAAATGATGGCTGGTGTGGCAGTATCAACGACAATCAACGGCGACAATGTCGAGTTCCTTTGCCAGCCGGACGAGACGCTGCTTGATGTCCTGCGCGATCGCCTGGGGCTGACGGGCGCCAAGGAAGGCTGCGGCACCGGCGACTGCGGGGCCTGCAGCATCATCCTCGACGATCGGCTGGTGTGCTCGTGCCTGGTGCTCGGCGCGGAGGCCGAGGGCCGGCACGTCGAGACCATCGAGGGCATGGCGCATGGCGACAGGCTGCATCCGCTGCAGCAGAAATTTCTGGAACACGCCGCACTCCAATGCGGCGTCTGCACGCCGGGCTTCCTCATGGCTGCCAAGGACCTTTTGGCCAAGAATCCCGATCCGACCGAGGAGGAGATCCGCTTCGGCCTCGCCGGGAACCTCTGCCGCTGCACCGGCTATGACAAGATCGTGCGTGCCGTTCAGGACGCCGCCAGCGTGATGAAGGGAGCATGACGATGAATTTCGATCCGCGTTACTCCGGACGCAATTTCACCTCTGTCGGCACGCGTCCCATCCGTCCCGACGGCGTCGACAAGGTGACGGGCCGCGCACGCTATGGCGCCGACTTCAACATGGCCGGGCAACTGGTCGGGCGCGTTCTCAGAAGCCCCCATGCGCATGCCACGATCAGGAAGATCGACACGTCGAAGGCGGAGAAGCTCGCCGGCGTCAAGGCCGTGATCACCGCGGCCGACCTGCCCGACCTCACCGACGGCGATGCCGCCATGTACGACATCCTCGACAACTGCATGGCGCGCAAGAAAGCGCTCTATGACGGCCATGCCGTGGCCGCGGTGGCTGCGGTCGATGCCCGCACGGCGAGGCAGGCACTGAAGCTGATCGAGGTCGACTACGAGGTGCTGCCGCATGTCACCGATGTCGACGAGGCGATGAAGCACTCCGCACCCCTGGTCAACGACGCCATCTTCACCGAGGGCCTCGAGGAGAAGCCCGTCAAGCCTTCCAATGTCACCAAGCGCACCCAGTATGGCCATGGCGACATCCATGAAGGTTTCGGCCAGGCCGATTTCGTCGTCGAACGCTCCTTCAAGACCGAGCAGACGCACCAGGGTTACATCGAGCCGCATGCCTGCGTGGCCAATGTCAGCTCCGACGGCACCGCCGACCTGTGGGTCTGTACGCAAGGCCATTTTGTCTACCGGCAGCACTGCGCCCAACTGCTTGGCATGGAAGCCTCGAAGCTGCGCGTCACCTCGTCGGAGATCGGCGGCGGTTTCGGCGGCAAGACCCATGTCTGGGCCGAGCCGGTGGCGCTGGCGCTGTCGCGCAAGGCCGGCCGGCCGGTCAAGCTGGTCATGACGCGCGACGAGGTGTTCCGCGCCTCCGGCCCGACCAGCGCCACCTCGATCGATGTTCGGATCGGCGCCCGCAAGGACGGCACGATCACGGCGGCCGAGGCGACACTGCGCTATAGCTGCGGCCCCTATGCCGGCATGTGGGCCGAGATCGGCGCCATGACGGCCTTTGCCTGCTACAAGCTCGAGAACGTCAGGACGGTCGGCTACGAAGTGCTGGTCAACCGGCCCAAGACCGCGGCCTATCGCGCGCCGTCGGCTCCGATGGCGGCGTTTGCGGTGGAAAGTGCGGTCGACGAGCTGGCCAAGGAGATCGGCATGGACCCCGTCGAGTTCCGGATCAGGAACGCGGCGCAGGAAGGCACCAGATCGTCCTATGGACCGGTATACGGCCCGATCGGCATCGGGCCGACGCTGGAGGCGGCGAAGAATCACCCGCACATGAAGGCGCCGCTCGGCAAGAACCAGGGCCGCGGCATGGCCTGCGGCTTCTGGTTCAATTTCGGTGGCCAGACCTGCACCGACCTCAACATCGGCATGGACGGCTCGGTCTCGCTTGCCGTCGGCACGGTCGATGTGGGTGGTTCCCGCGCGTCGCTGTCGCTGGTGGCGGCGGAGGAGCTCGGTATCCCCTATGAGCAGGTCAAGGCGGTGGTCGCCGATACCTCCAGCCTCGGCTACAACGACATGACGGACGGCAGCCGCGGCACCTTCTCCTCCTCCATGGCGACGATCTCGGCCGCCCGCAACGCCATCAAGGTCCTCAGGCAGCGCGCCGCGCAGATGTGGGACATACCCGTCGACGACGTGGTCTGGGAAGAGGGTCACGCGATTGCCAAAGGCGCTACGCACGGCAACCTTTCGCCGCTGTCGATGAAGGAGATCGCGGCCGCGTCAGGGAAGACGGGGGGACCGATCGCAGGCCACAGTGAGCTCGTCGCCGACGGCGCCGGCGTCTCGTTCGCCACCCATATCTGCGATATCGAGGTGGATCCCGAGACAGGCTCCACCAGGGTGCTGCGCTACACCGTCGTCCAGGACGCCGGCAAGGCGGTGCATCCGACCTATGTCGAGGGGCAATACCAGGGGGGTGCCGCGCAAGGCATCGGCTGGGCGCTCAACGAGGAGTATATCTACGGCAAGGACGGGCGGCTGCAGAACCCTGGCTTCCTGGATTACCGGATCCCGGTCTGCTCGGACCTGCCGATGATCGACACGCAGATCCTCGAAATCCCCAATCCCAACCATCCTTACGGGGTGCGCGGCGTCGGCGAGACCTCGATCGTGCCGCCGCTGGCGGCGATCGCCAATGCGGTGTCGAACGCCGCGGGCGTGCGGATGACGCATATCCCGATGTCGCCGCCGCGCATCCTGGCGGCGCTCGAGGCGGAACGGGGAGGCTGATGGTCGAAGTAACGCTCTGGGGGTCGCTCGGCGCGATCGCCGGAGGCAAGAGCAAGGTCGAAATCGAGGCGAAGGATATTCGGGAGCTGTTCAGGAAGCTGGCTGAGCAGTATCCCGGCCTCGAGCCATACATCGATCGCGGCATCGCCGTCGCCATCGACGGGACGATCTATCGCGACACGTGGTCGAAGGAACTGCCGGAAGGGGCGGAGATTTTCCTGCTGCCGCGTCTTGCCGGGGGATAACTGGACAACCCTGTCCTACCCATTGACGACCAAGACATGGCCTAGGCTCGAGAAAAACCTCGGCTATCCACGAGAATTCTTGGCCAGTTCAGCCTGCGAGTTTGGCTCCTTTTCGATGACTGCTTCTGTGTCAATCACAGACATAGAGGCGAGCGAGCTACACGTCTGCTTTGAGGCGAAAGCAGCCGCCCGCAGCGTAGAAGTCAAATGGCTTGGGTCAGAACCTACCATTTACCAATGTCAGCTTCATGATTCATAGGCGCAGTCTTGGGGTCAGATGCGATGGCGGAGCGCCTCCACGATCACCGCCATCGCAGGCGAGAGCTGTCGCCTGCTCGGGTAGTAGAGGTGATAGCCCGCAAACGGCGGGCTCCAGTCGTCAAGCACGAGCCTAAGGCATCCCTTGGCGATGTGGTGGCTGACGAGGTTTTCCGGGACATAGGCGATCCCGAAACCGCTTATCGCAGCCTCGATCATGGGAATGGACGAATTGAAGGTGAGTTGGCCTTCCACCCGCACACGAAGGTCGCGGCCATCCCTGGCGAATTCCCAGGCATATAATCCGCCGAACGTCGCCTGCCGCATATTGATGCAGTCATGATCGACCAGATCCTGCGGTGCGGTCGGAACCGGATGGCGGGAAAAGTACTCCGGCGAAGCCACGGCCACGAGCCTCCAATCCGGCCCGATGCGCACTGCGATCATATCCCTGTCAATGCTCTCACCAAGCCGCACGCCTGCGTCGAAACGCTCCTCCACAATGTTCTTCATGCCGTTGTCGCTGTAGAGCTCGACACACACGTCAGGATAGTCGCTGAGCAAGGGCTGCAACTTCGGCCAGACGGTCGTCTGGAGCGCATGGTCGGACAGCGTGATGCGGACCGTTCCGGAGGGCTTGTCGCGAAAGGCCACCAGACTTGCAAGGTCGGCTTCGATTTCCTCGAAGCGGGGAACAAGAGATTGGAAAAGTCGCTCGCCGGCCTCGGTCGGAGCGACGCTCCGCGTCGTACGCGTCAGCAGGCGGACGCCAAGACGAGCTTCAAGCTCCTTGATTGTCGAGCTCAGAGTCGACTGCGAGGTTCCGAGCTTGGCCGCCGCCTTGGTGAAGCTGCGCTCCCGGGTGACCGCCACGAACCAGAGCAGATCCTTCATGCCATCGCGCTGCATAGGGCACCTCCCGTCTGACATTTATATCATAAGCAGATAAGTCCATGCGAATTACTCAGTCTAATAGAATGGGTTCCTCTGCAATATCTTCCAGCATGGTGACGGGGATGGGCGGCTGATCCACCCCCGTCGCCTTGCAAGGATGCCAATTATGGAAACGACCTACGACACAAGACTTGTCGAAGACCGCGCCGCATGGGGCGCGGTGCTGTCGATGGCTCTGTGTGTTTCCGTGCTCATCGCGTCGGAATTCATGCCGGTCAGCCTGCTGTCGCCGCTCGCGGCCGATCTCGGCATCACCGCGGGCCGCACGGGACAGGCGATCTCGATTTCGGGCGCTTTCGCCGTCGTGACCAGCCTGCTGGTCGCCGGCCTCACGCGCCGGATCGACCGCCGACTGGTCGTGACCGGCTTCACCCTTCTCCTCATCGTGTCCGGGCTCACTGTCACCTTCGCGCCGAACTACGCGTTCCTCATGGTCGGCCGAGCGCTGCTCGGCATCGCGATCGGCGGGTTCTGGTCGATGTCGACCGCGATCGTCATGCGCCTCGTGCCGCAAGACATGGTTCCGAAGGGTCTCGCCATGCTAAACGCTGGCAATGCCATTGCGGCCACCATCGCCGCGCCGCTGGGCAGTTTTCTTGGCGCCTATGTCGGCTGGCGCGGCGCTTTTTTCCTCGTCGTGCCGTTTGGGCTCCTGGCGCTGGTCTGGCAGTGGACAAGCCTGCCGGCGCTGCCCCCGCGCCGGAGGAAGCGTCCAGGCAATCCGCTGGCGCTCCTCGGCCGTTTTCCTGTCGCCATCGGCATGGCGTCGATCATGATGCTGTTCATGGGCCAGTTTGCGCTCTTTACCTATCTGCGGCCCTTCCTCGAGAGCGTCACTAGGCTCGACATCGCCGCGCTTTCGGCGATCCTGCTGGCGATGGGGCTGGCCGGGGTGCTCGGCACCCTCTGCATAGGCCGGCTTTTGCGCACGCGCCTGTTTAGCATCCTCATCGTCATCCCGCTGGTCATGGCCGCGTTGGCCGTAGCGCTCATCGCCTTCGGTACGCTGCCGATTCCTACAGCGCCGCTGCTCGTTGCCTGGGGCTTCTTCGGCACGGCCGCGCCCGTTGGCTGGGGCACGTGGCTCTGCCGCACGTTGCCGGACGACGCGGAGGCCGGCGGCGGGTTGCAGGTAGCCGTCATCCAGCTCGCCATCACCGGCGGCGCCGCCATCGGCGGCACGCTCTTCGATACGGTCGGCTGGTGGGGTGCATTCACTTTCGGCGCGGTGCTGCTCTGTGGATCGGCGCTCGCCGCCTTTGCAGCGTCGCATTTGGCCCGGAGGTCGCAGCCATGACGATCGACCGTCCGGACCTCAGCCGCCGCGCGTTGCTCGGCGGCGCGCTCGCGGCAACGGTCCTGCCGCGGGCCGCCCGCAGCCAGCAGGGCAGCGATCCAGGCAGCCAGGAGCCCACTGACATGAAGATCAAGATGATTTTCAATGGCCGGACCATGACCGCCACGCTCTACGACAATCCGTCGGCGCGCGACTTCTTCACCATGCTGCCGCTCGATCTCACCATCGACGACTACGCGCATAACGAGAAGATTGCCTATCTGCCGCGCAAGCTGACGGAGGAGGGCAGCGGCCCGTTCGGCAACGAGCGGCCATACGACCTTTGCTACTTCATGCCCTGGGGCAATCTGGCCATGTTCTACGCCGACTACCGCCATCCCGGGCTGATCAGGCTCGGCCGCTTCGACGCGGGCGAAGAGGCCCTACACGTAAGCGGCAAGTTCCCGCTTCGCATCGAACGCATTTGAGGACCCAACGGAGATAACCATGGACATTCTTCGCGCTGGCACCAGGCCTTCCGGCAAGGGGCCACCTGACTGGTTCACCGGCACGGTGCGGATCGATCCGCTCTTCAATCCCTTCGATGCCGGGCGGGTCCAAGGCGCACAGGTGACCTTCGAGGCCGGCGCCCGCACCGCCTGGCACACGCATCCGCTCGGCCAGACACTGATCGTCGTCTCGGGCCTTGGCCGCGTGCAGCGCGAGGCTGGCCCGGTCGAGGAAATCCGTGCCGGCGACGTCGTCTGGTTCGCGCCCGGCGAGAAGCATTGGCACGGTGCCTCACCCGAGACGGCCATGACCCACATTGCCCTCCAGGAGGTCAAAGACGGCAAGGTGGTGGACTGGCTGGAACACGTCATCGACGCCGACTACGGCGCCTGACATCGATTGAACGAAAGGAAAGCAAAATGCTCGCAACCGTTCTTCATAAGCCCGGCGACATCCGCTGCGAGGAAGTCGAAGACCCAATGATCCTTCGCCCGACGGATGCTATCATCAAGCTCTCGGCGAGCTGCATCTGCGGCTCGGACCTGTGGCCCTATCGCGGGCTGCAGCCGGTCAACGGCCCGATGCATATGGGCCACGAATATTGTGGCATCGTCGTCGAGGTCGGCGCAGAGGTGCGCACGGTCCGTCCCGGCCAGTTCGTCGTCGGCTCGTTCTGCCTCTCCGACAATACCTGCCCGCATTGCCGCTTCGGCTTCCAGTCGTCCTGTGTGCAGCGCGAGTTCATGTCGGGCGCGCAGGCGCCTTACGCCCGCGTGCCGTTGGCGGATGGCACACTGGTCGCCACCGCCGAGGTGCCGCCGGCCGAACTCATCCCTGACCTGCTGGCTGTGTCCGATGTGCTCGGCACCGGCTGGTATGCGGCCGACGCAGCCGAGGTCCGAGAAGGATCGACGGTGGTGGTGGTCGGCGACGGTGCGGTCGGCCTGATGGGCGTGCTTGCGGCCAAGGAGATGGGCGCCGAGCGCATCATCGCCATGAGCCGGCACGCCAGCCGCCAAAAACTCGCCCGCGAATTCGGCGCGACCGACATCGTCGCTGAGCGCGGCGAGGAAGGTGTGGCCCGGATCAAAGGGCTCACTAAGGACGTCGGCGCGGACTCGGTGCTGGAATGCGTTGGCACGGCGGAATCCTTCGACCAGGCGCTGGCCTGCTCTCGCCCCGGCGGCACCATCGGCTATGTCGGCGTGCCGCATGGCGTGAGCTTCGATGGCCAGAATCTCTTCTTCGGCCAGAAGCGCATGCTGGGCGGCCCCGCGCCGGTGCGCCGCTTCCTGCCCGACCTCATGGACCGTGTGCTCAAGGGCAGGATCAAGCCCGGCAAGGTCTTCGACCTCAAGCTGCCGTTGGCCGAGGTCGCTGAAGGCTACCGCGCCATGGACGAGCGGCGCGCCATCAAGGTCATGCTTTCGGTGTAAGCGAAGATTGGGCGGACGGCCTGTCCGCACCCACAAACCAGAAAAAGGACAACGACATATGACGATGAGATTGAAGATCGCTGCCCTTGCGCTTGCGCTTTCGGTCGCCACGCCGGCTTTCTCCCAAGAGTCCCCGATCATCGGCGCATGGCGCATGAGGTCGCTCGAGGCCGGTGCCGAGGGAAACCTCAAGCCCGTGCCATATTCCGGCCAGGTCATCTTCACCGAGGCCGGCACCCTCTCGGTGCAGGCCCAGAACCCCGACGCTAAGGCGCCGGACACGCCTTACAAGGCGAATGGCTACGAAGCCTATTACGGGCCGGTCGCCATCAACGACCAGGACAAGACCTTCGTCATCACGATCGAGTCCTCCCTGGTCCGCAACCTTGTCGGGAAGAGCATGAAACGCAAATTCGAAGTCTCGGACAACAAACTGGTCCTGACGCCGGACAATCCGGCCGAAGGCTGGCGCGTGACCTACGAACGTTACTGATCGGAACAGCCCGGCTGTCAAAGTGTTATCGGTGGCCACAATGGCGCGGACTTCTGACCGAAATGGCGCGATGGCGGAACTGGTGCCAATCATGGCGGCTGTCTTCGCCGGCTTCCTCCTGATCGGCTTGGCGCTACCCGTCCTGCCGCTGCATCTTCACCAGCAGCTCGGCTTCGGCCCCTTCGCAGTCGGGCTGGTGACGGGCAGCCAGTTCGTCGCCTCTATGCTGTCGCGCATTGGAGCCGGAAATTATGCCGATGGGCGCGGCGGCAAGCGGGCCGTCGTCGTCGGCCTCATTGCCGCTGCCCTGGCGGGGTTCATTTACCTCGGCTCGCTGGCATTGCTCGACCGGCCGGTAGCGTCCGCATCGGCGCTCTTCGCCGGCCGGGCGGTACTGGGCGCGTCTGAGAGCTTCATCATCACAGGCGGCGTCGCCTGGGGCCTCTCCCTTGCGGGCGGACAGAACTCCGGAAAGGTCATAGCCTGGGTGGGCACGGCGATGTTCGCAGCACTCGCGCTGGGAGCGCCCGTCGGATCTGCGCTTTATGCGGCGAGCGGCTTCACCGCGATCGCACTGGCGACGATCGTCCTGCCGCTTGCAACGGTGCTTGCCATCCTGCCGATGCGTGGCGCCAGCGCCACCGCGAGCAGCGTGCGGCATTCATGGACGAGCGTGGCGCAAGCGGTCTGGCTTCCCGGCGTCGGAGCTGCTTTCAGCAGCCTTGGCTATGGCGCAATCCTGTCCTTTGGCGCGCTGCTCTTTGCCGAACGCGGCTGGCAGCCGGTCTGGCTTCCCTTCACCGCTTATGCCGCGTCGCTGATCGCGGCAAGGCTGTGCTTCGGCCACCTGCCTGACAGGTTAGGGGGCGCGCGCGTCGCCGTGATCTTCGTGGCGGTCGAGGCGGCAGGGCTGATGCTGATCTGGCTTGCGCCCGGGCCCGTTCTCGCCGCCATCGGAGCGGGCCTGACTGGCCTCGGCTACTCGCTGGTCTATCCCGGTTTCGGTGCCGAGGCCGTAAGCCATCTTCCACCACGCAGCCGTGGCCTGGCCATGGGACTCTACACCGTCTTCCTCGACGTGGCGCTCGGCTTCGGCAGTCCGGCGCTCGGCTTGGTCGCCGCGTCGGCCGGGCTGCAATTCGTCTTCTTCGCCGTCGCGACGGCGATGCTTCCGGCGTTGGGCATCGCTCTGCTGCTGGGTCGCCGTAACGCTCCACTATAGAGCCGGATAGTCCGGGCTCGAGATGTCGCGCAACTACGATCGCTCCCGCTTCGCGGGAAGCTGAGGCATCAGCCGAACCTGCTTTTGGTGGCGATAGAGGCCGATCAGGTCGTCGGATCGATCATGGCCGGGTATGACGGCCATCGAGGGTGGATATCGCGCATCGCTATCTTGCAGTCCCATCGCCAAAAAGGGATCGGCGAGGCCCTCATCCATGAGGCCGAAAGGCGGCTCGCCGGCCTTGGTTGCATAAAGATCAACCTCCAAATTGTCGCTTCCAATTCGACGGTTCTTGGGTTCTACCGAAAGTGCGGATACGAGGTCGAGGAGCGCATAAGCATGAGCAAACTGTTACCGAAAGTTTGAGGTGCTCCGCCGATTAACTCGTCGTCGCGGCTCGACGGCTCAGGTCCATTGGAATCTTGCTGCCGGTCATTATTGTGGCAGGCGAACCTCTCCGGGTGAATCGCGCTGCGGGATGCGGCCGACGGCCGAAGCCGGGCGAAGTCCAGCCAGCCGGAGGGAGCCCTACCTACGGTCGAATTACTGGAGCAGTGAGGACATGCATGCAGATCGCATCCAAGCCACGCGTCCGCCTGGCAAGCCGTCAGGAACTGGATGGAATTGGGTTGCTCGTCTCAGAGGCTTTCGCATCGTTACGGCCCGTTCTGGCACCGCACATCTTCGAGCCCTACGTCAAGGATGCGCGGGATGTCGCGGGGCGATGGGCGAAAGCCAGCGTCGCGGTGCTCGAAGCCGAGGGACGCCTCGTCGGGACGGTCACCTACTACGCCGATGCCGCCTTTGACGGCATGGGCTGGCCGCCCGGGCTGGCAGGCCTCAGGACTCTCGCGGTTGTTCCCTCGGCACAGGGCCGCGGATATGGCCGCGCGCTTTGCGAATGGTGCGTCATGCAAGCGCGTCTGCAGGGCTCAGGCGGCCTTGCGCTTCACACTGCCTCGTCCATGACGTCTGCATACAAGCTGTATGAAAGCCTTGGCTTCGAGAGACGCCCCGCCCACGACCTTTTCGCATCCGACATTATTGGCTTTGATCCAGCACTCGGCGATCAGCAGATCATCGCCTACCTGCTGCCGCTCAAGCAGGTCAAGAGCAGCCGCGATCGATAATGTTCGACCGCCGTTTGAACGGACGGAGGCATCATCTCGCTTCCGGATGCTGTCCGCAGCTTCCACCGTTTGTCTCGATGCGAGCAGATCCTAGTCTTTCGTATAGTCAGGCCCAAAACGAGTCGGCAGGTTGTCGGCGAGTTTCAACCAAGGGAGCTTCTCCTCAAAAGCGACATGCAGCGTAGGTGCAAATTTTTCTGGCTCCTCCATCGCTGCCGCAAAAAAATGCATGACATCAGACATGTTTTTTGAGCGGAAGGACAGCGGCGTACCACAGTGATCGCAAAATGTTCTTTCCACACCGGGAGAAGAGTTGAATACCTTCGGTAGCTTGCCCAGCCATCGCCATTGGCCGTTCAAGACGCCAATATAGGAGGTCATCGGCGCAGAACATTGCCGCCGACAACTTTCACAATGACAGACCACGCAGGCCTGTGCCGGGCCATCGACTTCAAAGGCAATAGCGCCACATAAGCAATGACCACGCATGCAAATTCTCCTTGAGCCAACAAGGACAGCTTCATGCCTGGGCGTGAGGGAGGCGCCATGAAATGCGTCGAGCTGGCCCCCAATTCCGACATTCGGCGCTGGCGATTGTCCTCGCGTGCGCGAGGCGTTGCCTCCAAGCTGCCTTCACTACCCCCCTTTCGGCATATAGAAATGTTCGTAGAGTTTCTCCGCCGGGCCGCTGAATTCACGGCCTGGCAGGTCTATCGCAACCCGAACACTACAGTGGAATTGCGGTCACTTCTTTGGCCGTTCGGATCACGAACATCGTGTGGTATCGCGCGACGTTACTTCGGTCTCGGAACAGTCGCTCGCACAGCGCATCGAACTCTTCCATATCCGTCAGGCGGAGCATGAGGACGGCGTCGGTTTCGCCGCTTACACTGTAGGCCTGAGTGACGGCCGGTTCCTGAGCGGCCAACTCGAGAAAGTCCCTCATATACTGCTCACCATGACGCTCCAGTTCGACGGCGACGATCGCCTTCAAGCCCCGGCCAGCCTTTGCCGGTGCGAGAAGCGCGACAACGCGGTTGATGACACCGCTCTTCTTCAGTCGTCGTATGCGGCGCAGGCAGCTCGAAGGGGAAAGCCCGACTAACCCCGCCAGTTTGGCGTTAGTTCGCGAGGCATCATCCTGGAGCAGGTTGAGAAGCCTTCTGTCGATCTTGTCCATGTCGGTCGCGCTCATCGTCGGTGCGTTGCAATTTTATTGCATGGAATCGCAAACTTTGACCACAAATGCGAAGCGTCTCACGCTACTCAGATGGCTCCAGGGATGATGGAGCAGCATGATGGCAATTTGCGCCGCCTTCTATCGCAAGACATTGGAGACGCTTGAAATCTATTGGGAACTGGTTCGCGTCATCGTTCCGGTTGCGATTGCCACGCGACTGCTGCAGGACCTTGGCGTCATCCAGGCGATTTCTCCGTTCTTCTCCCCGCTCATGTTGCAGGTGGGGTTGCCACCTGAACTCGCCTTTGCCTGGCTGACGGGATTGCTGGTCGGGATCTGGGGCGCGCTTGTGATCGTATTCACCTTGGTTCCGGTTTCGGCGCTCAGCACTGCCGACATGACGGTTCTTTCGGCTCTCTTGCTGTTTGCACATGCCATTCCGATCGAGCAACGGATCATTCAGAGGGCTGGGCCGAGCTTCCTGGTCACCGCGGCGCTTCGTATTGGCGGGGGTTTGGTCTTTGCTGTCCTTCTGCATCAGATATTCGCCGCGACCGGATGGCTGTCAGGACCGGTGAAGCCGGCGTGGATGCCGACGAATGAAAGCACCGACTGGGGCGGCTTTCTCCTAGGTACGCTCAAAACCCTGGGCATCATGCTCGTTGTTCTGCTTGCGCTGAGCTGGGTGATCGAGCTTCTCAAGATGTCGGGCATTTTGGAGTGGATGAACAGAGGGCTTGCACCGCTCTTTCGGCTCGCCGGCATCGAAAAGCAGACGGTACCTTTCGCCGCTGTTGGCCTGTTTCTCGGGATTTCCTATGGCGCAGGACTGCTGATCCGCGAGGCGCGCACGCCTAGCGCGGAGCCGCGTCAGATATTCCTCGCCTGCGTGTTCATGGGTTTTGCCCACAGCCTCATTGAGGATACGTTGGTCGTTGTCACACTTGGCGCTGATGTTACGAGCGTGCTTCTCGGTCGCCTGGCGTTTGCCGTGCTCGCGACCGCCGTGATCGCAAAACTAATCAAGGCGGTTCCCGACGCTCTTTTCTTCAAGACACTCTTCCACAAGGAAGAAGACAGTCCGCGCAATCGGATTTCGGAGCCGGCGATTAGCGGGCCGTTGACGTGAGCCCTCCTTACGCAGCAGCCGACATGTGTGTCGCATCGCAATCGGGACAGGACGCGGCTACCCCTCGCCCGACAGATCGCGCCGCGCCTTGTCGAGTTCTTCGGCATAGCGCCGCATCAGGTGGCCTTCGGTCAGCAGACCGACCACCTTGCGATCGGTGAAATCCTCGACCACCGCCAATTCCTCGGCGCCGGCGCGCTGGAAGGTCTCGGCCGCCGATTGCACGTTCATGCTCGGCACCAGCACCGCATCCCTGAATTTGGCGAAGGACAGCACCGGCATCTCGTCATCCGACAAATGGCTGTGCAATTCGGCGACGATCAGCACGCCGACATAATGCAGGTCGGCGTCAACCGCGATGACGCGCTGCGAGGCACCGAGCGGCACCTGCTTGCGGAATTCCGCAAGCGTCGTCGAGGCGTCGATGGTGCGGACATCCTTTCGCATCATCGAGCCGACAGTCAGGCTCCGCATCCAGCCGACATCATGCGCGCTGCGGATCGTTTCGCCGCGCAGGTGAAAGCGCCATGTCGAGAAGGAATAGCCGAACGTTTCGCGCACCAGGATCGCCGCCATGAGCGAGGCAGCCAGCACCACGCCGGTCAGCGTCAGGTCGCGGGTCGATTCCAGCGCCAGGAAGGTCATCGTCAACGGGCCGCCGACGACGCCGACGGCGAGCGAGGTCATGCCGACGACGGCGGCGACGGCAGGGTCGATGCCGGTCGCCGGCGAGACGAATGCCATCGCGCCGGCAAACATCTTGCCGAGCAGCGCGCCGAGAAACAGCGAGGCAAAGAACAAGCCGCCGCGGAAGCCGGAGCCGAGCGAGATCGCCGAGGCCGCCAGCTTCAGCACGAAGACGCTGGCCACCACGGCCAGCCCGTAATTCATCGCGAATTCGCGGTGCAGCGCGCCATGGCCGCTGGACAGGACTTGCGGCGTGACCAGCCCCAGCAGCCCGACCATCACGCCGCCGATGGCGGGGCGCAGCGAGGCGTCGATCGACAGCCGGGCAAAGAGGCGCTCGATCAGGCTCACCAGATGCATGATGGCGATGGAAGCACCGCCGCCCAGAAGCCCGAGCAGCATGAACGGCAAATACTGGCTGACGGTGAGCTGCGGCAGACCGGCGAGCTCCAGCGGAAACGGCACGCCGCCGAACACCTCTGCGGTCAGCGAGGCCGAGATCGCGGCGGCCATTACCGGCGCGACATTGGCGACCGAGTAGATGCCGATGACCAGCTCGAAACCGTAGAAGGCGCCGGTCAGCGGCGCGTCGAAGGCGGCGGCGATCGCGCCGGCGGCACCGCAGCCGACCAGGATGCGGACATCGTTGCGGCGCAGCCTGAACAAGCGCGCCAGCCGCGACGCCAGGCCCGAACCCACCTGCGTATAGCCGGCCTCGAGCCCGACCGAAGCGCCGAAGCCGCTCGAGATCATCGTCTGCCCGGCGATGATGAAGGTGTCGGTCAGCGACATGCGGCCGCCATAAAGCGCGTTGGCTTCGATCGGATCGACCGGCGTGCGGAACTTCCGCTTTCTCAGCCAGATCACCGTCAGCCCGAGCAGGATGCCGCCGATCGCCGGTATCAGCGCCTGCTCCGGCCTTTGCAGCGAAAACATCGCCGAAAGCCGACCGCCGGGCTGAACGCCGAACATAAGCCCATGCAGGACCTGCACCAGTCCGCTCATGCCGGTGACCAGCGCACCCGCCATCACCCCGACCAGGGCAGCCAGAATGACGACGGCAATACCGCGCGCCTCGAGCAGCGGGATCGATCTGATCAGCACCGCGCGCAACCGGCGGGCATAGACTTGCGGTTCGTTTCTGGGCGGTTCGTTTCTGGAAAGCACCGGGGCGGCTCGCCGATATTCGTGGGTGCCTGATACCCTCGGCAACATCGCATGGCAACATGCAGGCCGCCGAGGTGTCATGCCCGCGTGATGCTGCGGCGATAAAGCCCATCCTCAGCTCGGGGAACCGCGTTGACGTAAACGTCAACCCAAAGCTATATGCGCCAGCGACCGTGGCTGTAAAACCAGCCATGCGACTTCGGCCAGGTGGACGCGCCAAGGCGCGACAAACGCAACGAGACGAGGAGAACCGCCATGAGCGTTCAGGAGATTGCCGACAAGATCAGGTCGCGCGTGGCGAGTGCCGGGTTCGATCGCTCGGTGAAATTCGACACCGGCAGCGACGGCGTCATCGTCATCGACGGCGCCGATGTCTCGACCACCGATGCGCCGGCCGATTGCACCATAAAGCTGTCGCTCGACGATCTGGACTCGCTGATATCAGGCGACCTCAACCCGACCATGGCCTTCATGTCCGGCAAGATAAAGGTCGAAGGCGACATGAGCGTCGCCATGGCGCTCAGCCAGTTGATCGGCTGATCGCTTGAGGTGAAACAAGCCGCCGCACGATGGCGGGCGGCTTGCTTCGAACCATCAGGCAGCGAGCGGCAGCCGCTGCGCCTTCAGCTTGCGCCCGGCCGCCTTCAGCGTGCCTTGCGCGCCGTCGAGCGCGCCGACAACCAGTTCCCGCGCCAGCAGGCGGTGCCGCTCGTAAGGCCCCGGCATGGCCAGCGAGCCGGTCTTTGCGGCCGAAAACCCGAAGCGCTCGTAATAGGGCGCGTCGCCGACCAGCAGGATCGCCGCATGGCCAAGCCGCTCGGCCTCAGTGACCGCATGGCGCATCAGCGCCGAGCCGATGCCGGCATTTTTCAGCGCCGGGTCGACCGCAAGCGGGCCGAGCAGCAGCGCTGCCGTGCCGCCCTCGCCCAGGACCACGTCCCACAGCCGCACCGTGCCGGCAACAGTGCCCGACGCATCGCGCGCGACAAAGGCCAGGCCCTCCGCAGGCCGGCGGCCGCGCCGCAGCTTTTCCGACGACTTCTTCCGGCGCTTCGGCCCCACCGCGCGATCGAGCAAAGCCTCGCGCGCCGGGACGTCGGCGGCGGTTTCGGCGACGACCGCAATCTCCCCCCTCGAGGGGGAGATGTCGCCGAAGGCGACAGAGGGGGTTGTCGCGCGTGAAGCGCCGGCCTCCATCTGCGGCAGGAGGCCGAGTCCAGTCGAACCGACCCCCTCTGGCCGCTTCGCGGCCATCTCCCCCTCGAGGGGGGAGATTCCCACGCCTTCAACGATGAGATCTGCAATGTTCATTTCCGCGATCCTTCACAAGCGGATTGTTCCACAGGCGAGCCCGGGCGGGCGACAGGCGCCCACCGGGGATGATCTGAGCAACTCTTGCGAGCCCTCAGATCACGTAGGATCGGAGAGGCTCGAAGCCGTTGAAGGCGACCGATGCATAGGTCGTCGTGTAGGCGCCGGTGCCCTCGATCAGCACCTCGTCGCCGATGGTCAGCGACAAGGGCAGCGGGTACGGCGTCTTTTCGTACATCACGTCGGCCGAATCGCAGGTCGGGCCGGCGAGCACGCAAGGCGCGGTCTCGCTGCCGTCATGTGCGGTGACGATCGGGTAGCGGATCGCCTCGTCCATCGTCTCGGCGAGACCGCCGAACTTGCCGATGTCGAGGAACACCCATCGCACATTGTCGTTGTCGGCCTTCTTCGAGATCAGCACGACCTCCGACTTGATCACCCCGGCATTGCCGACCATGCCGCGGCCCGGCTCGATGATCGTCTCGGGGATGGCGTTGCCGAAATGCTTCCTGAGCGCCGAGAAGATCGCCTGGCCATAGGCCTGCGCCACCGGCACATCCCTGAGATAGCGGGTCGGGAAACCGCCGCCCATATTGACCATCTTCAGCACGATGCCTTCGTCGGCGAGCGTCGCGAACACCTTCTTGGCGTCGGCCAGCGCGCGGTCCCAGGCGGTCAGGTCGGTCTGCTGCGAGCCGACATGGAATGACACGCCATGGGCGTCGAGGCCGAGCGCCCTGGCATGGCGCAGCACGTCGACCGCCATCGCCGGCACACAGCCGAACTTGCGCGACAGCGGCCATTCGGCACCCTCGCCGTCGGTCAGGACGCGGCAGAACACGCGGGCGCCGGGAGCGACGCGCGCGATCTTCTCGACCTCCTCGACGCAGTCCACCGCAAACAGCTTGATGCCGAGCTGGTAGGCGCGCTGGATGTCGCGCTCCTTCTTGATGGTGTTGCCGAAGGAGATGCGGTCCGCCGGCGCACCGGCGTCCATCGCCATCTCGACTTCGGCAACGGAAGCGGTGTCGAAGGACGAGCCCATCGCAGCAAGCAGGCGCAGGATTTCCGGCGCCGGATTTGCTTTCACCGCATAGTAGATCTTGGAATCGGGAAGCGCCTTCTCGAAGGCGCGGAAATTGTCGCGCACGACATCGAGGTCGACGACGAGGCACGGGCCGTTCGGACGTCGGGTGGCGAGAAAGTCAAGGATGCGCTGAGTAGCCATCGGGTCTCTCCATCAGCGCCTTTCGGCGCGCACAAAGGCTTGCGGACGCGGGCTCTCGGCCTCGCGAACACGCGGTGGACAAAGGCGGGACGGAAATCCATGGAACCAGCCGGTGGAGACCCCGGAACCATGAAGCGCCGTCTCGCGGCGGTGAACCTTGGCCTTGCCCGGCCTCGGTTCGCTTTGTCTGCCTTGGCTTGGATGGGAGACCCGTCCGCACTGCCGGCAATGAAGGTGTGCCTCTTCAGTAACCCCGGTCTTTGGACGACCGGCAGAACACCAGAAAGGCCCGCACCGTCGTTGCTTCAAGGTGTCCTCGGTTGGCGGTTGGCCGCTAAACCGACTGGAGGGGTTGGCTCCAGTTACCTTACCGATTGCCCTCACCATTCGAGGATCGGCGGACACCCACAGGCACGTGCGACTTTGGGCAAGCGCGATATAAGATCGAAAGATTTCACAATCAATAAAAATCGTATCGCAGGTTGTAAAATTTGTGGCATCGAACAATGCTGCGGGACCAGAAGAACAATGCTGCGGCAAGCACACCCGGATATCGAACGCATGACAGGCACTCGCGGCCCGCTGAACGCTTTTCTCGATCTTGATCAAGTCCCTGTTACCAATGCGCAATCCGGCCCGCTTGCCGGCTTGCGGTTGGCCGTCAAGGATATCTTCGACGTCGCCGGGTACCGCACCGGTTGCGGCAATCCGCAGAAATACCGCGAAGCCTCGCCGGCCACGGCCACCGCGCCGGCCGTCCAGACGCTGCTTGATTCGGGCGCCCGCTTCGTCGGCAAGACGCAGACCGACGAACTCGCCTTTTCCCTGCTGGGGCTGAACGCGCATTTCCCATCGCCGATCAATCCGGCGGCACCCGACCGCGTCACCGGCGGCTCGTCCTCGGGTTCTGCTTCTGCAGTCGCCGGCGGGCTGGCCGATATCGCCACCGGCTCCGACACCGGCGGCTCGATCCGTGCGCCGGCAAGCTTCTGCGGCCTGATCGGCCTCAGGACCACGCATGGCCGCATTTCGCTCGACGGCGCGATGCCGCTGGCGCCTTCGCTGGACACGTTCGGCTGGTTTGCCAGGGATATCGTCACCTACGAAAAGGTCGGCACGGTGCTGCTCGGCGACGATCCGCACCGCCACGAACTGGTACGCCCTCTTGCCCTCGACGCGCTGGACAGCCTCGTGCTCGGCCCGCTGGAGGCCGAGGAATATCGCGCCATGGTCCGCAGTGTCGCTTCGGTGCTGGGCGCGCCGCGCAGCGTTGGCCCGCTGTCGCATTCCACCGACGATCTTTATTGGTGCTTCCGCAAGCTGCAAGGCTATGAAGCCTGGCAAAGCCACGGCGCCTGGATCGCTGGCGGCGACCGCATGCTGGGACCCGGCGTCAAGGAGCGCTTCGAGCATGGCGCGACCGTCGGCCCGGCAACCGCGCAGCACGAAACGGAACGTCGCGTTTCGTTTCGCCTCGAGCTTACCGACCTGCTTGGCGAGGACGGCGTTCTTGTGCTTCCGACCGCTCCGGGTGCCGCGCCGCTCAAGGCCGAATTATTTGATGATTTGCAGATCTATCGCGAGCGCGCGCTGAGATTGCTGTGTCTTTCCGGCCTGTCTGGATTTCCGCAGATCACGCTGCCGCTCGGCAAGACCGGCGGGGCGCCGTTCGGTCTTTCGCTGCTCGGCCCGAAGAACAGCGACCGGCAGTTGATTACGCTCGCCGCCCGCATCCTTTCAGCCCACCAAGGAGGCGCATGACATGGATACGCTGACCCGCATGCGCGCCTTCATCGATGTCGTCGAGGCCGAAGGCTTTTCGGCGGCGGCACGCAAGATCGGCCGCTCGAAGGCGCTGCTGTCGAAATATGTGCGCGAGCTGGAGGACGAGCTCGGCGCGCTACTGCTCAACCGCACCACCAGGCAGTTCTCGATGACCGAAGCCGGCCACACCTATTACCGGCGCGCCTCGGAGATCGTGCGCGAGGTCGACAGCCTTGCCGATGCGGTGCGCGAATCCTCCGGCGACGTGCGCGGCAGGATCAAGCTGTCGGCGCCGCGCACCTTTGCCGACGCGCCGATCGGCCAATCGCTGATCGACTTCGCCAAGCAGCATCCCGACATCGTGCTCGACATTCATCTCGACGACCGCTTCGTCGATCTGGTCGAAGAGGGTTTCGATCTGGCAGTGCGCATTTCGCGGCTGGAAAATTCCTCACTGATCGCCAGGCGCCTGGCGCCGTTTTCGGTACGGCTTTGCGCGTCTCCCGAACTGATCGCCAAGCACGGCATGCCGGTCAGGGCGCAAGACCTTGCCCGCGTGCCTTGCATCATCGACACCAATGGCCGCTGGCTCACCAACTGGCCGTTCAAGGGCGACGGTGCCGATACGGTGAGTGTTTCGGTCTCCGGCCCGATCGAGGTCAACAGCCCGATGGCGGCGAGGGCGGCCGCCGTGGCTGGACTGGGGTTTTCCATCCTGCCGGATTTTATCGCCGCGCCCGACATCGAAAGCGGCAAGCTGGTGACTGCGCTGGATGACCGCATTCTGCCCGGCGGCGGCATTTTTGCTGTCTATCCGCACCGGCGCTATCTGCCTGCAAAAGTTCGCGTTTTCGTCGACTTCCTGGTGCAGTGGTTCAAGACGCTGGACAACGCATGAGCTTTCAGCCGCGTTGCGGTCCCATTTTCGCCCGCTTTCTGGTAACTGTCGGCAATTCACCGAAGCCGATTGAATCGCGACCGAGAATGCACCTGAAACGGCAAGCAATGATGCTGGCTTCGGCCTTGACCGCGACGTTTGCCGCCGTCGGACCGGCTGAGGTGCATCCCCACGTCTTCGCTGAAGCCCGCCTCGAAGTGGTCCTCGGCCCGGATCACCAAACTGTGAAGGCATTGCGCCATGTCTGGCGCTTCGATGATTTGTTTTCGAGCACGGTGATGATGGAGTTCGACAAGAATTCCGACCTGAAACTCGACGACAAAGAGCTGAAGGATGTCGCCGACACCGTCCATGCCTCGCTTGCCGAGTTCAACTATTTCCAGCTCGTCACCGTCGACGGCAAGGACGTGGCAATGACCCCGCCGCCTCATTTGATGGCCAATTTCGACAATGACCAGTTGATCATCCTGTTTGAATCTGAACCGAAGGTGCCGATCAAACTGAGCGGCAAGATAGATATCGGCGTCTACGACCCGACCTTCTACACCGCGATCGATTTCACCGAGGATGCCAATCTGCAGGTCGATGGGTTGCCGCCGACCTGCACCAGCAAGGTTGTCCGCCCGAACCCGGACGAGGCGATCGCCCAGAACCAGAAGACCCTGACCGAGGCCTTCTTCAACGATCCGACAGGCACCGACATGAGCAAGATCTTTGCCACCAAGCTTGAACTGACCTGTCAGCCGGAAGGATAGATCCAGTGACCAAACCGTCCCTGCGTTTGGCATTCGGTCTTCTGGCCGTCGCCTTTGTGATGACGCACTTTCTCGGCACCGCCCACGCCCAGAGTTCACTCGGCATCGGCACCAATGACGGCATGGCTCCAACCGCCACCGGCCCGTTCGCCCACATCCTGATGTGGATCAATCTGCGCCAGCAGGAATTCTATCATGCGCTTGCCGGCGCGATGAAGGCGATGCGCCAGGACGGCAGCAAGTTGTGGCTGCTCATCGGCCTGTCCTTTGCCTATGGCATTTTCCACGCCGCCGGCCCCGGTCACGGCAAGGCGGTGATCTCTTCCTACATGGTGGCCAATGAAGTGGCGCTCCGGCGCGGCATCATGCTGTCCTTCGTCTCGGCCCTGCTGCAGGCGCTGACCGCGATCGTGGTGATGCTGGTCGCCTATTTCTTGCTGCGCGGCACTGCTGTCTCGATGACAGACGCCGCATGGTTCCTCGAAATCATGAGCTATGTCTTCGTCACTCTGTTCGGCGCCTGGCTGCTGTGGCGCAAGGCCGGCCCGGCCATCCTTCGCCTGTTCGGCGCAAATCCGGGCTACAGCCTCTCGGCTGCCCATGCCGGCCATTCACATTCCGGCCATTCACATGCCGCCCATTCACATGCCCATGCGGCACATTCCCACGCGCTTGATGCGCATGACCACCACGATCATGCGCATGACCATCACGATCACGGCGCCCACGACCACGCCCATGCTGTGCACGATCACCACAGCCATGCGGCGGGCGAGGTCTGCGAGACCTGCGGACACTCGCATGCGCCCGACCCGGCGCTGCTTTCCGGTGATCGCTTCGATTGGCGCACGGCCTGGTCGGCGGTGGCTGCCGTCGGTATCCGCCCCTGTTCAGGCGCGCTGATCGTGCTGAGCTTCGCCTTGCTGAACGGGCTGTGGTTCGGCGGCATCCTTTCGGTGCTGGCCATGGCACTCGGCACCGCAATCACCGTCTCGGCCCTGGCGACGCTTGCGGTGACCGCGAAGAACTGGGCGGTGTATTTCGCCGGCGACGGCCGCATGGGCAACCGCATCCATTCCTTCGTCGAGATCGGCGGCGCCGCCTTCGTCTTCCTGTTCGGCCTGCTGCTGCTCTCGGCCAGCCTGACGACCGGCGGGTGACGTCCAGGCGCGACTCTCCCTTCTCCCCTTGTGGGAGAAGGTGTCGCCGAAGGCGACGGATGAGGGGTGTTCCAGCTTGGCGCCAACAGCGCTCTGTCCAGCACCCCTCAACCGTCTTGGCGCTGCGCGCCAATCCACCTTCTCCCACAAGGGGAGAAGGAAGACGGCGCCACGTTAAATCCTGCCGCCCAGCTCATCCTCAATATGGACGCGTATAATCTCATCAAAACTCGTCTCCGCCGCAAAGCCAAGCTCCCTCGAGCGCCGCGCCTCGAAGCGCGTCGGCCAGCCCTTGACGATCGCCCAGATCGTCTCGTCGGGCTCCTCGCGGATCAGTTTCACCGCCTTGGCGCCGGCGACACGTTCCAGCGCTTCGATCTGTTCGCCGACGGTGACGGCGACGCCCGGCATCGTCAGGTTGCGGCGCGGGCCGACGGCACTGCCGTCGATCTGAGCCGCATGGATCAGGAAATTCACCGCCGAACGCGGGCTGGCGTGTGTGTGGACGACCGAGCGCGGCACCGGCAGGATCGCTTCATGGCCGCTCAGCGGCTCGCGGATGATACCGGAGAAGAACCCTGAGGCCGCCTTGTTCGGCTTTCCCGGCCTGACGCAGATGGTCGGCAGCCTAATGCCGATGCCGTCGAAGAAACCGCGGCGCGTATAGTCGGCAAGCAGCGCCTCGCCGATCAGCTTCTGCGTGCCGTAGGAGGTCAGCGGCGTCGGGTGGAACTCGTCCGGAATGATGTCGGGAAACGGTGCGCCGAACACGGCGATCGACGAGGTGAAGACGACGCGCGGTGTATAGGCCGCCAAGCGGATGGCATCGAACAGCGCCCTTGTGCCGTCGAGATTGACGCGATAGCCGAGATCGAAATTGGCCTCCGCCTCGCCCGACACCACGCCGGCGAGATGGAAGATCACGTCGGGGCGCGGCGCGACCAGATTTGCCGTCGCGCCCGGCGCTGCAAGGTCGCCGGTGTGGACGCTAATGCCGACGCTGTCGAGGACCGGCGCCTGCGGCGGCACGATGTCGTGAAGGTCGAGCGCGGCGATCTTGCGGCCGCCGAGCGTCCCGTCCTTGGCCAACCTGGCGATGAGCTTGTGGCCGACCATGCCTGCCGCGCCGGTAATCAGAATGCGCATGTCACTTTCCCTTTTTGCGCTGGCTGCGGCTACGCAGCCAGAACACGACGAAGATTGCCACCATGAAGATCGCCGCGACGACGCCGGCAAGCACCGTCGAGACCTTGCCGACCGCCAGCATCACTGTTGGAAGATAATAGGCTGCGATGCCGAACAGCAGCAAAACCCAGGCGGCGCCGATCGCCGCATTGCGGGTGTCGCGGTCCATCACGCGGCGCCAGGGTGGCGAGAGTTCATGTCAATCGTTGCCAATGCCCAGAACTCCCGAAGTCAGTGATAATGGCCGCGGTGCGGTGCCGTATCATGCGCATGATCGTGCTCGTCATCATGCTCATGGCTGTCGGCACATCGGCCGAATTCCGGTTCGACCGTGGCATGGGCTATGCCATGTTCCGCCGCAAGCCGCTTCTTGATCGCGCTGACCGCCATATGCGCGTCGACGCCGTCATTGAGGCAGGCATGCAACGTCGCCATGTTGCTGGAACCGTCGATCGACCAGACATGCATGTGATGCACCTCGCGCACGCCCTTGATCGAGCCTTCGATGTCCCTGGCGATCAGGTCGCGGTCGAGGCTTGCCGGCACGCCTTCGAGCAGGACGTGGGCGGCCTCGCGCATCAGCGACCAGGCCGTGGACAGGATCAGCAGCGCGACAAGCACCGACAGGATCGGATCGATGGGCGTCCAGCCCGTCGCCAGGATCACCAGCGCCGCCACGATCGCCGCGGCCGAGCCTAGCAGGTCGCCGAGCACGTGCAGGATGGCGCCGCGCATGTTCAGGCTGCCGCGGTCGCCGCCATGCAGCACGTAGAACGAGCCGAGATTGACCAGCAGGCCGGCGATCGCGACGACCAGCATCGGCCCGCCGAGCACCGGAGCCGGCGCTTGCAAGCGGCCCCAAGCCTCGTAGACGATCCACAGCGCGATGGCGAAGATGGCGATGCCGTTGGTGTAGGCGACCAGCGTCTTGACCCGGCCGAAGCCGTAGGTGAGGCGCACGGTCGCCGGCCGGCTCGCAAGGTGAAAGGCATACCAGGCAAGGCCGAGCGCGACGCAATCGGCAAGCATGTGGCCGGCATCCGCCAGCAGCGCCAGCGATCCCGTCAAGAGACCGCCAAGCGCTTCGACGACCATGAAGCCGGCGGTCAGGCAGGCAGCGATCAGCACGCGCTTCTTGTCGGTCGAGCCGTGCACATGACCTGCGCGATGGCTGTGGTCGTGGACCTGCGAAGCGTGGTCGTGGGTATGCGCCATCTATAGCCCCTGCTAGAGCCTGATCCATCCCGGCAGACTCGGGATGGAGGCTCTATCTTTCTATTTGACCATGATCTTACCCGAAAAACCGGATACCACTTTTCGGGAGCATGGTCAGGCGCCGAACTCGGCGCGGAAATCCTCGAGCCGCCGCTTCTGCTGGCCATCGCTGTCGAAATTAGCCGGATCGAGCCACGCCTCATAGGCTCTGCGCAGATCAGGCCATTCCCTGTCGATGATCGAATACCACGCGGTATCGCGGTTTTCGCCCTTGACCACAAGATGCTGACGGAAAATGCCCTCGAACTTGAAGCCGAAACGTTCCGCCGCGCGCTTCGACGGCTCGTTGCGATTGTTGCATTTCCATTCGTAGCGGCGATAGCCAAGCTCGTCGAAGACATACTTCATGAACAGGAACTGCGCTTCCGTCGCGGCCGGCTTACGCGAGATCAGCGGGCCCCAATAGATGTTGCCGATCTCAATGACGCCGTAGGTGGCGTCGATGCGCATCAGCGTCTGGCGCCCGGCGACCTTGCCGCTGGCCTTGTCGATGACCGTGAAGAACAGCGGGTCTTCGCTGGCTTCCGCCTTGTCCAGCCATGGCTGGAAGGCGGCGCGGCTCTCCGGCGGGTAGTCTGGCAGCCAGGCAAAGCGGCCGTCGACATCGGCCACCGACGAGGCCTCAAACAGGCCGTCGCCGTGCTTTTCGGCGTTGAGCGGCTCCAGCCTGACAGTTCGCCCCTCCAGCACCTTGCGTTCGGGCCGCGGGCGCGGTTGCCAATTCTTGAGATTTTCCGACACCGAAAACTCCAATCCGTTTGACTTTTGCGGGCGGACGCTCACAAAAACGCACGCTCGCTGAAAGAACCACACGGACAGGAAAAATGCTCCACACGATTTCGGCCTTCGACCGCCTCGGCGAGGAAAATGCGTTCGCAGTGCTGGCGCGTGCCACGGCACTTGCCCACCAGGGCCGCGACATTGTCAATCTCGGCATCGGCCAGCCCGACTTCAAGACGCCGCAGCACATCGTCGAGGCCGCGATCAAGGCGCTGCGCGACGGCCATCACGGCTATACGCCGGCCAACGGCCTGCTGGCGACGCGCGAAGCGGTGGTCCGCCGCACGCTGGCCACTACCGGCGTCGAAGTCTCGCCCGAAGCGGTGATGATCCTGCCCGGCGGCAAGCCGACCATGTTCGCGGCCATCCTGATGTTCGGCGAGCCGGGCGCCGAAATTCTCTATCCCGATCCCGGCTTTCCGATCTACCGCTCGATGATCGAGTTCACCGGTGCTGCCCCCATCCCGGTGCCGATGCGCGAGGAGAACGGCTTTGCCTTTTCGGCTGCGGAGACCTTGGCGCTGATCACGCCGAAGACCAGGCTGCTGATTCTCAACTCGCCGGCCAATCCGACCGGCGGCGTCACGCCGCGCGCCGAGATTGAGAAGCTGGTCAAGGGGCTGGAAGCGCACCCGGACGTCGCCATCCTCTCCGACGAGATCTACGACGTGATGACCTATGACGGCGAGACGCACTGCTCGCTGCTCGCCTTCCCCGAAATCCGCGACCGGCTGATCGTGCTCAACGGCTGGTCGAAGACCTGGGCGATGACCGGCTGGCGCATGGGCTGGTCGATCTGGCCGAATGGCGACAAGGGCGCGCATCTCTACGACAAGGTGCGCAAGCTGGCGGTCAATTGCTGGTCCTGCGTCAACGCGCCGAGCCAGTATGCCGGCATTGCCGCCATCGACGGCCCGCAGGACGATGTCGACAAGATGATGCGCGCCTTCGACCGCCGCAGGAAGGTCGTGGTCGAGGGGTTGAATGCCTTGCCCGGCGTTTCCTGCATTACGCCGAAAGGCGCCTTCTATGCCTTCCCCAATGTTTCCAAGACCGGCTGGAAGGCCAAGAAGCTCGCCTCGGCGCTGCTCGAGGATGCCGGCGTGGCGCTGATCGGCGGCCCCGATTTCGGCATTCTCGGCGAAGGCTATGTCAGGCTGTCCTACGCCAATTCCGAGGAGAACATCCTGCGCGCGCTGGAGCGGATCGAGGCGTTCCTGGCGAAGTGAGGACGGCGAAAGGAGAAGCCAGATGTTCTATGCCATTCTTGCCTATCACGAGGAAGAAGCGATTACGGCACTGACGCCTGAGCAGGATGCGGCGCTGATGACCGATCTTCTCCAGATCAACGATCGGCTCTACCAGCAAGGCACCCTTGGGCCGGCGGCCCGGCTCGGCGCGACACAAGACGCCTGCACCTTGCGCGGGCCAGGCACCGGAATGGTTATCGACGGCCCCTTCGCCGAGACCAAGGAACAATTGCTGGGGCTCTATGTCGTCGACTGCGCCAACCGTGACGCCGCCATCGACATTGCGCGCGACCTTCGCCGCGTCAATCCGACCGCCGTCTACGAAATCCGCCCGATTTCGCTATATTTACCCGGCGTGCCGCTTCCGGTCACCCGGCCCTGATTTAGACCGGGTTGAGACTAATTTAGCCTCGCCCGACAAATGGCATCTTCGTCGCCATCACGGTCATGAACAGGACGTTCGCGTCGAGCGGCAGGCTGGCCATATGGAGGACGGCATCGGCGACGCGCTCGACATCCATCACCGCTTCGGCGGCAATGGTGCCGTTGGCTTGCGGCACGCCGACCGTCATCGCTTGCGCCATGTCGGTCAGCGCGTTGCCGATGTCGATCTGGCCGCAAGCAATGTCGTAGGGCCTGCCGTCCAGCGCCAGCGTCTTGGTCAGCCCGGTGATGGCGTGCTTGGTCGCCGTATAGGGCACCGAGCCCGGCCGTGGCGCATAGGCCGATACCGAGCCGTTGTTGATGATGCGGCCGCCCATCGGCTGCTGCCTGCGCATGGCGCCGAACGCGGCGCGAGCACACAGGAACGAGCCGGTGAGATTGACCCCGACGATGTCGTTCCACACGTCGACCGGGATGTCGTCGATCAACGTCGATTTGTAGCTCGTGCCGGCATTGTTGAAGAGCAGGTCGACGCGCCCGAAAGCCGCAGCCACCGTCTCGAACAGATCGTCGACCTGATCGGCCTTGCTGATGTCGCAGGCGAAGGCCAATGCCTTGGCCTGCGTCGGCCCGGCCGCGGCGATCGCATCCTCCAGCACCGGCTTGCGGCGACCGCAGAAGACCGTGTTCCAGCCGGCCTTGAGCAGCGCCGTGGCGACGCTTTTGCCGATGCCCGTACCGGCGCCGGTGACGATGGCGGTTTTATAGTCGGTCATGGCTGTACTCCCTGAAAGGGATGAGGCATCGCAAATGACGGGAACCATGGCAAGCCGGCCCAAAGCCTGTGCTCACAAAAAGGGCGGCCGTTGGCGACCGCCCCTGATCCGAACCGGGCATGGGAGGAGGAAAGCCGATCCGACTGGCTGAAATCATGCGCTCACCGGATTAACGAGAAGCTAACGCCAACGGCGCCGAGCTCCGAGGCTTCCTCTTCAAGCTACCAGCGCGAGCCTGCGACCGGCTTGCCCGTGCTGCCCGCTGCCGGCACCTTCGCCGCCGTCACCGTCGCCTCGACATGGTCGACCAGCGCATCCGGCAGGCCGAGACGGCCGGCAAGCAGGTCGAGATAGCCGCGTTCGGCCCGCGTGTCCGGATCGATGGCAAGACGCGAGGCGGTGTAGAGTTCCAGCTTTTGCGCATCGGTCTTGGCCCCGGCGATCAGCACATCCAGATCGAGCGGCGCCTCCAGTTCCGACATCAGGAATTTCTCCGCTTCGGCGCCGACGCCCGCTAGGCTGAGCTTGCCGGCGATCTTCTGCCGCTCTTCGTCATCGACGTGACCGTCGGCCTTCGCCGCCGAGATCATCGCCCTGACCAGCGTCAGCGTGAATTCGTCTTCGCCCTGCGGCGCTTGCGACGGATGGAAGGCGGTATCGGCCGGCGGCGGCAGCAATTCCGGTTCGCCTGCAGCTTGCGTCTCGGCCGGCGCGTTGCCGTTCTTGTAGTTCTGGTAGGCCTTGTAGGCGAGGCCACCGATCGCAGCCAACCCACCAAGCTTCACCGCCGCACCGGTGACCTGGCGGCCGGGGCCGGTTCCGAGCAGCACCGCGGCCAGCGCACCGGCGGCAAGCGGATTGTCCTTGGCCATCTGCACCGCCTGCCCGGCCTTGTGGCGGACGGTCGATCCGGTGCCGGGAATTTGCGAGCCGAGCAGATCGTCGAGGAGCTTCTTGGGATCGAACATCTATGCCTCCAGAATTGGCCCGGCCGAAGGTGCGCGGGCAGGTTTGCACGTCGAAGACCTAGGTCCCGCAGTTTGACATTACAATGACGGGGTGCATCGTTTTGCCCGCTGCCACGCATGACCTCGAATGGAGGTCTGCTGGGATTTCACGCGGAAATTAAAGTGCTGCAGCCTCCTTCCGCGCCAAAAAACGCGTGTCGAAACCAGCTTCGACTTCGAGTAATGTCGCGGCACGTCGCTTGGGAGGAGCCTGGCATGACCAATGAGACAGCCCGCCAGCCGGCACGCGATCCCCAGGAGCTGGAGCGCCTGCTGATTTCACGGCAATGGGTCGGAGACATTGACGGCATGGCAGCGCTTTTCGAGCAGCATGCCGTCATCGACAGCGGTAGCGGACAACTGACGTTCGGCCGCGAAGCCATCCGGGGGCTGTTCGCGGAGATCACCGCAACCGGCCGAAAATTTCAGTCCGGAGATCAGCGCCCGGCTGTCGTCAATGGCGACCTGGCGCTCACCTCGACCCGGCTTCCCGATGGCACCATCACCACCGAGGTCGCGCGCCGGCAGAACGACGGGACATGGCTGTGGGTCATCGATCGCTTCTCTGTTGCTTGACGTGAAGTTGCTTAACGTGAAGCTAACTTCCGATATGGCGATCGCCGCGCGCTTGCGCCAGCTCGACCTGGTGCTGGCGCTCGGCGTAGCGGGCGCGATCTTCGTTCGAGCGGGCATCGAAGCAATGCGGGCATGAGATGCCGGCAGCATATTTCGGCGACAGCCGGTCTTCTGCAGCCAGCGGATGCCGGCAGGCGCGGCAGAGTTCGGCCTCGCCTTCGAGCAGCCCGTGCGATACCGAAACGCGCTCGTCGAAGACGAAGCATTCGCCTTGCCACAGGCTCTGTTCGCCGGGCACGTCCTCGAGATATTTCAGAATGCCGCCCTTGAGGTGGAACACATCCTCGAAGCCGAGCGACTTCACATAGGCGGTCGCCTTCTCGCAGCGTATGCCGCCGGCGCAGAACATGGCGACCTTGCGCCCCTCGAGCTCGTGCCGATGCTGCTCGACCCAGGCCGGGAATTCGCGGAAGCTGGTGGTGGCGGGATCGACAGCACCTTTGAACGTTCCGAGCGACACCTCGTAGGCGTTGCGCGTGTCGATGACGATGGTGCCCGTATCCGAGATCAGTGCATTCCAGTCGGCCGGCGCAACATAGGTGCCTGCACCTGCCGCCGGATCGATATTGTCCACGCCCATGGTGACGATCTCGCGCTTCAACCGCACCTTCATGCGGTGGAACGGCATCGTTGCGGCGCTGCTGTATTTGATCTCGAGACCGGCGAGACCGTCGATGGATTCGAGATGATCGATGAGCGCCGCGATTGCCGGTTCACTGCCGGCGACCGTGCCGTTGATGCCCTCACGCGCCAACAGCAGCGTGCCTTTGACGCCGCGCGCGCAGCAGAAGGCGGCGAGCGGCGCGCGCAGAGCCTCGAAGGTGTCGAGCCGGGCGAAGCGGTAAAGCGCGGCAACGCGGAAGGCTTGGCTGGGAAGTGTCATCACCAAGCCACTAGACGCTCACGACAGCCTGATCAAGGCAGAGCCGGGAGCGGTCTGATCGCGGAAGGTTTCGAACACCACGCGTGACATCGCGACACGCCGCGTTTCGTGGACAGAAAAACCGCCTTCTGCTAACCGGTCGACTTGATCAACAGAGGAGAGACGACGAATGCCCAGCACGACCGAAAAGCTCCTGTCGCTCCTCAACGGCCAGCCGGTCATACCGGTGCTGAAGATCGCCAATCCCGCCGACGCGGTGCCGCTGGCCCGGGCGCTGGCCAGCGGTGGCCTGCCGGTGATAGAGATCACGCTGCGCACCGCCGACGCGCTGGAGGCGATCCGCCGGGTGGCGGGCGAGGTCGAAGACGCCGTCGTCGGCGCCGGCACCATCCTGGACGCCCGCCAGTTCGGCGAGGCGGCGGCCGCCGGTTCGAAGTTCATCGTCAGCCCCGGCATCACCCGCGAGCTTCTCGCGGCAGCCAAGGACAGCGACGTGCCGTTGCTGCCCGGTGCCATCACGCCGGGAGAGGTCATGGCCGCCCGCGAAGCCGGCCTGCGCTTTCTGAAATTCTTCCCGGCCGAACAGTCGGGCGGCACTGCCTCGCTCAAGGCTTTCGCCTCGCCGCTTGCCGACGTGAAATTCTGCCCGACCGGCGGTATCACCGGCAAGAACGCCGCCGACTACCTCAGCCTGCCCAACGTCATCTGCGTCGGCGGTTCCTGGGTGGCGCCGGACGATCTGGTCAAGGCCGGCAAATGGGACGAGATCGAAGCCTTGGCACGCGCGGCAAGCAAGCTCGGGCGCTAGCATCTTCTGCATCAAAAGCCGCGGCCGATCTGGCCGATCTGGTTCGCCGGCTGGTTCCCGCTCATGGGCTCGAACCACGATTCACGCCTTCAAAGGGCGCTGTCCTACCATTAGACGAAGCGGGAGAATGCCGACCGCTGGTTAGCATCCCTGGATGAAGGAAGCCAGTGCCGGCGGTGGAGGTAGCCGCGCGAGGTGCCCAGCGCGGCCTACTCGGTCTTGAAGCGGGCCACCGACATGAACTTGACGGCTTTGCCGGTGAACCGGTTTGCGTCGGCCATCTCGTTGCCCGGCTGGAAGCCTATCGTATAGACCTCGCTCGGTGCCGTACGGACGAAGTCGTAGGCGTAGCGCGGCGCCGTTGTCGCATCTGAAACAGTTGCGACATACTCACCGCTGTGCAGCGCCCACCGGGCGGACTGCGGCGCGGCGGCGACCACCACCGGCTTGGGGCCGGGCTTCAGGTCGCGGGCGGTGGCCCTGGGTTCCTTGCGTGTGGTCTTCACGCCTGCACCGATGACGGCGGCCGGATCGGAGCCTGCCGGGCGGGCAACGATGGCCTCGCGCGGCGATGCCCCGTCGCTCGATGCCCCGTCGTCGCTCGCCGGTTCCTCGAACACCGATGCTTGCTCGGAAAGCGACGCGACCTTGTATTCGTCGGTCGCGCTGACCCGTTCCAGAACGGCCTTGACCTCGTCGGGCTGGGAACTGTCGGGCCGCGCCGACGGCAATACCGAGAATGCGTCGGTGGCGGTGTTGCTCCGCTCGGCCGCACTCGCCAGCGCCAGCAACACTTGCTTGTCCTGCGGCGCAAGACCCACCGACGAAAGATCGGCCGGCAGCGAATGATTGGGCCGCCAGCTCGGCACGGGAATGTTGTTTGCCGCGACCTGCACCGGGCCGGCCGCAGCAGACGGGTCTGCTATGCCGAACGGAACATTTGCCGGCGCCACGCTTGCCGGCGCTTGCGCGGTCGCCACCGCCTGTTCAGTCGATCCAGCCGCATCCGCCACGCCGAACGGAACGTTTTCAGGCGGCTGGGCGCCGACGTCGGTCTTCGGACGCGGAGCAAAATCCGGCAGCGGAATGCTGCGGGCAGGCAATGCCGCGATGATCGTCTCCGGCGTGTCGTTCTCCGGTTCAGGCGCAGGCGCCGGAGCATCGGCGACTTCCGGAATCTGAGCGCGCTTGGCATCCTGAGGCGCCACGATGGCAATGCCAGGCAGGTTGCTGCTCTTGGCGGACGGCGCCGGCTTCACGTTACGGGGCTTTGGCGCCGGCTCGGCCATCGCCACATCGGCGCTGTCGTCCGCCTCGTCGTCGCCACCGCCGAAGAGGGCTGCCAGGAACCCACGGGATTTTTTGGCACCGCCGCTTGCGCTGGCGAGTTCGATGGCCGGTGCGCCGGCGCCCTTGCGGGCTTTGTAGGAGGCGAGCGCCTGTTGATAGCCAGGCAGCGGCTTGCCGTCGCTCGGCACATGCAGCGTCTTGCCGTTGGGGAACACGCGCGCCAGTTCCTGGCGGCTGATGCCGGGCCAGTGGCGTACATTGCCGACATCCATATGCACGAACGGCGAGCCGGAACTGGGATAGTAGCCGACGCCGCCGCCCTGCATCCTGAGGCCGACGTCGCGCAGCTTCTTCAGCGGCACGCCGGGAATATAGAAATCCATCGCCCTGCCGAGCATGTGCTGGCTTTTTTCGGCGACGCCCCTGCTGCGGCTGCGCAGCATCGAATTCGTGGCCGGCGAACGATAGCCGCAGACGACCTGGATGTAGTCGGTCGCGCCGCTCTCCCGATAGGCCTCCCAGACCAGGTCCAGCAGGCGCGGATCCATCTTGGTCGGCTCGTTGCGACGCCAGTCGCGCAGGATGATGTTGATCTTTCGCAAGCCCGCCTGGTCGTAGCGCCCGTTGCGCTTGTAGACGATCTCCGCCTTTTCATGCGTGTGGAGATGATAGAGCTTCAGCGAACGTGTCTCGGCGCTGGCGCCGGTTGCCGCTGCTGCAAGGAACCCGACGGCAACAATCACCGCTGCCAGCCATCTCGGCCAGACGCTCATGTGATAATGCCGCCCGTTTTTGTGTCGTTCGATTCTGTTCAAATCAAAAGGCCTTGCAGGCTGCCGTTTTGTCCCCGGATTTGACCAAACGGATGCGTGGTGTGTGCATCCGAATATCGATCCTAATGGTTAATCATCGCTTATTGAAGCCGAAATGCGGTAACACGGTGGCGATATCCCGCCAAAAATATTGCGCAGGATATCTTGGTAAACCGCTGGTTTAGATCATGTTTTGGCGCCAGCTCGAAACACGATCTGTTACCGTCCGCCTTAATACGTGAACACTGTGGCGAACACCTCGTTTCGAGGCGCAGTTGCGTGGAATGATGTCCGGATGAGAACCGGCTTGGCCCTGTGACTCAGGAAGCGAGCCGTTCGACGCGGCCGGTTTCCGGGTCGATGCCGTATTCCTTGAGCTTGCGGTAGAGCGTCGACCGGCCGATGCCGAGGCGGCGGGCGACTTCGCTCATCTGGCCGTTATAGTGATCGATGGCGAGCTTGATCATTTCGAGTTCGACGTCGGCCAGCGCACGCACATTGCCGCGCTCGTCGAGCGCCCGCAGCGTGCCGAAACGAGGCTTGGCTGGTGCATCGGCGTCGGCGGCTGCGATGCCGCCAGCGGCCGATATGTTGTCGCGCGGCTGGCTGCCCGAAGCCACTCCGGAAGCTGGCCACCCTGGAGTTGGCCCCCCTGAAGCTGGCCACCCTGGAGCTGGCAAGGCGATACCCGAATCGAGATTGACCGTGCCCTCGACTTGCGCCCGGATCTGCGGGAATTCTTCTTCGGTCAGCATGTCGCCGTCGGCGAGCACCGAAGCCCGGAAGACGGCGTTTTCGAGCTGCCTTATGTTGCCCGGCCAGTCATAGGCCTGCAGCATGGCAAGCGCCGCAGCCGAGATGCCTCGCAGGCGGTGGCGCGGATCGGCGGGCGCCACCTTCTCCATGAAGTGCTCAACCAGATACGGGATGTCGTCGCGACGGTCGCGCAATGGCGGCACGAAGATCGGATAGACGTTCAGCCGATAGAACAGGTCCTCGCGGAACTTGCCGTCCTTGACCTGCTGCAGCAGGTTGCGATGGGTTGCCGAGATCAGCCTGATGTCGACCCTGACGGTCGAGCGCCCGCCAACCGGATCGACCTCGCCGTCCTGTACGGCGCGCAACAGCTTGACCTGCACGTCGAGCGGCAGGTCGCCGATTTCGTCAAGGAACAGCGTGCCGGTGTGCGCTTCGACGAACTTGCCGGTATGTTTTTCGGTGGCGCCGGTGAACGAGCCCTTCTCGTGCCCGAACAGGATCGATTCGACCAGATTGTCGGGGATGGCGCCGCAATTGACGGTGACGAAGGGTTTCGAGCGGCGGTCGCCGCTGCCCTGGATGGCGCGCGCCACCAGTTCCTTGCCGACGCCGGATTCACCTTCGATCAGGATCGGAATGTTGGACGCCGCCGCCTTGCGGCCGAGCCGGATCACCCGATCCATCGCCGGACTGTGGGTGATCATGTCCTTGAACGTCAGATGGCCGCCGCGCTGCCGTGACGAGCGCTTCACTTCGCCTTCGAGCGCTTCGACCTTGAGGGCGTTGCCGATCGACGCCTGCAGCCTATCGGGGGAGGCCGGCTTGACGACGAAGTCGAAGGCGCCGTGACGCATTGCCGAAACGACGGTTTCGATGCCGCCCTGCGCGGTCTGCACGATGACGGGAATGTGGATGCCACGCTCGCGCATCGCCTTCAGCACGCCGATGCCGTCGAGCCCGGGCATCATAAGGTCGAGGATGACCACCGACACGTCGCGCGCATTGGGTCCGTCGACAAACTCGAGACCCGCCTCGCCGCCATCGGCGACGATCGCGGTGTGGCCGAATTTCGTCACCGCCGCCTCGAGAAGCCTGCGCTGCACGGGATCGTCATCGACTATGAGTATGGAAGCTGCCATGACTGATCCGACCGTGCCCGCCCGAGAATGCGCCCTATGGATCATCTTGGCACAGGGTTCTAAATAAGCTTTCAAAAAACCCGGTGAATGAATTCCTTAGGATTTGACCGGCTTCTCGTTTCCTCGAATTTTTGTGTCTGGAAGGATCGGCAATGCGCATGGTTTTTGCTCGAAAGCTGGCGGCGGCGCCCGGTCAGGGCGTGGCGGAGCTTGGCGACCTGCCGGAATGGAATCTGGCCGATCTCTATTCGGGCATGGAAGCGCCCGAGTTGAAGCGCGACATCGCCAAGGCCGCCGTCGATGCCATCGCCTTCGAGAGCCGTTGGAAAGGCACGCTCGCCGCCGAGGCCGGGCGTGGCAGCGCCGGCAGGCTTGGCGAGACGCTTCAGGCCTATGAAGCGCTGGAGGAGCTGATCGGCCGCATCGTCTCCTATGCCGGGCTTGTCTATGCCGGCAACACGTCGGATCCGCAGCGCGCCAAGCTCTATGGCGACATCCAGGAAAAGATGACCGATGCCAGCGCGCACCTGCTGTTTTTCGCGCTCGAGCTGAACCTCATCGACGATGGCGCGATCGAAAACGCACTCGCGGCCGATCCGGCCTTCGCCCATTACCGGCCCTGGGTGCTCGATCTGCGCAAGGACAAGCCCTATCAGCTCGAAGACCGCATCGAGCAGCTCTTCCATGAAAAATCGATCACCGGGCGCGGGGCCTGGAACCGCCTGTTCGACGAGACGATGACCGATTTGCGCTTCGACGTCGACGGCGAGGAGCTGACGCTGGAGCCGGCACTCAATCGCCTGCAGGACGCAGACAGCGAGGTGCGCCGCCGGGCGTCCGAGGCGCTGGCCACGACCTTCCGCAAGAATTTGCGCGTCTTTACGCTGGTCACCAACACGCTGGCCAAGGACAAGGAGATTTCTGACCGCTGGCGCGGCTTCGAGGACATTGCCGATTCCCGCCACCTCGCCAACCGCGTCGAACGCAGCGTGGTGGATGCACTCGCCGCCGCGGTTCGCGACGCCTATCCACGCCTGTCGCATCGCTATTACGCGATGAAGGCGCGCTGGCTCGGCATGGAGGTGATGAACCACTGGGACCGCAATGCGCCATTGCCCGAGACCCCGCAGGCAGTCATCGGCTGGGACGAGGCCAAGAACACCGTGCTTTCCGCCTACCAGCGCTTTTCGCCCGACATGGCGGAGATCGCCAGAACTTTCTTCGACCGCAACTGGATCGATGCACCGGTGAGACCCGGCAAGTCGCCTGGCGCCTTCGCGCATCCGACCGTGCCTTCGGCGCATCCCTATGTGCTGCTCAACTACATGGGCAAGCCGCGCGACGTGATGACGCTGGCGCACGAGCTCGGCCACGGCGTGCACCAGGTGCTGGCCGGCGGCCAGGGCGCCCTGATGGCATCGACGCCGCTGACGCTGGCCGAAACCGCATCGGTGTTCGGCGAAATGCTGACCTTCCGCTCGCTGCTCGAGCAGACCACCGACAAGCGCGAACGCAAGGCCATGCTCGCCCAGAAGGTCGAGGACATGATCAACACGGTCGTGCGCCAGATCGCCTTCTACGAGTTCGAGCGCAAAGTGCATGCCGAGCGCAGGAGCGGCGAACTGACCTCCGACAAGCTCGGCCAGTTCTGGTTGGAAGTGCAGGCGGAAAGCCTCGGGCCGGCGATCAAGCTGCGCGAAGGGTACGAGATTTTCTGGACCTATATCCCGCATTTCATCCACTCGCCTTTCTACGTCTATGCCTATGCATTCGGCGATTGCCTGGTGAACTCGCTCTACGCGGTCTACCAGAACGCCGAGCGCGGCTTTCAGGAGAAATATTTTGCCATGCTGCGCGCTGGCGGCACCAAGCATCATTCCGAGCTTCTGGCACCGTTCGGCCTCGACGCGGCCGACCCTGCCTTCTGGCAGATCGGGCTTGGCGTGATCAGCGGACTGATCGACGAGCTGGAAGCACTGGACAATTGATGCGCAACACTGGGTGATGCGCAACACCGGATGACCGGGTTTTCCAGAACAGTTTAGCTGCAATGCATATTGGCGATGGTTCTATTCTTGTCTTGGATATTTGTTCTTAAATAACTTTCCATGGAAGTTTTCCGTTAGATTCCCGTAAGCTGTATGATAGCGTCCGCCCTCAAGCTCAGCCGGGCACGAATGGATCCGGTCGGAAAATCCCGACCGGTCATGGCGTGTCGGCGGATGCGACAACGGTTGTTGGCCAGGGGCAAACCGGTCGCCGACAGCTCGATCGAAGCCGGCTGTTCTGCAAATTGCGGAACCACCATCGAATGGTCCTTCGCCGAGGTCATGGCTCCACAGGCCAGGGCGGACGGATCGGACTGGAGAGAGAAAGACAATGGGCACTTTTTTCTACATGCTCCTGGCGTTCCTGGTAGGTGTGTTGGTTGGCTGGTTCATTTGGGGACGCCTGCGTGGCGAACTCGACAGTTTGCGCGGCGATCTAGACCGCACGCGCAGCGAACGCGACAGATTGCGGGCCGATAGCGACCGTCTGACCGGTGAGTTGGATGCATGCGGCCGCGCCCGCGCCGATCTCGAACGCCGGCTGGGCGAGGCGAAAACCACCCAGGCGCCAACCGCGAAGGCGGCAACAGCCAAGGCGCCAGCCGCCAAGACCGGCGCGACCAAAGCCGCGATGCAGGCGCCGTCAACGCTGATGTCGACATCCGCACCGGCTAAACCGGCGCCGAAGAAATCTGCAACGGCGAAGGCCGCGACCGCGCCACGCGCAAGTGCCGCGAAAACGGCAACGCCGAAACCGCCTGCATCGAAAGCGAGCGCCGCGCCGACGACCGCGCCAGCGGCAAGCAAGGCTGCGCCGGCGGCAAAGAAAGCCGCGACCGGCAAGGCAACAGCCACCGCGGCAGGCAAAGCCAACGATCTGCGTCGCCTGATCGGCATCGGCCCCACCAACGAGCGGCTGCTCAAAGGGCTTGGGGTCACGACCTATGCCCAGATCGCCGCCTGGACGCCCGACGATGTCAAGCGGATCGAGGCGACGTTGAATTTCGACGGCCGTATCGAACGTGAACGCTGGATCGAGCAGGCGAAACTGCTTGCCGCCGGCGACGAAAAGGAATTTGCGCGCCGCTTCCCGACCGCGGGAGAAGCCAGCAACACCTGATCCATCGCAGGCGGCATCTGGAACAAGGCGGCGCCCTCTGGCGCCGCATTTGTTTTTGCCGCCGCGCCTTTGCGTCTTGAGACGCCGCTCCCTCGATTGCACACGGTCGAGCCCCCATATAGATCGATCGCTGGTGACCGCAGCATCCGAGCCTTATGTCCCTGCCCCTGCCCTTTGCAATTTTCAGGAACGACGAGACCGCGCGGCAGCTCGTTTTCGACCGGCCGGCCGAGATAATCGCAGCGCATGGCGAGGCGGACTTTTTGCCTGCCCTGGAAGCCGCGCAGGTAGCACATGACGGCGGCAAATGGCTGGCCGGTTATTTCTCCTACGAGGCCGGTTACCTGCTCGAACCCAAGCTCGTTCCGCTGCTGCCGGCCGGCCGCCGCGCCCCGCTTTTCTGCCTCGGCGTGTTCGACGCGCCAGTCGAGGAGACGATCGCGCCAGGCGATCTGCCGGCTAGCAACGGCCCAATCTTCGACGCCAAGGCAGCCTGGTCTTCGGACGACTACGCCAAACGCTTTGCCAGGCTGCATGACCATATTCGCAAGGGCGACTGCTACCAGGGCAATCTGACCTTTCCGGTCCGCGCGCAATGGTCGGGCGATCCGCTGGCCGCCTTCAACGCGCTGACCGAACGCCAGCCGGTGAAGTATGGCGCGCTGGTCGCGCTCGGCGATCCGATCGTCTTGTCGCGTTCGCCCGAACTGTTCTTCGAGGTGGACGCGGAAGGCATGATCGAGACGCATCCAATGAAAGGCACCGCGCCGCGCGGCGCCACCAAGGCCGAGGACGATCGCCTGAAAGCGTTCTTGCGCAACGACGAGAAGAACCAGGCCGAGAACCGGATGATCGTCGATCTCCTGCGCAACGACATCTCACTGATCAGCGAGGTTGGCACGCTCGATGTGCCGGAGCTTTTTCGCATCGAGAGCTACCCGACGGTCCACCAGATGGTGAGCCGCGTGCGGGCAAAACTTTTGCCCGGCCTCGCCATCCGCCAGATTTTCGCCGCGCTGTTCCCCTGCGGTTCGATTACCGGCGCGCCGAAGATCCGCGCCATGGAGATCCTGCGCGAGCTGGAAGGTGGCCCGCGTGACGTCTATTGCGGCGCCATAGGCTGGATCGCGCCCGGCGGCCGGATGCGCTTTTCGGTGGCGATACGCACCATCTCGCTCTTTGCCAATGGCGAGGCGGTCTACAATGTCGGCGGTGGCGTCGTCTTCGATTCGACAGCCGAAGAGGAGTACCAGGAGTGTCTGCTGAAAGCCCGTTTCGCGACGGGAACACTGCCGATTTCGAACTGATCGAAACAATGCGCTGGGAACCCGGCTCGGGTTTCGTCCGTTTCGACCGCCATCTCGCGCGGCTTTACGGTTCGGCAAGCGAACTCGGCTTCGCCTGCGACCCGCAAAGGGTCGGCGAAGCGCTGATGAATGCGGTCGGCCGCCAGCACATCGCATTGCGCACTCGCCTCGTCCTGTCGCGCAAGGGCGAAGTGGCGGTGTCGGTGCAGCCCTACGAGCCGCTCGCCGCAGACAAGGTCTGGACCCTGCAGCTGGCGCGCGTGCGGCTTGATTCGAGCGACATGCTGCTGCGCCACAAGACCAGCGGCCGACAAACCTATACGCGCGCCCGCGCCGAATATCTCGCCAGCCGCGCCAACGAGGTGCTGCTCGCCAATGAGCGCGGCGAAATCTGCGAGGGCACGATCACCAACGTCTTTGCCGATTTCGGCGACGGCGTGCTGGCCACGCCGCGGCTCGATTGCGGCCTGCTGCCTGGCGTCCTGCGCGGCGAACTGCTGGATCAAGGCCGCGCCGGTGAAGCGGTCTACACGTGGAACGAACTGCAATCGGCCAAGGCGCTGTTCGTCGGCAACTCGCTGCGCGGATTGATCCCGGCGCGGCTGGGCTGAAGCATCTGGAGACAACAATGTTCGTGGTTTCGCTGAACTACAAGGTGCCGCTGACCGAGATCGACTGCCTGCAGCAAGCGCATGTCGAGTGGCTGAAGGCCTGCTATGCGCAAGGTATCTTTGTCGCCTCCGGGCCAAAGCGGCCAAGGACCGGCGGCATCATCATCGCGCGCGGTCCACGCGAGGAGCTCGATGCCAGACTGGCGGACGATCCCTTCGCCAAGGCAGGTGCCGCCGATTACGAAATCACCGAATTCACGGCGAGAATGGCCGCTGCCGCACTGGAAGCCTACAAAGAGGCATGAGTTTCCGCCCACCGACCCACACACCCTATGACGGCTCGTCGAAACTGTTCACCATCGGGCTGAAGCCGCTCAATCTCGATAGATGGATCGAGGTCGACGAATATCTGCTGCCCTATCTTGCCGAGAAATGCCGGCTTTACGCGGAAATTCCCGACAAGGTTTTTGTCGAGGAGCAAGCAACGCGCGACGCCCAGCGCGAAGTGCTCGATCTGGTCGGTGCGCATCTGGCGGCGAACTTTCCTGAGACCCACAGGCGTACCGCCGACGGGATCGAGGTGATCGGCGGCACCGACGATCTCGAAGGCTCGGGCACCGCAGCTTCTTTCAGCGATGCGCCGCTTGCCGCGGCGTCGTTGCTCGTCCAGGAAGATTTGATCCTGATGCGCCGCGACGACAGCGGCTGGCGTCTGGCGGCCGGCTCGCTCTGCTTCCCCTCGTCATGGTCGCTGATCGAAAAATTCGGCAAGCCGCTGCAGCAGATCCACGCGCCGGTACCGGGTTTCGGCCCGGGCACACGCCCGGCCGATCTCATCAACCGCATGTTCGACGGCCTCCAGGGCCAAGCCGTCGAGCGCTACAACTGGTCGATCCAGGCGGGCGACGCGCTCTACCATCCGCTCTCCAACCTCGAACGCATCGACCGCGCCAGCTGTCGCCCGTCGAGATTCCCGGATGGCGACATCGACGCCCATGCCTTTATCCGCGTCGAACGGCAGACGCTGAGAAAGCTCCCCGTTTCGGGCGACGTACTCTTCACCATCCGCATCCATCTCGACCCGCTCGCCGTGCTGGAACGCCACCCCGACCGCGCGGCGCTCGCGGCGTCCTTGGCCGAACAACTTCTGGCGCTGGACGAGGCACAACTCGACTACAAGGGGATGACCGCCGACCGTGACCGGCTGGTCGCGTGGCTCAGGGCGCTAGTGCTGTCCTAAATCGCGGCCAGGCCCAGCAGCAGGATCGCGGACATTGCGGTAAAGACGGTGACGTTGACATCCCACCGCCAGCCCGCCGGTCCAAACGGCGGCCGGAACGGCGGATAGCCGTTCTCGTCATACAGCACGCCACCGTAGATCGGCCGCGAGAGCATGGCCGCGAAGAATGCTCCATACATAGCCGCGGCCAATCCCCCGGCGAGATAGAGCCGCTCGGCTTCGAGTTGTCCCTTGATCCAGATAAGTCCGAGCGCAATCAGCGCCACTCCGGTGTAGCTCAGCACCTGCCAGACGACATGAAACCGGGCGTGTGGGGTCCACAACGGATTGGTTGCATGTGTGGCGTTCAAGTCGGCTTTGATCGTCGCTACACCGTAACCCACAGTCGCGACGCTTAGCAGAATTCGAGCAAGCAGATGACTGTCATAAGCGAGTTCCATCGCATTTTCCTCCCCTCACGCCGGAACGACTTGAATGGCACCCTGGGCACAGAAGAGCTGCCCATCGGCCAGCCGCGCATAATTATGGACGATCCCCTGCCATCCTTTCGGTGCGACGGACTCCCGGCCCACCGATTGTCCACGTGCCCGGACAGGCAATGCGCCCGCTTCTGGCCGGCTTCCCGCTCGACGATGAAAGGCTCGACGGTTTCAAACAGGGTTTGGCGGAGGCGAATTTGTCGATCGACGATGTCCCGATCCTCGAGACGATCCCAGGCGAGCCATCTGCCGGAGCAGTGGTGTTCGACAGGGCGCCTGAAGCAACCGCGATCCTGACCATGTCGGATTGGCAGGCGATCACAATACTGGACGAGGCGGTTCGCCGCGGCATCGGCGTGCCGGGCCACGTATCGGTCGTTGGCTTCGATGGGACTGCTGAATTCGCACGCACCACGCCTCCGATGACCACTGTGGCGCAAGACGTGATCGGAAAAGGCAGGCTTGCCGCCCGAATGGTTATTGACAATGAAGCCCCCCCCGCCAGGTCGTTCTGCCGGTAGAACTGGTGGTTCGAGCCTCCACAGCCGCGCCGAGGGCAAAAATCCGCTGAAACGCGCGGATGCGCCATCCGCATCTGGGGCGGCGCTGGCAGCGTCTTTTCGCTGAGCAGCGTCTGGCACTGAACGGGGCACAACTTGACTATAAGGGCCTGACAGCCGACCGTGACTGTCGGCGGAAGACAACTGTAACTTGTGGCTTGGGGGAACAATGATCCAGCATCTTGGCAGGCCGGTCACGTTCATGGCCGCGATCCTGGTACTGTCGATAGCAGCTGAGGCGGAGCCGAGGCCTGCGCCGACGATCTGCTGGACCTGCCGGTCTCCGAGGCACGTGACCTCTTCAAGCCTGAATTCGCAAGACTGGTCGAGCCGTAGCCGGGATGGCGCGGTGTAACGCCGGCCGTCCGCTTTTCGCTTTATTGTGACAATGATCTATGGTTTGTCGCGCCGCGGCCAAGCCGCTGTTCCGAAGCGTTTTTTGAGGGAGTAATCGATAAATGGCGAATGAAAACTGGCCCGTTTACGGTGAGATCACCGGCCCTGTCGTGATGATCGGCTTCGGCTCGATCGGACGGGGAACGCTGCCGCTGATCGAGCGCCATTTCAAATTCGACAAGTCGCGCATGACGGTCATCGACCCGCGCGACGCCGACCGCAAATTGCTTGACGAGCGCGGAATCACTTTCATGCAGGATGCAGTGACCAAAAAGAACTACAAGAAGCTGCTGACACCGCTTTTGACCAATGGCGGCGGCCAGGGCTTTTGCGTCAACCTGTCGGTCGACACTTCCTCGCTCGAGTTGATGAAGCTCTGCCGCAAGCTTGGTGTCCTCTATATCGACACGGTGGTCGAGCCCTGGCTCGGCTTTTATTTCGACGAAAAGGCCGACAACGCCTCACGCACCAACTATGCGCTGCGCGAGACCGTACGTACTGAAATCGCGAAGAGCCCGGGCGGCACCACGGCGATCTCGTGCTGCGGCGCCAATCCGGGCATGGTCTCGTGGTTCGTCAAGCAGGCACTGGTCAATCTCGCCACAGATCTTGGCTTCGACTTCTCGGAACCCGCGCAGCACGATCGCGAAGGCTGGGCCAGGCTGATGAAGAAGGCCGGCGTCAAGGGCATCCATATCGCCGAGCGCGACACCCAGCGCACCAAGAAGCCCAAGCCGATGAACGTGTTCTGGAACACCTGGTCGGTCGAAGGCTTCATTTCGGAAGGGCTGCAGCCGGCCGAGCTCGGCTGGGGCACGCATGAGGCGTGGATGCCGAAGAACGCCAAAAGCCACAAGAACGGTTCGAAGGCCGCTATCTATCTGGAGCAGCCCGGCGCCAATACACGCGTGCGCACATGGTGTCCGACGCCCGGCCCGCAATACGGTTTCCTGGTGACACACAACGAAGCGATCTCGATCGCCGATTTTTTCACCTTGCGCGGCAAGAAGGGCAAGGTGCAATACCGGCCGACCTGCCATTACGCCTATCATCCCTGCAACGACGCAGTGCTGTCGCTGCACGAGATGTTCGGTGTCGCCGGCAAGGCTCAGCCCGTGCATCACGTGCTCGACGAAAATGAACTGGTCGATGGCGTCGACGAACTCGGCGTGCTGCTCTACGGCCACGCCAAGAACGCCTACTGGTACGGCTCGCAGCTATCGCTGGCCGAGGCGCGCAAGCTGGCGCCCTATCAGAATGCTACGGGCATGCAGGTCACGTCGGCGGTGCTGGCCGGCATGGTCTGGGCGCTGGAAAATCCCGAGGCCGGCATCGTCGAAGCCGACGAGATGGATTACAAGCGCTGCCTCGACGTGCAGAACCCATATCTCGGGCCGGTCAGGAGCTATTATACCGACTGGACACCGCTCGACAATCGGCCTGGTCTGTTTCCCGAGGATCTCGACACCAAAGACCCGTGGCAATTCCGCAACATCCTCGTTCGATAGCAGCGTTGCCTCGACACTCCGCCAGCTTGCAATCGCCCGGAAATCGGGCGATTGAAGAGGGGCGGCCTAGAGCGACGTGCGTCCATTTGGACGCACAAAGTACGCTCTAGCACTTTGAATGTGCGCATCGTGCTTTCCGAAAATCGGATCGATTTTGGGCCGATGCGAGAGGAGAGGATCTTGAAGATGACGATTGCGCAAAGACTGCTTTCGGCTGGCATTGCCGCGGCCGCTACGGTCGCGTTGGCGGCCTGCACGACAACCGGCCCAGGCGAGCCGCCGGTGATCACCGCCAAAGGGGTTGAAGGCTCCTGGATCGACGCGCAGGGCACGGGCTTGTCCACCTTCAAGGGCGGCAGCTTCGCGACCGTCGCAACCGACACCGGCCAGAAGCTTGCCGATGGCAGCTACACCATGACCGGCGGCACCTCGGTCGAGATCCATGGCACTTCGCTGATCCGCCAGACGCCAATCAGCTTCAACTGCTTGATGGTCTCCACCAGCCAGCTCAATTGCACCAGCGCGAGCGGACAGAATTTTGTGCTGACCAGGCGCACCTGAAATCCGATTCCGAATTTACTTTGCACAAGGGCGGCGGCTTCAAGCCGCCGTCTTCTTGCGCCGGCAAAGCTGATGCCGATTTCAGCTTGCATCGACTGAAACGCGATGTGAACATGGCCTGAGAGGGCTGTTACATCCCAGTCAAACAAGAGCGTTAACGCCACTGGTCAAGTCACCCGGGAGACGAGAATGAAGAAGATTGCTGCCATCGCCGCGCTGTCGGCATCGGCGCTTGGCCTGTCGGCTGGGGTATCCTTTGCCGACTACACGCTCAACATCCTGCACATCAACGACTGGCACAGCCGCATCGAGAGCAACAACAAGTACGAATCGACCTGCTCGGCCGAGGAGGAGACCAAGGGCGAATGCGTCGGCGGTGCCGCCCGCCTGGTCACCGCGATTGCGCAGGAGCGCAAGAAGCTGGAGGGCCAGAACGTGCTGCTGCTCAGCGCCGGCGACAATTTCCAGGGCTCGCTCTTCTACACGACCTACAAGGGCAAGACCGAGGGCGAATTCCTCAACCAGATGAAATTCGACGCCGAGGCGCTTGGCAACCATGAGTTCGACGATGGCGAGTCGGCGCTGGTGCCGTTCCTCGACATGATCAAGTTTCCGGTGCTCGGCGCCAATGTGAAGGCCAATGCGCAATCCAAGCTCGGCGACCGCGTCAAGCCGTCGATCGTGGTCGAGGTCGGCGGCCAGAAGATCGGCATTGTCGGCGCGGTCACCAACGACACGCCGGAGCTTGCCTCGCCTGGCCCGAACATCGCCATTGAAGATGACGTCAAGTCGATCACCGCCGAGGTCGAGAAACTGAAGCGAGAGGGCGTCAACAAGATCATCGCGGTCACCCATATCGGCTACAAGCGCGAGCGCGACGTGATCGCCAATATCCCGGGCATCGACGTGGTGGTCGGCGGCCACAGCCATTCGCTGCTGTCCAACACCGACCCCAAGGCGGAAGGCCCATATCCGACGATGGTCGACAATCCGGACGGTTACAAAGTGCCTGTCGTGCAGGCGGCGTCCTATTCGAAATATCTCGGCGAGTTCAAGGTCGTGTTCGACGACAACGGCGTCGTCAAGGAGGCAAGCGGCGATCCCATCCATCTCGACAAATCGATCACGCCCGACCCCGCCGTGCTTGCTCGCATCAAGGAACTCGGCGCGCCGATCGAGGCCTTGAAGAACAAGGAAGTCGCCGAGACCACCAAGGCGATCGACGGCAGTCGCGAAAACTGCCGCGCCCGCGAATGCGAGATGGGCAATCTGGTCTCCGACGCCGTCCTCGACCGGGTCAAGGGCCAAGGTGTCGAGATCGTCATCTCGAATGGCGGCGGCTTGCGCGCCTCCATCGACCAGGGCACCGTCACCATGGGCGAGGTTCTCACCGTCCTGCCGTTTCAGAACACGGTGGCGACCTTCCAGATCTCCGGCAAGGATTTGGTTGCCGGCCTCGAAAGCGGCCTCAGCCAGGTCGAGGACGGCGCCGGGCGCTTCCCGCAGGTTGCCGGCCTGAAATATGCGTTCGACAAATCGGCGCCGCCTAACGGACGCGTCAAATCGGTCGAGGTCATGGAAGGCGGCGCCTGGACGCCGATTAAGCCGGACAAGGATTACCTGGTCGCCACCAACAACTATGTCCGCCAGGGCGGCGACGGCTACAAGGTGTTCGCCGAGAAGGCCAAGAACGCTTATGATTACGGCCCGGGGCTGGAACAGGTCGTCGCCGACTACCTAGGCGCGCACCGGCCCTATACGCCGAAGCTCGACGGCCGCATCACCGAGATCGCCGCGACCGTGGCCCCGGCCGCAGAACCTGCCAACCCTGCCGAACCGCCAAAGCCTGCTGAGGCTGCGCCGGCAAAGCCTGCTGAGCCGGCAATGCCCGAAATGCCGGCCGGCTCTGGCGACATTTCCAAAACACCACCGGCCGTCCCGGCTGAAACAGCGCCGGCACCCGCACCCGCCGAGCCGGCCCAGCCGGCGGCACCTGCGGCTCCGGCCACACCGGCTCCGGCGACCCCTGCTCCGGCTGAGCCGGCACCGGCCGAAAGCAGCCATGTAATCGTCGCCGGCGATACCTATTGGGATCTCGCGGTGAAGGCTTATGGCGACGGCACCAAATGGAAAATAATCTCCGATGCCAACAAAGCCTACGAGCCACGCCGCCTTCCGGTCGGCGCAACCTTGACGATCCCGGCGGCCTCGAAGTAATCCAGCCGCAGGAACGCAATGCACCCGCCCGGCAGACCGGGCGGGTGTTGCATTTCTGGGATAAGGTGCGGCCAGACGCAGCATTTGAAAACCGGCGCGGCATCGCTACTTTCGCCGCGGCACCGTTGGTTTGCGGTGTTGGAGAACCTCATGACGCTTGCCAACCCTGCTGAAATCAAAGCCGAGAAGACTGCCGCCTCGCCGTCGGCAGGGCGCCCTCTGGTCAGGACCGGCAAGGTCGGCGTCATGCTGATCAATCTCGGCACCCCGGACGGCACCGACTTCAAGCCGATGTGGCGCTACCTCCGGGAGTTCCTGTCCGATCCGCGCGTCATCGAGCTCAACAAGGCGATCTGGTATCCGATCCTCTACGGCGTGGTCCTCACCACCCGGCCGAAGAAATCAGGGGCCAACTATGCCAGGATATGGAACCGGGAGCGCAACGAGTCGCCGCTGCGAACCTACACCCGCGCCCAGGCCGAGAAGCTCGGGCTCGCGCTCGGCGAGCTACCCAATGTCGTCGTCGACTGGGCGATGCGCTACGGCAACCCTTCGACCGAGAGCGTGGCCGAGAGACTGGTCGAGCAAGGCTGCGACCGCATCCTGTCTTTCCCGCTCTATCCGCAATATTCGGCGACGACGACTGCGACTGCCAACGACCAGCTGTTTCGCGCGCTGATGAAGATGCGCCGCGCCCCGGCCATTCGCAGCGTGCCACCCTATTACAACGAGCCGGCCTATATCGAGGCGCTCGCCCGTTCGATCGAAAAGCATCTGGCGAGCCTCGACTTCGAACCGGAAATTGTCATCGCTTCCTATCACGGCATTCCGAAACCCTATTCCGACAAGGGCGACCCCTACCAGGCCCATTGCCTCGAGACGACCCGACTGCTGCGCGAAAAGCTCGGCTGGGATGAAAACAAGCTGATTACCACCTTCCAGTCGCGCTTCGGCGCGCAGGAGTGGCTGCAGCCCTACACCGACAAGACGGTCGAAAGACTAGGGCGCGAAGGCGTGAAATCGGTCGCCATCGTCAATCCAGGATTTTCCGTCGACTGCATCGAGACGCTGGACGAGATCGGCAGGGAAGCGTCCGAGACCTTCCATCATGCCGGCGGCAAAAAGTTCGCACACATCCCTTGCCTCAACGACAGTGCCGAGGGCATGGCGGTGATCGAGGCGATGGTGCGGCGCGAGCTGTCCGGCTGGGCCTGAACAGATCACCCGTCTATGCACCCGCAATCCGTGATCACCTGATTGTAACATTGCTGAAACACACTTAAGTGTTTGATGGGAATCGGTCGCGTGGAATATCCAACATGGCCGGCCTTTGAGGGGAGAGCCAAATGGGTTTCAGTGGTTTTGATATCGCGCTTCTTGTTCTTGTCGCCCTTGTCGTGCTGGTGCTTATCAAGGGCATCCGAACAATTCCGCAAGGCTATAATTATACCGTCGAACGTTTTGGCCGTTACACCAAGACATTGAACCCAGGCCTCAACCTGATCGTGCCTTTCGTCGACCGTGTCGGCGCCAAGATGAACATGATGGAGCAGGTGCTCGACGTTCCGACGCAGGAGATCATCACCCGCGACAATGCCACCGTTGCCGTCGATGGCATCGCCTTCTATCAGGTGCTCAACGCGGCGCAGGCCGCCTACCAGGTCTCCGGCCTGCAGAATGCGATTCTCAATCTCACGATGACCAACATCCGCACCGTGATGGGCTCGATGGACCTCGACGAACTTTTGTCGAACCGCGACGCCATCAACGAGCGCCTGCTGCGCGTCGTTGACGAGGCGGCGCATCCCTGGGGCATCAAGATCACTCGTGTCGAGATCAAGGACATCAACCCGCCGGCCAATCTCGTCGAATCGATGGGCCGACAGATGATGGCCGAGCGCAATAAGCGCGCGCAGATCCTCGCCGCCGAAGGCCTCAAGCAATCGCAGATCCTGGAGGCCGAAGGCCGCAAGGAAGCCGCCTTCCGCGATGCCGAGGCGCGCGAGCGCTCGGCCGAGGCTGAAGCACGCGCCACGCAGGTGGTGTCGGAGGCGATTTCCAAAGGCGACGTGCAGGCGCTCAACTACTTCGTCGCGCTGAAATACACCGAAGCGCTGACCAAGATCGGCTCAGCGACAAATAGCAAGCTCGTGCTGATGCCGATGGAGGCCTCATCGCTGATCGGCACGCTCGGCGGTATTGGCGAAATCGCCAAGGAAGTTTTCCGAAGCGAAGGCACCGCCGGTGCCGCACGACAGGCCGCCCGCCCGCCGGTCGTTCGTCCGAGCGAAACCTGAGGCCACAGCCATGCTCGACCGCATTGTTTCCGAACTCGGCCCGTGGAGCTGGATGGTCCTCGGCTTCGTCCTGCTGGTAATGGAGGTCATCGCGCCGGGCATTTTCATGCTGTGGATCGGCATTGCCGCGCTGTTGATCGGCGTCGTCTCACTGCTCATCTGGGATGCCGGTTTCTGGACCTGGCAAGTCCAGGTCCTCGCCTTCCTCGCGCTGTCGCTGGTCTCGGCCTATGTCGGCAAGCGGCTGGTGGGCGGGCGCCATGATGAAACCGACCAGCCCCTTCTCAACCGTCGCGGCGCACAGATGGTCGGCCGGACGGCGACCCTTGCCGAGCCGATCAAGGACGGGCGCGGCCGCGTAAAGCTGGGCGACACGTTGTGGCGCGTCTCCGGCCCTGACCTGCCGGCCGGAACGCAAGTGCGCGTGACGGGCGCCGCTGATACCGACCTGGAACTGACGGTCGAGGCGGTCTAGAAGCCCGCTAGGCAGCACCGATGCGCAGCAGGTCGTGCAGATGGACGAGCCCGATCGGCCGCCTGCCTTCGACCACCATCAGGCTGGTGATAGCCGAGTCGTTGATCGTCTGCAGCGCCGTCGCAACAAGCGTGTCGGGCGCGGCCATTTTCGGCTCTCTGGTCATCACCTGATCGACGCTCATTGCCAGGAGATCGCTGCCGATATGGCGCCTGATGTCGCCATCGGTGATGATGCCGATCAGCTTGCCGTCCGCGGCAGTCACGGCCACGCAGCCAAACCCCTTGCGCGACAATTCGAGGATTGCCTCGCGCATGCCGGTACCTGACGACACCAGCGGCAGCCTGTCGCCGACATGCATGATCTCGCGGATCTGCGTCAGGTTGGCTCCGAGCTGGCCGCCGGGATGGAACGTGCGGAAATGGTCCGGGGTGAAGCCGCGTGCCTCGAGGAGCGCGATGGCCAGCGCATCGCCCATCACCATTTGCAATAGTGTCGAGGTCGTCGGCGCAAGCCCGTGCGGGCAGGCTTCCGGTGCTCGCGGCAGCAGAAGCACAACGTCGGCCGCGCGCGCCAGAGCCGATTTTTCACCCGCGGTGACCGCGACCAGCGGGATCGAGAAGCGCCTCGAATAGGCGATGATGCCCTTGAGCTCAAGGCTTTCGCCCGACCACGAAAGCGCGATTATGGCGTCGTTTCTGGCGATCATGCCAAGGTCGCCGTGATTGGCTTCGGCAGGGTGGACGAAGAAGGCCGGCGTGCCGGTCGAGGCGAGCGTTGCGGCGATCTTCGAGCCGATATGGCCGCTTTTGCCGACCCCGGTGACGATGACGCGGCCATCGATCTGCGACACCATGCCGACGGCTCGTGCGAACGGCTCGGCCAGCCCGTTTTCGAGAGCGTCTGCCAGTGCCGCGACGCCGGCCTGCTCCGTCGCCACGGTTCTCAGCGCCGAGGCAATCGCGGCCTGCCCGTCATGCCGCTTCCTGTCTGGGGATTTCACGTCCATGGACGATGCGATTAGCGCTTCGGCGCGCGCCTGTCCAACGGAATTGCCGTCCCGAACCTCCTGACGGGCCATGCCTCAACGCTCCGTTAACCATCCCCATTTACGGTTTCGTAAGTATGGCGCGCGTGCGCCGCGCAAGCAGTGGTGCCGATGTCCGGGTTTCAGCCTCAAAACAAAATGGGACGAAAGGGCAAGGCGGTCTGCGCTTTGCTGCTGGCAACCAGTGTCTTTGCGTTGTCGCGGCCGGCACTGCTTTGCGCCCAGGAAACCGAGCTGCGCGGCGAGGTTTCGGAATCGACAATCCTGGACGACCAGCAGTACAAGATCAGGCAATCGAGCATAGCCGGAACCCAAGCCGCGCAGGCTGCTGCAACCGCCAACGACAATACGCCGCTGCCTACCTATCGCCCGGCCAGCCAAGGGGCGTTGCCTGACGACGGCACGGGCGAGGCGGCCAAAACCGGCGGCACTTTCGATCAACCAGCGGCCATCGGCGATCCATTTCCCGACAACCCTGCTCCGCCCCCCCGACGGCGGCCAAGCGCGACGCAACGCGCCGCCAATGCGGCCAACGCCGAAGACGAGACCGCTGACAGCCAGAAGCGCAAGAGAACCGCGACTGCAGCCGCGGCGGCGACCGACGACACCGATACCGCCGCCATAGACGAGCAGGATACGGTCAACCGCCGTGCCGTCACCATCGATTCCGCCGAGAGGCTCAAGCTCGACCCTGGCGCCGAGCGCACCGAAGCCATCGAAGGCCAGGACAACAAGAACGAGGACGACCCGTTCGCCGCCACCGGCATCAAGCTCGGCTCCTTCGTGATCCGGCCGACGCTCGAGCAAGGCCTGACGTCTTCGACAAACGCCGATTCGAGCAGCCTCGGCAAGCCGGCCTTGCTGTCGGAAACGACGCTGCGCTTCAACGCCGTCTCCGACTGGCGGGAGAATTCGGCGACGGTTGAGGGCTATGGCATCTTCCGCGAAACCTTGTCCGGCTATGACATTCACGAGGCGCAAGGCCGCGTCGACGGCACACTCAACATCGATCTCGACAATGATCTGCGCGCCATCGCCAAGCTGGGCTATGAGGCCTTGCCCGAATCGGCCTCGGCGCCGGACGCGGTCGTCGGCGCCGTTGGCCAGCCGGTGCGCCAGACCGTGAACGGCAGTCTCGCCGTCGAGAAGGATGCCGGCAAAATGCGCTTCGCGCTGACTGGCGCGGTCGAGCACGACATCTTTGGCGACGCCAAGCTTTCGTCGGGCGGATCGCTGTCGCAGAAGGGCCGCGACTCGACGCTCTACACGGCCATTTTGCGTACCGGTTACGAGATCTCGCCTGCCATCACCCCGTTCACCGAAATCGAGATCGGCCGGCGCGCTTATGATTTGCGCGTCGATCCAAACGGCTTCCAGCGCTCCTCGACCAGGCTTGGCGCACGGGCCGGCGTCGAGCTCGATCTCCGCGAGAAGCTTAGCGGCGAGTTCTCGGTCGGCTGGCTGCGCGAAGCTATCGACGACGATGCCCTGCCGGCTATTTCGGGCGCGACGGTCAATGCCGATCTCAAATGGTCGCCGGAACGCGGCACCACGATCGGGCTCACCGCACAGACGACCGCCGAGAACACGACGAATGCGGGCGAAAGCGGCGACATGCTCTATTCCGGCAGCCTCACCGGCGAGCGGCAGATCCGCGCCAACCTGACCGGAAATGCCGCTCTCGGCCTTGAATGGCGCGACTATACCGGCTCCGACGATCATGATTTGACGCTGAGCGCCGAGGCTGGGCTGACGTGGTGGCTGAACCGCTACACCGGGCTCACCACCCGCGCCAGGACTGAAAAACTGACCAGCAACCTGGTTGGGCGCGACTACACGGCCAACAGTATCTTCGTCGGCTTGAAGTTGCAGCGCTAAATGCATGTCGCGCAAAAGTGTGCAGCGGTTTTGCGATAACGACTTGCGTAAAACAAGAACCTAAAGCGCGTCGCATGAGGCCGGTCGAACGCGGCGCGCTTTAGCCGATCAGCGCGGCAACCGGTGTTGAAACTACAAGGCTACGCCGCGGCGTTCTGACGGCGCGAGTTCGTCGAGAAGCGTGCGAATGACACCGGCCATGCTGGCATTCATGTCTCTGCGCCACAGTGCGAAGGCAACGTTGGCCTCGACGAAGCCTTCGGGCGAGCCGCAGTCGAACGTCCGCCCGCGGTAGTGGTAGCCGTAGAAGGACTGTTGCTTCTGCAGCTTCAGCATTGCATCGGTGAGCTGGATCTCGTTGCCGGCGCCTTTTTCCTGACCTTCGAGTATCTTGAATATCTCCGGCTGCAGGATATAGCGCCCGTTGATGTAGAGGTTCGACGGCGCCGTGCCGGTCTTCGGCTTTTCCACCATGCCGGTGATGCGGAAACCGTGATGCGCGTCCTCGCCGCGGCCGACAATGCCGTATTTGTGCGCCTCGGCCGGATCGCATTCCTGCACGGCGACGATGTTGTTGCCGGTCTCGGCGTAAAGCTCGACCATGTCCTTCATGCAGCTTTTTTCCGACTGCATGATCATGTCGGGCAACAGCAGCGCAAAGGGCTCGTCGCCGACGAGCTCGCGCGCGCACCAGACGGCGTGACCAAGGCCGAGCGGTACCTGCTGGCGGGTGAAGCTGGTCTGCCCCGGCGCCGGCTGCAGCCGCTGCAGGCGGGCGAGCTGGTCGTCCTTGCCGCGCTGCGCAAGCGTGTCGTAGAGCTCGAACTGGACATCGAAGTGATCCTCGATGACCGCCTTGTTGCGGCCGGTCACAAAGATGAAATGCTCGATCCCGGCTTCGCGCGCCTCATCGACCACATACTGGATGACCGGCCTGTCGACGACCGTCAGCATTTCCTTGGGAATGGCCTTGGTGGCGGGGAGAAAGCGCGTGCCGAGACCGGCAACCGGGAACACTGCCTTGCGAACTCTCTTCATGTGCCAATTATCCATTTGCATGACTGTTCGGCAATCCCGATTCGAGACATTTTCATGCCGAAATCGAGGATTACTGAACGGCGGGTCAGAAATCTCAGCTGGTAAAGCATTGACGCATCTTTTCACCCCGGACGACACCTATGGTAAACCAAATGCTAACCGGGTTCGGCGATGAATAGTCTTCCTGAGATGAAGAAGGAGGAAAAGATGTCCGTTCGCAACGCCGCAAGGCGCTTCACCAGCGTCCTGACGGCCGCCAGCCTCTCGTTTGCCTTGCTCATGCCCAGCGGGCCGGCTTTTGCCGATGCCGGCTTCCGCCAATGGGTCGCCAGCTTCCGTGCTACCGCCGTGGCGAGCGGCGTTTCCGGCTCCGTCTACGACCAGGCATTCAAGGGCATCAACGATGCTGACCCGGTGGTGCTGGAAAAGGCCCGTACTCAACCCGAATTCACCGCACCCGCCTGGGATTATTTCGACAACCGCGTCCATGACCAGTCGGTCGCCGTCGGCCAGCAGATGGCAAGGAAATGGAAGCCTTGGCTGGACAGGATCGAGGCAAGATACGGCGTCGACCGCTACATCCTGCTGGCCATCTGGTCTATGGAATCGAACTACGGCGAAACTCTCAAGCGCGATGATATCATGCGCAATGTGGTGCGCTCGCTGGCAACGCTTGGTTATGCCGATCCGAAGCGAGCGAAATTTGCCCGCACCCAGCTAATCGCGGCGCTGAAGATCCTGCAGACCGGCGACATCGACGAAAGCCATCTCAGCGGCTCATGGGCCGGCGCGATGGGCCATACCCAGTTCATCCCCACCAGCTACCAGTCCTATGCGGTCGATATGGACGGCAACGGCAAGCGCGACATCTGGAATTCGATTCCCGACGCACTGGCGACAGCCGCCAATTTGCTGAGGAAGAACGGCTGGCAGGCAGGCAAGACCTGGGGTTATGAGGTCAGCCTTCCGGACGGCAAGAAGCTGCCCGGAGGCTCGAAGTCGCTGTCGCAATGGCAGGCGCTGGGGGTCAGCCGTGCCAACGGCAAGCCGTTCAAGAACGGTGCGGACAAGGCGACGTTGAAGCTGCCCGGCGGCCGCGGCGGGCCGGCTTTCCTGATGATCAAGAATTTCTCGGTCATCAAGCGCTACAACAATGCCGACAAATATGCGCTCGCCGTGGGCCTTCTTGCCGACGAAATCGCCGGCTATGGCGGGCTTGTGCAGGACTGGAAGCGACCGTTTACCAAGCTCTCCTTCGAGGAAAGGCAGGAGCTTCAGAAGCGACTTTCCGAGCACGGCTATTACGACGGCAAGTTCGACGGCAAGATCGGTGACGGATCGAAAACCGCCATCATGGCCTTCCAGGCAAAGGCCGGCTTGACCCAGGACGGGTATCCGAGCAAGGAAGTGCTCAAATGGCTCAGGCAGAACTAGAGCCGGTTGCGGGATGGAGAGGGTGATTGGTTTCGGCTGCGCGCATCCGGTTAATCGTTCGTCGCGTGCCGATCCTGGTTCTGGCGATCGCCGTTCTGGCAGTGGGCGCAGCCAGTGCCTTTCATACCTCGGCCATGGCGCAGGAGCCGGAAAGTCGTGGCTGGTCGCTGCGCGACCTGTTGTTTCCGCGCAGAAGCGAGCGGTTTGAGCAGCCGCCGCCCGAATTCCAGAGAGAATTCCAGAGAACAAAGCCCAGGCCCAAGCTGAGAAAGCCCCGGTCAGTTCGCCGGCCGCCGCCGGCCGGCCCGACAACCCCGGTGGCCGAGAAGGCGCCGGATGCACGCGTCGTTCTGGTGGTCGGCGATTTCATGGCGTCTGGGCTGGCTGAGGGGCTCGACGCCGCCTTTGCCGAGAACACCGGCGTCAGGATCGTCGTCCGTGCCAACGGATCGTCCGGCTTCGTGCGTGACGATGTCTACAACTGGCCAGACCAGGTCAAGTCGCTGATCGCCGCCGAAAAACCGGCAGCCGTCGTCGTCATGCTCGGATCCAACGACCGGCAGCAGATGCGCGTCGGCGATGTGCGCGAGCAGCCGCGATCCGAAAACTGGACCAAGGAATACGAGCGCCGGACCGAAGCGTTCGGCAAGGCCATCGCAGCAACCAAGGTGCCGTATCTGTGGGTTGGCATGCCGGCCTTCCGGGTCTCGAAAATGACCTCCGACATGCTGGCCTTCAACGACATCTTCCGCTCGTCCACCGAAAGCCACGGCGGCGAATTCGTCGACGTCTGGGACGGGTTCGTCGACGAGAACGGCGCCTTCATCACCAGCGGACCGGACATCAACGGCCAATCGGTGCGCCTGCGCTCCGACGACGGCATCAACATGTCGAAGGCCGGCAAGCGCAAGCTCGCCTTCTATACCGAAAAGCCGCTGATGAAGATCCTTGGGCTGGCCGCGCCGGGAAGCGTGGTCCCGGCTTCTGCCCCGGCCGGCGCTCCCGTCGAGGCGCCGTCACCTGCTGCCGCACCGATAGCTGTCGATCGCACCGTGCCGATGCTGCTCAGCGATCCGGCGCTGGACGGCGGCTCGGAACTTCTCGGCGCCGCCCCGCCGGCAAAAGCTGACAAGAATTTGCCGGGCGAAAGGCTGATCGTCGAGGGCAAGGCGCCCGACGCCTCACCGGGCCGCGCCGATGACTTCTCCTGGCCGCCCAAGACACAACCTGCGACGGCGGCCGCATCCGATACGACGACGGCGATCCGCCAGTAAACAGAACCTCTTCGGAACGGGCTCAGCGCGGCAGCACGCTCGATCCCATCAGCGCCTCGTCCATGGCGCGCGCCGCCTGGCGACCCTCGCGGATCGCCCAGACGACCAGCGACTGGCCGCGCCGCACGTCGCCCGCCGCATAGAGCCTTTCGACGCTGGTCCTGTAGTCCCGGTCATTGGCCTCGACATTCTTCGAACGGCGGCTGTCGGTGACGATCTTCATCTGCCCGTCGAGTTCCGAGACCGGCCCGCGAGCGGCTGGCCCGGCAAAGCCGATGGCGATGAACGCGAGATCGGCGCGGATGACGAATTCGGTGCCGGCGATTGGCTTGCGCTTTTCGTCGACCTCGCAGCATTTGACCCCGGTCAGCTGGCCGTCCTCGCCGATGAATTCAAGCGTCGCCACCTGGAATTCGCGCTCGGCGCCTTCGGCCTGCGACGATGACGTGCGCATCTTGGTCGCCCAGTAGGGCCAGACCGACAGCTTGTCTTCCCTTTCCGGCGGCTGCGGCCGGATGTCGAGCTGGGTGACGCGCACCGCGCCCTGGCGGAAGGCGGTGCCGACGCAGTCTGAGGCAGTGTCGCCGCCGCCGACGACGACGACATGCTGGCCGCCGGCGACGATCGGGCGCGACGGCCATGCGACCGACTGGATCGGCTCGCCGCCGATACGCTTGTTCTGCTGCACCAGATAGGGCATGGCGTCGTGCACGCCGTCGAGATCGTCGCCCGGGATGTTGGCCGGGCGCGGCGTTTCGGAACCGCCGCAATAGAGCACGGCATCATATTCGGCGAGCAGTTCGGCAACCGGCTTGTCGACGCCGACATTGACGCCGCAATGGAAGCTGACACCTTCGCCCTGCATCTGCTCGATGCGCCGGTCGATATAATGCTTCTCGATCTTGAAATCGGGGATGCCGTAGCGCATCAGCCCGCCCGGCCGGCTCTCGCGCTCATAGACGTGAACGTCATGGCCTGCGCGGCCGAGTTGCTGGGCAGCCGCCATGCCTGCCGGCCCCGAGCCGATGATCGCGACGCGCTTGCCGGTCTTCCGTTCCGGCGGATAGGGCCGGATATGGCCGGTTTCATAGGCTTTGTCGGCAATCGCCTGCTCGATCGTCTTGATGGCGACCGGAATATCCTCGAGGTTCAGCGTACAGGCTTCCTCGCAAGGTGCGGGGCAGATGCGGCCGGTAAATTCCGGAAAATTGTTGGTCGAATGCAGGTTGCGGATCGCGTTTTCCCAGTCGCCATTGTAGACGAGGTCGTTCCAGTCCGGGATCTGGTTGTGGATCGGGCAGCCGGTCGGTCCATGGCAATACGGAATGCCGCAATCCATGCACCGAGCGGCCTGTTTCTCGACCTCCTTGTCCGACATCGGCAGCGTGAACTCGCGGAAATGCCGGATGCGGTCGGAAGCCGGCTGGTACTTGTGCACCTGCCGGTCGATCTCGAGAAACCCTGTTACCTTGCCCATAGTCCAGTCCCTACTGTCCGGAAGGCACGCCTGGCGACGCACCCGTTAACCTCATAAGGCAGCTGTGGCAACCTTCAGTCCGAGGTCAGGATTCTTGATGAAGATGGTTGCCGGGACGCACGGCCTCCCGGCAATTTCCAAATCTATTCCGCCGCCACGTTCATGCGCATCCGCTCCATCTCGATCAGCGCGCGGCGGTATTCGACCGGCATGATCTTCCGGAATTTCGGCCGGAAAGTCGCCCAGTCGTCGAGGATTTCGCGACCTCGTACCGAGCCGGTGTAGTGGACGTGGTTGGAGATCAGCTGATAGAGCCGCTCCTCGTCATGGCTGGTCATATCGCCGGATACGTCGACACGGCCCTTATGGTCGAGATCGCCGCCATGGTGGAGCAGCTTTTCCATCAGGTCGTCCTCTTCCGGAACCGGCTCCAGCTCGACCATCGCCATGTTGCAGCGTTCGGCGAAATCACCCGCCTCGTCGAGCACATAGGCGACGCCGCCCGACATGCCGGCGGCGAAGTTGCGGCCGGTCTGGCCGATGACGACGACGATACCGCCGGTCATGTATTCGCAACCATGGTCGCCGACGCCTTCAACGACGGCGGCGACACCCGAATTGCGCACGGCAAAACGCTCGCCGGCAACGCCGCAGAAATAGGCCTCGCCCTCGGTTGCGCCGTAGAGCACGGTATTGCCGACAATAATGGACTCGGCAGCAACGATTTTCGTGTTCTCCGGCGGGCGGATGACAATGCGGCCACCCGACAGGCCCTTGCCGACATAGTCGTTGGCAGCGCCCACCAGTTCGAACGAGACACCGCGCGCCAGGAAGGCGCCAAAGGACTGGCCGGCCGTGCCGGTGAGCTTGACCGAGATCGTGTCCTCGCGCAGTCCCTTGTGCTTGAAGCGCTTTGCCACCTCGCCCGACAGCATGGCGCCGGTCGAACGGTCGACGTTGCGGATCGGCAGTTCGATACTGACCGGCTGCCTGGCTTCGAGCGCCGGCTTTGCGAGTTCGATCAGCTTGCGGTCGAGCACGTCGTCGATCGGATGCTTCTGCCGCTCGGTCCAGTGCACCGCCTCGTGCGGCGCATCGGGCTTGTAGAACATCTTGCTGAAGTCGAGCCCGCGTGCCTTCCAGTGCTGGATCAGCTCGCGCTTTTCCAGAAGGTCGGTGTCGCCGATGATCTGGTCGAGATGGGCGTAGCCCATCTCGGCAAGCAGCGCCCGCACCTCTTCCGCCACATAGAAGAAGAAGTTGATGACGTGCTCGGGCGTGCCCTTGAAGCGCTTGCGCAGCACCGGGTCCTGTGTCGCGACGCCGACGGGGCAGGTGTTGAGATGGCACTTGCGCATCATGATGCAGCCGGCCGCGATCAGCGGCGCGGTCGAGAAGCCGAACTCGTCGGCACCGAGCAGTGCGCCGATGATGACGTCACGCCCGGTGCGCAGGCCGCCATCGACCTGCAGCGCGACGCGCGACCTGAGGCCGTTGAGCACCAGCGTCTGGTGCGTCTCGGCAAGGCCCATCTCCCACGGGCTGCCGGCATGCTTGAGCGAGGTCAGCGGCGAAGCGCCGGTGCCGCCGTCATAGCCTGATATGGTGATGTGGTCGGCACGCGCCTTGGCGACGCCGGCCGCAACCGTGCCGACGCCGACTTCCGAGACCAGCTTGACCGATACGTCGGCCGCCGGATTGACGTTCTTCAGGTCGTAGATGAGCTGCGCCAGATCCTCGATCGAATAGATGTCGTGATGCGGCGGCGGCGAGATCAGGCCGACGCCCGGCGTCGAATGCCTGACCTTTGCTATGGTCGCGTCGACCTTGTGGCCCGGCAACTGGCCGCCCTCGCCCGGCTTTGCCCCTTGCGCGACCTTGATCTGCATCATGTCGGAATTGACCAGATATTCGGCCGTGACGCCAAAGCGTCCCGAGGCGACCTGCTTGATCGCCGAGCGTTCGGGGTTCTTGCCGCCGCCCGGCAGCGGCAGATAGCGATCGGCCTCTTCGCCGCCCTCGCCGGTGTTCGACTTGCCGCCGATGGCGTTCATGGCGCGCGCCAGCGTCGTGTGCGCTTCCCTGGAGATCGAGCCGAAGGACATCGCCCCGGTCGAGAAGCGCTTGACGATATCGGCCGCCGGCATCACCTCGTCGAGCTTGACCTTCTTACGCCCGGTCTCTTGCGCAAGCTTGATCTTGAACAGGCCGCGAATGGTCTGCGCCTGCGCCGTCTCGCTGTCGATCTGGGCGGAATAGTCCTTGAACGTCTCCCACGAGCCTTGGCGCACGGCGTGCTGCAAGGTCGCCACTGCGTCGGGCGACCAGATGTGGGCCTCGCCGCGCATGCGGAACATGTATTCGCCGCCGACCTCGAGGCTGTTGCGCAGCACCGGGTCGTTGCCGAAGCCGTCGGTGTGGCGGCTGACCGTTTCGGCGGCGATCTCGTCCAGCCCGACGCCTTCGATCAGCGTCGCCGTGCCGGTGAAGTACTTCTGCACGAAGTCCGACTTGAGCCCGATGGCGTCGAATATCTGCGCGCCGCAATAGGACTGGTAAGTGGAGATGCCCATCTTGGACATCACCTTCAGGATGCCCTTGCCGATCGACTTGATGTAACGGGAGACGACTTCGTAGGCATCGACCTCCGCCGGCAATTCGCCACGCTTGTGCATGTCGAGCAGCGTGTCGAAAGCGAGATAGGGATTGATCGCCTCGGCGCCGTAGCCGGCGAGACAGCAGAAATGATGCACCTCGCGCGGCTCGCCGGATTCCACGACGAGCCCAACCGACGTGCGCAATCCCTTGCGGATCAAATGATGGTGCACGGCCGCAGTCGCCAGCAGTGCCGGAATGGCGATGCGGTCCGGGCCGAGCTGACGGTCCGACAGGATGATGATATTGTAGCCGCCGGCGACCGCCGCCTCGGCGCGCTCGCATAGCCGGTCGATGGCGCCCTGCATGCCGGCCGCGCCTTCATTCGAACCGTAAGTGATGTCGATCGTCTTGGTGTCGAAACGGTCTTCGGTGTGGCCGACGGAGCGCAGCTTCTCCAGATCGCCATTGGTCAGGATCGGTTGGCGCACTTCGAGCCGCTTGCGGCGCGAATTGCCGACAAGATCGAAGATGTTGGGCCGCGGCCCGATGAAGGACACCAGGCTCATCACCAGCTCCTCGCGGATCGGGTCGATCGGCGGATTGGTGACCTGTGCGAAATTCTGCTTGAAATAGGTGTAGAGCAGCTTTGATCTGTCCGACATTGCCGAAATCGGCGTGTCGGTACCCATCGAGCCGACCGCTTCCTGGCCGGTGGTCGCCATCGGCGACATCAACAGCTTGGTGTCCTCCTGGGTGTAGCCAAACGCCTGCTGGCGGTCGAGCAGTGAGACATCCCTGCGCAGGGCGCGCGGCTCGACCGGGTTCAGATCCTCGAGGATGAGCTGTGTGTTGGCGAGCCAGCTCTTGTAGGGGTGCCTGGTCGCGATCTCCGACTTGATCTCCTCGTCGGAAACGATGCGGCCCTTGTCCAGGTCGATCAGCAGCATGCGGCCGGGCTGCAGCCGCCACTTCTTGACGATCCTTTCCTCCGGCACCGGCAGCACGCCGGCTTCCGAGGCCATGATGACGCGGTCGTCGTCGGTGACGATGTAGCGCGCTGGCCGCAGCCCGTTGCGGTCGAGCGTGGCACCGATCTGGCGGCCGTCGGTGAAGGCAACCGCCGCTGGCCCGTCCCACGGCTCCATCAGGGCTGCGTGATACTCGTAGAAGGCCTTGCGGTCCTGACCCATCAGCTTGTTGCCGGCCCAGGCTTCCGGGATCAGCATCATCATGGCGTGGGCGAGCGAATAGCCGCCCTGCGTCAGGAATTCGAGCGCATTGTCGAAGCAGGCGGTGTCGGACTGCCCTTCATAGGAGATCGGCCACAGCTTCGAGATGTCGTTGCCGAACAGTTCGGAATCGACCGAGGCCTGCCGCGCCGCCATCCAGTTGACGTTGCCGCGCAGCGTATTGATCTCGCCATTGTGGGCGACCATGCGGTAGGGATGCGCCAGCTTCCACGACGGGAACGTGTTCGTCGAGAAGCGCTGGTGGACCAGGATCAGCGCCGTCTCGAAACGCGGGTCGGTGAGGTCCTTGTAGTAGGCGCCGACCTGATAGGCCAGGAACATGCCCTTGTAGACGATGGTCCGCGACGACATCGAGACGACATAGAAGCCGTTGTCGACGCCTTTGGTCTCTTCGTGGATACGGCCGGAAATGACCTTGCGCAGGATGTAGAGCCGCCGCTCGTAATCGTCGTCGTTCTCGATCTCGGCGCCGCGGCCCAGGAACACCTGCCGGTGCACCGGCTCGGAAGCGGCGATGTCGGGCGCCTTGGACAGCGATGAATTATCGACAGGCACGTCGCGAAAGCCGAGCAGCGGCTGGCCCTCGAGTTGCGCCACCTCGGCGATGATGCCTTCGATATGCGCCTGCAGCTCCGGGTCGCGCGGCATGAACACGTGGCCGACGGCATAGTGGCCGGGCTTCGGCAGTTCGACCCCTTGCTTGGCCATCTCCTCGCGGAAGAAGCGGTCCGGCAGCTGCACCAGCACGCCGGCGCCGTCGCCCATCAGCGGATCGGCGCCGACGGCGCCGCGATGCGTCAGGTTTTCGAGCACGGCAAGGCCGTCCTCGACGATCTGGTGCGACTTCACGCCCTTCATGTTGACGATGAAGCCGACGCCGCAGGCATCATGCTCGTTGCGCGGATCATAGAGGCCGTGCGCGGCATAGCCGGTGCTGGTTCGCCCAATATTGGTCAGGGACGGATTTTTGACGGCTGCCGCTTTCGTCTGCGCGGCCTTCGTCGCAGATGGCGTCATGTCCGTCATCGTCCTGTCCTCCGTTCCGTCCCCTTCGGGCGCTGGTTTCCGTCGGGAAGCGCGTGGCTCCCCTTTCAATCTTGCGGCACGTCTTGCGAAATTCTTGCCGACCGTGCGGCTTTCCGCATCGTTCGCATATGGTATTCGTACAGGCCGGAGCCAGGCTGTCTAGCTGTCGCTCGCGGCAATGCCGCAGAGGCGCAATCATATGCCAATGCGGCCAGTTTTGTGCGACAAAATAAGACAGCACTACTGTCCTAAATTTTTATGACAGAAATTTTGGATGCACACAAGACCGATTCACAAAATTCTTGAGGCTTTCGCGACAGAAAATTGCGCGGAACGCCGTGTCAGCGTAGCCTTCAGTCGCTGCATCTACGCTCATGCGTTTCGCTGGCTTTAGCGGATTTTCGGCATCTGCCACTTGCGGCCGGCATGCGAAAGCGGCCAAGCTCGCATCGATTTCCCCAGCATAGGCAGACGCATGATTTTCGCTTCCGACAATTGGGCAGGCGCCCATCCCCGTATCGCTGCCGGCCTGTCGGGCCATGCCGACGGCTTCTCCACCGCCTATGGCGACGGTGCCCTCGACAAGGCCGTTTACCAGCGCTTCAATGAAATCTTCGAATGCGAGGTCGCGGTGTTTTTCGTCGCCACCGGCACCGCTGCCAATTCGCTGTCGCTGACTACCTATAACAAGCCAGGCGGCATTTCCTTCTGCCATCGCGAATCGCACGTCATCGAGGACGAATGCGGTGCACCGGAATATTTCACCGGCGGTTCGCGGCTTTATACAGTCGAAGGCGCACTCGGCAGGATCGATGCCGGCAATCTGGAACGGGCGGTGGACCGTTTCGCACCCGAAAACGTCCATTCCGGGCGGCCGGTTGCCGTTTCGATCACCCAGTCGACCGAAGTCGGCACCGTCTACACGCTGAACGAAATCGCCAGGATTTCGGCGATCGCAAAGCAGCATGGACTGCCGCTGCACATGGATGGGGCCCGCTTTGCCAATGCGCTCGTCGCGCTGGAAACGACGCCGGCCGAAATGACCTGGAAGCACGGTGTCGACATCCTCTCCTTTGGCGGCACCAAGAATGGCTGTTGGTGCGCCGAGGCGATCGTGCTGTTCGACCTCGAGCGAGCCAAGGAATTGGCCTTTTTGCGCAAGCGCGCGGCCCAGCTGTTCTCGAAATCGCGCTTCATCGCCGCGCAATTCGATGCTTATTTCAGGGGTGGGCTATGGCTCGACACAGCACGGCACGCCAATGCGATGGCGGCACGGCTTGCCGCGGCGATAGAAGATTCCCCTTCGGCCCGGCTGGCCTGGCTGCCGCAGGCGAACGAGGTCTTCGCAGTCATGAAAAAGGCCGAGGCCGAAAGAATGCAAGCGGCAGGGGCGGCCTTCCACAACTGGCACAGGCCGCTCGGCTACGACGGCTACATTGGCGAAGACGAAGCGCTCTATCGCTTCGTCACCAGCTTCGCGACCACGCCCGACGAGGTCGACCGTTTCGGCTACCTGCTCGCCGGATAGCAAGCCTTGCCCACCAGCAAAAAAGGGCGGCGCATTGCTGCACCGCCCTTTCTTCCCGGGGAGTTGGCGTCCCGGAGTTTAGCTGCCTGGCTTAGGCGGCAGTCTTGGCCTCGATCTGCTTGGCCTTGGCCGGAGCCGAGGTGATCGCGATCTTGCGCGGCTTCAGCTCTTCGGGGATGTTGCGCTTGAGGTCGACGAAGAGCAGGCCGTTCTTCAGCGCGGCGCCGACAACCTCGACGTGATCGGCAAGCTGGAAGCGGCGCTCGAAGGCTCGGCTGGCGATACCGCGATAGAGCAGTTCGGAGCCTTCGCCATTGCCTTCCTCCTTGCGCTCACCCTTGACGGTCAGCACATTGCGGTGAGCTTCGATCGAAATCTCATCTTCCGAGAAGCCGGCCACAGCCATCGAGATGCGATAGGCATCCTCGCCCGTGCGCTCGATGTTGTAAGGCGGATACGTCTGGCCTTCCGGCTGCGCAAGCGAATCGAGCATGGTGAACAGCCGGTCAAAACCGACGGTCGAACGGTAGAGCGGGGAAAAATCAACGTGACGCATGGTGTGTTCTCCTGTTGAGCAACAAGGTTGCGTATGGCCGGTGCGAAACCCGTGACGGCGTTCCGGATGGGCCAGCGGCCCCGACATTGGCGACCGCATGACAAATTTGGGAAGCCGGCGACGGCATTTCAAGATTTCCCGCGTCCGAACGGGACCGGTTCCGGCCCACGTCCCGATGCCGATGAACGGCAGATGAACCGTGGCTTCGGCGAGCGTTCAGCCAGGCGGCACTAAAACTGTTCTCGAGATCACGAACAGGTCGCCGGAAAAGGCGACACGACGAGGCCGAACCGGGTGTAACGTCCCTTCCTCCCGGTCGACAGAGGCCGGAAGCACGCCAAGGCTGCTTCCGGCCTTACTTGTTCGCTGCCTGGGTCGACCTCCCCGGCGTCCCGAATTCCTTTGCTTTTGGCGCATGGGCGTTTATGCCTGACTTGCGCCCACGCCGGCACCGACACCAACCAAACACCGTATGACCGATCTTCTCCACCAGCCCCCTCTCTTCCACGAAACTCCGGGCAATCCGCTGCCGGAAAACACGGCCGGCGGCTTCTTCACCACGCGCGACGGCAAGAAGATCCGCTATGGGCTGTTTGCCGCGGTTGCCCGCCCGATGAAGGGCACCGTCGTTGTCCTGACCGGCCGCAACGAGTGCATCGAGAAGTATTTCGAGACCATTCGCAACCTTACCGACCGGGGCTTTGGCGTGGCAACCCTCGACTGGCGCGGCCAGGGCGCTTCCGACCGGCTGATCGGCGACCGACAGCGCGGCTTCGTCCGGAGCTTCTTCGACTACACCGGCGATCTGGAGCAGTTCTTCGAGGAGATCGTGCTGCCCGATTGCCGAGGACCCTACTACATACTGGCCCACTCGGCCGGCGCGGTGATTGCGCTGCTCGCCGCGCCCTCGATGGCGAACCGCGTGCGCCGCATGGTGCTGATCGCACCGTTCTTCACCGTGCCGGACCTGCCGGTTTCGGTAAAAACCGTCCGCCGCATCTGTTCGCTATTCTGCCTTCTCGGCCTTGGCCGACTCTATGCCGCATGGGGGCCGCGGCCCAAGGAATCGGTGCCCTTCGCCATAAACAAGCTGACCAGCGACCCGGAACGCTATCGGCGCAATACGCTGATCTACGAAACCTATCCGCAGCTGGCGCTCGGCGGACCGACGATCCGCTGGCTGAAGGCGGCGACGGAGGCGTCCTTGATCGTCAGCGACCCGGATTTCATGGCCAAGATCCACGTGCCCTTGCTGATGATCGCCGCCGGCGCCGACCAGGTCGTCTCGACCAGGGCAGTCGAGGCCTATGCGAGACGTCTGCGCGTCGGCTCGCTAGTGATGATCGACGGCGCCCGCCATGAGATCCTGCAGGAAGCCGATCTCTATCGCGAGCAGTTGCTAGCCGCATTCGATGCCTTCATCCCCGGAACCGGTGACGTCTGAGCCACATACCTTGTCCGGCTTCAGCTCGTGCGGGCGAAATCCATGATCCAGTTGGTCTCCCATGCCTTGCCGCCGTCCGGCGAAAAGGCCTGCTCCCAGCGCGCCGACCCGTCCGTGATCCGCGACCACAGGAAGCGGACCTGGATCGGCTGGCCGTCGAAGACGTCTTCGCACAGGAACGTGCCGACGCCCGCCACGAAAGTGCCGCGCATCGGAACATCGATGGTCGACGGATTGCGGCCGTCGATCCACCAGATCGACCATTGCCTCGCCGCAGGGTCGAAGGTCCGCAAGGTGGCGGCGCGATAGGGCCCGCCGGGCAATTCAATCCAATTGTCGTCGACATTGCCGAGGCCGCCAAGGATCGGCCGCACCTCGCACGTGCCGCCAAACACATCCCAGTTGCCGTCGCCCTGCAGCCGCTTCTGCAATCTTCGATGGCCGACGGTCCAGCGCCCGAAAAAGAAATCGAAATCGCTCCGCCCGTCCGCCGGAGCATCGGAATGGCTGGCTGCTGGCTGCGTCGGCATCTATGGTCCTCCCCGGCTGACAGCGTTCCATAGCGCATGCCAACTGACATCATCCTGTCAGGAGGTATGGCAACGATCTTGCCTGGGCAGCAATGGCCAATCTCAGCCGCGCAGCGCCGCCATTGCTGCCGCGTGCAGCTCCGGTGTCGCCGCTGCCAGAATGTCGCCGCCCTTTTCCGCCGGTCCGCCTTCGAAAGTGGTGATGACGCCGCCCGCCTTCTCGATGATCGGGATCAGCGCGACGATGTCGTAGGGCTTCAATCCGGGATCGGCGACGATATCGACGCTGCCCGCCGCCACCATGGCGAAGGCATAGCAGTCGGTGCCGTAGCGGGCGAGTTGGACCTGTTGCTCGAACAGGTCGTAGCGCAGGCGCGCGTCTCCCTTGAACAGCGCCGGCGTGGTGGTGAACAGCGTCGCCTCGGCGAGATTCGTCGTCTTGCGCGTCGCGAGTTTTCGCGGGCCACCGGGACCTTCATAATGCGAGCCCGAGGCATTGGCGTAGAACAGCTCGCCGGTGAAGGGCTGCGACATCATGCCGGCGACGGCATCGCCGTCGACCGTCAGCCCGACCAGCGTGCCCCATACCGGCAGGCCGGAAATAAAGGCGCGCGTGCCATCGATCGGATCGATCACCCAGACATGCCGGCTGGAGATGTTTTCGCCGCCATGTTCCTCGCCGAGAATGCCGTGATCGGGGTACTGCGCTGATATCAGCGCCCGGATGGCGCGCTCGGCCTCGCGGTCGGCCTCGGTGACCGGGTCGAAGCTGCCGCGCTCCTTGTTGGTGACCGCGCCCTGGTTGCGGAAGCGCGGCAAGGTCTCGGCTGCGGCGGCACGCGCAATGCGCCGCATGAACTCGATGCTGATGTCCAACTGATTCTCCCGCTCCAGCATGTTTGGAGATGCCCGTTTGCCTACGGATTTATGCCGAAACAAAGGCGTTCGGAGCCTCTCGCATGGTGCCAACTGTTGCTCGAATGCAACGCCGCCGTCATGGAAATGCAGTTTCCACTTCACAGTGAATTAAAAAAGCCGGAACGCGCCTTGACATTTGTGCAGCGCACAATACGTTTGTTCTCGGACAGGGGTTCCTGTCCATGCCCTCCTTGGGCGTTTCCTCCCTAGACTTCGACCGTGTCGTGCAAACGATGCGGTCTTTTTTTACGCTGCCGCATGAGCGGCGAGTACCGCGATTCCACGGCTATTCGGCGGCCAGCGGCAGATCCATGAAATTGTGATCGGGCATCGCCATCAGTTCGGCCGAAAACCGCGCCAGATCGTCGGCCAGGGCGTCGAAACCAGCCGATCTCTGGAACGTCCGCTCATTCATGTAGAGCCCGCGATTGACCTCGATCTGCAGCGCATGCAGATGGCGCACGGGGCGGCCATAGTGCTCGGTAATGAAGCCTCCGGCATAGGGCTTGTTGTGGGCGACGCTGTAGCCCATGCCGGTGAGCAGGCCGATCGCCGTCTCGGTCAACGCCGCCGCGGCGGAAATGCCAAAGCGGTCGCCGACGATGAAGTCCGGCCGCAATCCGCTGTCGCCGACCCTTATGCTTGCCGGCATCGAGTGGCAGTCAATCAGCACGGCGTAGCCGAAGCGCGCATGGGTTCTGGTCAAAAGCCGTTTCAGCGTCTCGTGATAGGGCTTGTAGACCGCTTCGATGCGCGCCACGGCTTCCGCCAGCGGCAAGCGGCCGGAATAGATGTCGAGCCCCTCGCCGACCAGCTTGGGCACGGTGCCGAGCCCGCCGGCCACCCGCGCCGAGCGGATGTTGCAGAATGACGGCACCGGTTCGGCGAACATGCGCGGGTCGAGTTCCCACGGCTCCCGGTTGACGTCGAGATAGGCGCGCGGGAAGTTTGCCGCCAGCATCGGCGCCCCGAGCGCGACGGCGCCGCCGAACAATTCCTCGACATAGCAGTCCTCTGAGCGGCGGATGGCGTTGCGGTCCAGCTTGGCCATAGCCATGAACCGGTCCGGATAGTAGCGGCCGCTATGCGGCGAGTTGAAGAGGAAGGGAACGCGCTGTTCGGCGCCCGATCGGATTTCGAAGGGAGGAACGACCGAAAAATCCTCGGCTGCCGTTTTCAATTTGAACGAACCCGGGAATACCAATGCATCATGATAGGAAAGTGCCACCTCGCCGCCCGCATGTCCAGCCGCCGAAGCGCAAGCCAAAACAGGATTGTGCGCCCAACGTTCACTTGATGTTTACCGTCGCCTCCTCATATACAGCATGGTTAACGGGCTTGCCGCACGGCATTGTCGGTTGGGTGATTCGGACGGGACAAGATGGCACGCATTCTGCTGGCGGAAGACGACGACGACATGCGCCGGTTCCTCGTCAAGGCGCTGGAGCGCGCCGGTTATCAGGTCAGCGATTTCGACAATGGCGCCAGTGCCTATGAGCGGCTGCGCGAGGAACCTTTTTCGCTGCTTTTGACCGACATCGTCATGCCCGAGATGGATGGCATCGAGCTCGCCCGTCGCGCCACGGAGATCGATCCCGACCTCAAGGTGATGTTCATCACCGGCTTCGCCGCCGTCGCGCTGAACCCTGATTCCAAGGCGCCGAAAGACGCCAAGGTGCTATCGAAGCCGTTCCACCTGCGCGACCTCGTCAACGAAGTCGAAAAGATGCTGCAGGCCGCCTGACGCGCTTTTTGTCGCGTCTTGACCGACGCCGCAAGCCAGCCATTCTTTCCCCTTTCCCGCTATTGACGTGCAGAACCAAAAATGGTGTATGCGCGGCTTCGGATGGGCGTGTAGCTCAGCGGGAGAGCACTGCATTGACATTGCAGGGGTCACAGGTTCAATCCCTGTCACGCCCACCATCCAGACAATCCCTCAATTGGCCGTCGGTATTTTTCGTCGACTGACGTTCCCGGCCTATACCGGCCTCAGGCGGCGCCGAGGCGGAGATCGCCGCTCTCGACGTGCTCCAGAAACCACGCATAGGTCTGTTCCAATCCGCTGCGCAGCGAATAGCGCGGGCGCCAGCCGGTGGCGAACAGACGCGACACGTCCATCAGCTTGCGCGGCGTGCCGTCCGGCTTCGTCGCATCGAACGTTATCGCGGCATCGGCGCCGGCGACCGACACGATGGTGCGGGCAAGGTCGGCAATGGTGATGTCTTCCCCAGAGCCGACATTGATGTGGCTGTCGCCCGAATAATTCTTCAGCAGCCAGACCAGCGCGTCGGCGGCGTCGTCGACATGCAGGAGTTCACGCATCGGCGTGCCCGATCCCCACACCTCCAGGCTCTTGCGGCCGGCGCGCCTGGCCTCGTGCGCCTTGCGCATCAGAGCGGGCACGACATGGCTGGAATTGAGGTCGAAATTGTCGCCCGGACCGTAGAGATTGGTCGGCATCGCCGAGATGTAGTCGACGCCGTACTGGCGCCGATAGGCCTGGCACAGTTTCAGCCCGGCGATCTTGGCGATCGCATACCATTCGTTGGTGGGCTCGAGCGGCCCGGTCAGCAAGGCGTCCTCGGAGATCGGCTGCGCCGCGAATTTGGGATAGATGCAGGATGAACCGAGAAACAGCAGCTTCTGCACCTCGTTGCGGAAGGCGCTGTCGATGACATTGTTCTGCATGACGAGATTGTCCTGCAGGAAATCGACGGGAAGCCTGTTGTTGGCCAGGATACCGCCGACCTTGGCCGCCGCCATCACCACTGCATCCGGCTTGCGGTCGGCCATCCAGCGCCGCACGCCGGCCTGGTCGAGAAGATCGAGCTCGGCGCGCGAGGCGGTCATAACCTCGCAATCCTCGTCGGCCAATCGGCGCAGGATGGCCGAGCCGACCATGCCGCGATGTCCGGCCACGAAAACGCGCTTGCCCTGAAGGTCGAAGGTCATCAGCTTACCCCAATGCAGAACGGCAGCTTTTTGCCAGTTGGCCGGCGGAGCGCCGGATCGGCTTCTCTGTTGCCGGACGCATACCGCATACAGATTTGCCCAGACAAGGCAAATCGCAAAGCCACCCGAAGCAACCTTTGATCGGATGCTGTAGCGCTCGCGATCAGACGCCCGCTACCGCGCAGAGGCTTGTCATTCTGGCAATGGCAAGCTCGGGGTCGGCCAGCAACCCTGCCTGGTCGGCAAGGCGAAAGACATCGGAATAGTGACGGATGCCGCGCGCCGATTGCATGCCGCCGATCATCGAAAAATGCTCCTGGTGGCCGTTCAGCCATGCCATGAAGACGATGCCGGCCTTGTAATATTCGGTCGGCACCTCGAAGATTTTGCGCGACAGCGGCACTGTCGGCGCCATCAGCGCGTCATAGCCGGCGCGGTCGCCGTCGGCCAGCTTTGCCAGCGCTGCATTGGCGACCGGCGCGATCGCATCGAAAATGCCGAGCAGCGCGTGCGAATGTCTGTCGCCGTCGCCGGCGATCAGCTCGGGGTAATTGAAATCGTCGCCGGTGAACATCAGCACGCCCTCGGGCAGCCGGTCCCTGAGCGCAATCTCCTTGCCGACATCGAGCAGCGATATCTTTATGCCTTCGACCTTGCCGGCATGGCGTTCGATGATCGCGACCACCGTCTCCAGCGCAGTTTCGAAGTCGCTGCTGCCCCAGTAGCCTTTCAGCGCCGGGTCGAACATGTCGCCCAGCCAGTGCAGGATGACCTTGCCGGAGGCCTGGGACAGGATGCGGTCGTAGACGCCGATATAGTCGTCGGGGCCTTTGGCGACCGCCGCAAGCGCCCGGCTGGCCATCATGATCGCCTTGCCGCCAAGCCCTTCGATGAAGCCGAGCTGTTCTTCATAGGCCGCGATGACATCGTCTAGCCTGCTGGCGCCCCCCGGCGCCAGATGGTCGGTGCCGGCGCCCGACGCAAGATCGGCGCCTTCGACGCTGCGCGCCTCGGCGATCGAGCGGCGGATCAATTCCTTGGCATTCGCCCAGTCGAAACCCATGCCGCGCTGAGAGGTGTCCATCGCTTCGGCGACACGGAAGCCAAGCCGCCAGAGGTGATGGCGAAACGCCATCGTCTTGTCCCAGTCGACCGCGGGCCTCGACCACGGATCGGTCATGGCGCGGGGATCGGCAACGACATGGGCGGCGGCGTAGGCGATGCGCGAGAAGCGAGCGCCGGCCACAGGCTGCACCGGCTGGCCGACAAGCCGGTAGCGGACACGGCCGGCGCCTTCCCCGGGCAAGGTGATGTCCATGGCTCTCTCCCTTACCAACGCCTATTAACTGGAACGTTCCAACAAATCAAGATATTTTGCCGCCCTGCCTCGTGCAGCAAAAATTGCTGCATCGCAGCAGCCGAAAGCCTGCTTGCCGGAGGATTGCGCCACCGAGCCGCATTTTTCCCGGGTTCGCAAAAACGCGATTGACTCAAATGCGCCCCAGGGATTAGATCGTTCCAATAAAATCGCACAAGAAACCACCGGGAGGACAGATCTGGATGGCCAGCCGGGCCAAGGCAACGATACTCGACATAGCCCGTGAGGCGGGCGTGTCCAAATCGACGGTATCGCTGGTGCTGCAAGGCAGCGGGCTGATCCGGCCCGAAACCGCGCTCAAGGTGCGCAAGGCGATCGAGGACGTCGGCTATGTCTACAACCGCGGCGCCGCCAATCTGCGCAAGGCCCATTCCAACGTCATCGGCATGGTCATCAACGATCTCACCAATCCGTTTTTCGCCGAGCTCGCGGTCGGCATGGAGCGCGTCTTCCAGTCGGCCGGCGTCGTGCCTTTCATCGCCAATACGGCTGAAAACCCGGTGCGCCAGGAAGAGGTTCTGAAATCGTTGATGGAGCAGGGTGTCGCCGGGCTCGTCGTGTCGCCGGCGCGCGGCTCCACGCCTGGCGCGTTCCGTCGCCTTGAGACCGCAGGCGTTCCGGTCGTCTTCGTCATGCGCCGGCTTCCCGAAAGCCGTATCCCGGTGATCACGCCCGACAATCATCGCGGCGCCTATCTCGCCACCGCCCATCTGATCGGCAAGGGCCATCGCCGGCTGGCCTTCTTCGGCGGCTCGTCCGACCTTGTCGTCTATCACGAGCGCCTGGGCGGCTTTCGCGAGGCCTGTGAAGCGCTCGGCATCGAACCGGCCGACAGGCTGGTCTTCGAGGGCGAAACCAGCCGCAAGGGCGGTATTGCCTGCCTGGAAACCGCACTTGCCATGGCCGCGCCGCCGACCGCGGCCCTTTGCTTCAACGATGCGGTCGCCTTCGGCGTCTTGCTGGCGCTGCGCAAGCGCGGCCTGGAACCCGGTGCGGACTTTGCCGTCGTCGGCTTCGACGACGTCGCCGAGGCCGAGCACTATATGCCGGCGCTGACCAGCGTCGCGGTGAACACCGCCGGCCTCGGCGAGCGCGCCGCCCATGTCGTGCTGAAGATGATCCAATCGCGCACCACGCGCGCCGAGGATCATATCGGCGCCGTCAACCTCGTGGTCAGGGAAAGCTGCGGCCCCGATCGCAACGAGCATGGCTGTGCAGGAATGGGAGACGCGGCATGACCGTCAGTTGGGGGCTGATCGGCGCCAGCACGATCGCAAGACAGTTCATGATCGGCGCCATCCGCGCGCAGAAGGACGGCGAGATCGCCGCGGTGATGAGCTCCAGCCCGGAGCGCGCCGCCACTTACGCCAGTGAAAACCGCATTCCGGCGGCGGTCTCGACGCTCGACGCCCTGCTCAAATCCGATATCGACGCCGTCTACATCTCGACCACTAACGAATTGCATCTCGAACAGGCACTCGCCGCCATCGAGGCGGGAAAGCATGTGCTGTGCGAAAAGCCGCTGGCGCTGACCAGCGCCGACGCGCGCAAGATGGTCGCGGCGGCCAGGGCCGCCGGCGTCGTGCTCGGCACCAATCACCATCTGCGCAATGCCGGCTCGCATCGGGCGATGCGCGAAGCGATCGCTGCCGGCCGCATCGGCAGGCTGATCGCCGCGCGCGTCTTCCACTCCGTCTATCTGCCGGAAAACCTGCAGGGCTGGCGCATCACCAGGCCGGACGCCGGCGGCGGCGTGGTGCTCGACATCACCGTCCACGATGCCGACACGCTGCGCTTCGTGCTCGGCGACGATCCCGTCGAGATCTCGGCATTCACGCAGTCGGCCGGCATGGCCGCCGGCGGACTGGAAGACGGCGCCATGTGCCTCTGGCGCTTCGCATCGGGCGTCATCGCCCAATCGCATGAGGGCTTCACGACAAAATTCGCCGGCACCGGCTTCGAGGTGCATGGCAGCGAAGGCTCGCTGATCGCCAAAAATGTGATGACGCAGAAGCCGGTCGGCTCGGTCTTGCTTCGCACGGCACAGGGCGAGGAGGAATTGAGCTTCGACCGCGAAGACCTCTATGCCCGTTCGCTGCGCGAATTCTACGCAGCGATCCGTGGCGACGGCCAGCCGTCCGCCACCGGCGAGGACGGCGTCTGGTCGCTGACATCAGCCGAGGCGGCATTGCAATCGGCCAGGTCCGGAAACGCCGTTGCCATCGACCCGAAGCTCGGGAGCGCCGCGTGAGCAAGCTCGTTTCAGCGGCTGAAGCTGCCGGCCTGATCAGGGATGGCATGGTCGTTTCCGTGTCATCGTCGAGCGGCCTCGGCTGTCCGGATGCGGTGCTGGCTGCCGTCGGCGAGCGCTTCGACGCGGAAGGCCATCCCAGGGACATCACGACGCTGCATCCGATCGCCGCCGGTGACATGTACGGCATCAAGGGCATCGACCATCTAGCCAAGCCCGGCCTGTTGAAGCGCACTTTGTGCGGCTCCTATCCGTCCGGGCCGTCATCGTCGGAACCGCCGCAGATCTGGAAGATGATCGGCGACAATTCGGTCGCCGCCTATAACGTGCCGTCCGGCATCCTGTTCGACATGCATCGCGAGGCCGCGGCCAAGCGCCCCGGCGTGCTGACCAAGGTCGGGCTCGATACCTTTGCCGACCCGCGCCATCAGGGTTGCGCCATGAATGCTGCCGCCAGCGAGCCGATCGTTTCGGTGCAGCAGTTCGACGGCGAGGAATGGCTCTATTTCCGCTCGATCGTACCGCAGGTCGCGATCATCCGCGCCACCACGGCGGACGAGCGCGGCAACCTTACCTATGAGCATGAGGGTGCCTATCTCGGCGGCCTCGAACAGGCGCTGGCCGCCCGCAACAATGGCGGCATCGTCATCGCGCAGGTCAAGCGCGTCGTCGCGAACGGCACGCTGAAGCCGCACGATGTGCGCGTGCCCGGCGTGCTGGTCGACCATATCGTGGTGGCGCCCGACCAGTTGCAGACGACGCTGACGCCTTACGATCCGGCCATCTCCGGCGAGATCTTCCGGCCGCTGTCGAGCTTTCGCAACGCCGAGATGAACGTCCAGAAGGTCATTGCGCGCCGCGTCGCCATGGAGCTTGCCGACGGCATGGCGGTCAATATCGGCTTCGGCATCTCGGCCAATGTGCCGCGCATCCTGCTCGAGGAAGGCCAGCACGGCAAGGTCACCTGGGTCATCGAACAGGGCGCGGTCGGCGGCGTGCCGCTGCTCGATTTCAAGTTCGGCTGCTCGTCGAACGCCGACGCCTTCATGCCTTCGCCGCACCAGTTCATCTATTTCCAGGCCGGCGGCTTCGACGCCTCCCTGCTGTCCTTCCTGCAGATCGACCGGCACGGCTCGGTCAATGTTTCGAAGCTTTCGGCGCGGCCGCATGTCACCGCCGGCGCCGGCGGCTTCGTCGACATCACCGCGCGGGCGAAGAAGATCGTCTTTTCCGGTTTCTTCAATGCCGGCGCCAAGCTGTCGCTTGCCGGTGGCGGCATCCGCATCGACCAGGAGGGCAAGGTCAAGAAAGTCGTCGGCGAGGTCGAGCATATCTCCTTCTCGGGCAAGCGTGCCGTCGCGCAGGGACAGGATATCACCTATGTCACCGAGCGCTGCGTGATGAAGCTGACGCCTGCGGGGCTGATGGTGACCGAGTTGGCGCCGGGCATCGACCTCGAGCGCGATGTGCTGGCGCAGGCCGAGATCCCGCTCGCCGTCGCCAACGACCTGAAAGTGACGCCGGATGCGCTCTACCGGGACCGGCCGATCGGCCTATCGCTCAATGGCGGCGTGTCGCTTGGAGCCGCACATGGCTGAGCGTCTGGTAACCTTTGAAACCGACGGCGCCATCGGCATTGTCACGCTGCGCCGGCCGGAGAAATTCAACGCGCTCGATATTCCGATGCTGCGGGCGCTGGAAGCGGCACTCGACGAGGCCGAGACAGCAACCGGCGTCCGCGTCGTGCTGGTCTGCGGCGAAGGCAAGGGCTTTTGCGCCGGCGGCGACGTCGAGGCTTGGGCAGAAATGAGCGCTGCCGATTTCCAGGTGCAATGGGTGCGCTACGGCCACCGCGTCTTCGACCGGCTGGCGCGGCTGCGGCAGCCGACGATCGCCGTTCTTGCCGGCCATGCGCTGGGCGGCGGGCTGGAACTGGCGGCGGCTTGCGACTTTCGCGTGGCGGAAACGCAGGTGAAGTTGGGGTTCCCCGAAACCTCGATCGGCGTCGTTCCCGGCTGGTCCGGCACCCAGCGCGCCGTGCGCCGCTTCGGTGCGCAGGCAGTGCGGCGGATGGCGCTCGGCGGCGAAGTGTTTCTGGCTACCGAGGCTCTTGCTCTGGGGATTGTCGACCGGGTGGTCGAGACCGGTAAGGCGTTCGCCGAAGCCAAGGCCTGGGCCGGCAAGATCGCCGAGCGCGGCCCGCTCGCGACCGAAGCCGCCAAGCTGATGATTACAATCGCCGAGGGCGAAGAGAGTGCTGCCGCGACCGAAGCGCTGGCCAGCGGCTTCATCGCGCTGACAAGCGATCTCAGGACCGGCGTCGAGGCTTTCAAGACCAAGCAGAAGCCGGCGTTCTCAAGATCTTAGGAACCTGGAAATCACATGAACGCACCCCTCAACATCGCCATGCCCGCCGAGGCAGCCGCAGCGCCGAAAAGCTACCGGCTGCTGATCGGCGGCAGGTTCATCGACGCCCAGGACGGCCGCACGCTGGAGCGCAGCAGCCCCGGCCACGGCTTCACCGTCTCGCGCTATGCGCAGGCCGGCGCGGCGGACGTAGAGGCGGCAGTTCAGGCCGCGCACAAGGCCTTCGACACCGGCCCGTGGCCGCACATGAAGGCCGCCGAACGCGCCACGATCCTGCTCAAGGCTGCTGACCTGATCGAGGCGCGGCTGGACGAGATTGCCCGGCTCGACGCGCTGGAATCCGGCAAGCCGATTGCGCAGGCGCGCGGCGAGATCGGCGGCGCCGTCGACATCTGGCGCTATGCCGCGGCACTTGCGCGGACGCTTCACGGCGAAAGCTACGCCAATCTCGGCGATGCCATGCTCGGCGTCGTGTTGCGCGAACCGATCGGCGTCGTCTCCATCATCACGCCGTGGAATTTCCCGTTCCTTATCGTCAGCCAGAAACTACCCTTCGCGCTCGCCGCCGGCTGCACGGCGATGGTCAAGCCGAGCGAGATGACCTCGGCCTCGACCTTTGTGCTCGGCGAGATCCTGATGCAGGCCGGCTTGCCGGATGGCGTCGTCAACATCCTTGCCGGGTTGGGCGCCGATGTCGGCGCACCGATGGTCAGCCATCCGCTGGTCGAGATGGTGTCGTTCACCGGCTCCACCCGCGTCGGCAAGATGACCATGGCGTCTGCCGCCAACTCGCTGAAGAAAGTCGCGATGGAGCTCGGCGGCAAGAACGGCCAGATCGTCTTTCCCGATGCCGACCTCGAGGCCGCCGCCGACGCGGCGGTGTTCGGCGGCTTCTTCAATGCCGGCGAATGCTGCAATGCCGGCAGCCGGCTGATCGTCCATGAGGCGATCGCCGACGAGTTCCTCGGTGCCGTCAAAGCCCTCACCGCCAAGGTGGTTGTCGGCGACCCGCTCGACGACCGCACCAAGGTCGGCGCGATGATCTCTGCCGACCATGTGGCCAAGGTCACCGGCTACGTGACGGCAGCGGAAAACGGCGGCGGCCGGATCTGTAGCGGCGGCAATCAGCTTGCTTCGAGCGCCGGCCAGTATCTTGATCCGACCATCGTTCGCGACGTCACCGAAGACATGGCCATTGCACGCGAGGAAGTGTTCGGTCCGGTGCTCTCGGTGCTGACTTTTGAATCGATTGAAAGGGCGTTGCACATCGCCAACAACACGCCCTATGGTCTGTCGGCGGGCGTGTGGAGCGCCAGCATCGATACCTGCATGTCGGTGGCGCGGAATGTGCGTTCGGGAACCGTTTGGGTGAACACGTTCATGGAGGGTTACCCCGAGCTGCCTTTCGGCGGCTACAAGCAGTCCGGTCTCGGACGCGAACTCGGCAAGCGCGCCGTCGAGGATTATACCGAGGAAAAGACAATCCAGTTTCATCGCGGCCAGCGCACCGGATGGTGGGTCGGCTGAGTTGGGAAGAACCCGGTGGGCATCCGCCGGTCGTGTAAGTTCAACAAGGGAGGAAGTACATGTTGCGCAAACTGCTTATCGGGACGGCTCTCGCATCGGGCGTTGCGTTCGCGGCCCATGCCGAGGACGTCAAGGAAGTCCAGATGCTGCATTGGTGGACGTCGGGCGGCGAAGCTGCCGCTCTGAACGTGCTCAAGCAGGATCTGGCCAAGGAAGGCTTTGCCTGGAAGGACGTGCCGGTGGCCGGCGGCGGCGGCGACGCCGCCATGACGGCGCTGAAGGCGATGGTGGCAGCGGGCAACTACCCGACCGCCTCGCAGATGCTTGGCTATACCGTGCTCGATTACGCCGCAGCCGGCGTTATGGGCGACCTGACCGAGACGGCGATAAAGGAAGGCTGGGACAAGTCCGTTCCCGCGGCCCTGCAGAAATTCTCCGTCTATGACGGCAAGTGGGTCGCGGCTCCGGTCAACGTCCACTCGGTCAACTGGCTATGGATCAACAAGGCGGTGATGGACAAGATCGGCGGCACCGAGCCCAAGACCTTCGACGACTTCATTGCGTTGCTGGACAAAGCCAAGGCGGCGGGCGTCATCCCGCTCGCGCTGGGCGGCCAGAACTGGCAGGAAGCGACAATGTTCGACTCAGTCGTGCTGTCGACCGGCGGGCCTGAGTTCTACAAGAAGGCCTTCAACGACCTCGACGAGGAGTCGCTGAAGTCCGACACGATGAAGAAGTCGTTCGACAATCTCGCCAAGCTCGTCACCTATGTCGACCCGAACTTCTCCGGCCGGGACTGGAACCTCGCCACCGCCATGGTCATCAAGGGCGATGCGCTGGTGCAGGTGATGGGTGACTGGGCCAAGGGCGAATTCAACGCCGCCAAGAAGGTCCCGGGCACCGACTTCCTGTGCTACCGCTTCCCGGGCACCGACGGCAGCGTCGTCTACAACTCCGACATGTTCGGCATGTTCAACGTTCCGGAGGACCGCAAGGCCGCCCAGATCGCCCTGGCCACCGCCACGCTGTCGAAGAGCTTCCAGTCGGCCTTCAACGTCGTCAAGGGCTCTGTTCCGGCCCGCACCGACGTGCCGGACACCGATTTCGACGCTTGCGGCAAGAAGGGCATGGCCGACCTGAAGGCCGCCAATGAAGGCGGCACGCTGTTCGGTTCGCTGGCGCAGGGCTATGGCGCGCCTCCCGCGGTTGCCAACGCCTATAAGGATGTCGTCTCGAAATTCGTGCACGGCCAGATCAAGACCTCGGACGAGGCCGTGACCCAACTGGTCAGCGCGATCGAAGACGCCAAGTAAGGCACCCGCCCATGTGAATGATCTCCCCGGCGCAAGCCGGGGAGATCCCCTGCGGCGAGGTTTTGCGGTTGCGCCGACCGGCACGCTTTCGTGCCGCAGAGCCCGAGACAGCAGAATTCCGGACCCGCCATACGGAATGGACAGATGAGCACAGTTGCTGAAACCAGTATCACGCTGACGCCGGAGCACGATGCCCGTCCGGGCGCCACGGTGCGCTCGCGCCTTCAGGACGCGCTGCCGAAGCTCGTGCTGGCGCCGAGCTTCGCCGCCACTATCGTCTTCGTCTACGGCTTCATCCTGTGGACGATCTATCTGTCCTTCACCAATTCCAAGACCTTTCCCTCCTATGCGATCACCGGGCCACGCGCCTATCAGCGGCTATGGCGCTGGACTTTCGAAAGCGATCCGCCGTCCTCCTGGTACACGTCGATCACCAATATGGGGATTTTCGGCTTCCTCTATATTTCCATCTGCCTGGCGCTCGGCCTGTTCCTGGCGATCCTGCTCGACCAGAAGATCCGCGGCGAAGGTGTGCTGCGGCCGATCTACCTCTACCCGATGGCACTGTCGTTCATCGTCACCGGCGTTGCCTGGAAATGGTTTCTGGACCCCGGCCTCGGCCTCGAGCAGACGCTGCACCAATGGGGCTGGACGAGCTTCCATTTCGACTGGATCAAGAACAAGGATTTCGTCATCTACACAGTGGTCATCGCCGGCGTCTGGCAGGCGTCGGGCTTCATCATGGCGATGTTCCTGGCCGGCCTGCGCGGCATCGACGGCGAGATCCTGAAGGCGGCGCAGATCGACGGCGCCACCACCTTCCAGCTCTACCGTCGCATCGTCATCCCGCTGCTGCGGCCGATCTTCCTGTCCGCCTTGATCGTCCTCGCGCATCTCGCCATCAAATCCTACGATCTGGTGGTCGCGCTGACCAGCGGCGGGCCGGGCGGTTCGGCCTGGCTGCCGTCCAACTTCATGTATGAGTACACCTTCAAGCGCAACGAGATGGCCGTCGGCTCGGCCAGCGCCGTGATCATGCTGATGACCATCACCGCGATCATCGTTCCCTATCTCTATTCCGAGCTTCGGGAGAAGCCGCGATGAGCGCCGTGGCCACTCCTGCTCGCCAGAGCACTGGCGGTATCAGCGCCAGGACGGTCAACCGTATTGTCATCTACGGGCTGCTGGCGCTGTTCGCGCTGTTCTACCTGATGCCGTTGTTCGTCATGCTGGTGACCTCGTTCAAGACCATGGACGAAATCCAGAACGGCAACATGCTGGCGCTGCCGCAGGAGCCGACCTTCGCACCTTGGATAAGGGCGTGGAGCGAGGTTTGCTCGGGTCTCACCTGCGTCGGCATGAAGGGTTATTTCTGGAACTCGATCAAGATGGTGGTTCCGGCCGTCATCATCTCGACCCTGCTCGGCGCGCTCAACGGCTATGTGCTGACGAAATGGCGCTTTCGCGGGGCGACGCTGGTGTTCGGGCTGATGCTGTTTGCCTGCTTCATTCCGTTCCAGTCCGTCCTCTTGCCGATGGCAACGATCCTCGGCAGCCTCGGCCGGTTCGGCGTCAAGCTGCAGAACGCGACCGGCCTCACCTTCGGCTTCGGCAATCCGACCGTGAACCTGGTGTTCGTTCACGTCGTCTACGGCATCGGCTTCACCACCCTGTTCTTCCGCAATTATTACGAAGCGTTTCCGAACGAGCTGGTGAAGGCGGCGCAGATCGACGGCGCCAGCTTCTTCCAGATCTTCCGGCGCATCATGCTGCCCAACTCGCTCCCGATCATCGTGGTGACGGTGATCTACCAGTTCACCAACATCTGGAACGACTTCCTCTTCGCTTCCGCCTATGCCGGCTCAGGCGACGTGATGCCGATGACGGTGGCGCTGAACAATGTCGTCAACACCTCGACCGGCGTCGTCGAATACAACGTCAACATGGCGGCGGCGATGATCGCCGCGCTGCCGACGCTCCTCGTCTACGTGCTCGCCGGCCGCTATTTCGTGCGCGGCCTGATGGCCGGCGCCGTCAAAGGATAATCGCATGGCTTTTCTGGAAATTGACGGGCTGAAGAAGCGTTTCGGAGCGGTCGAGATCCTGAAAGGCATCGACCTCGACCTGGAAAAGGGCGGCTTCCTCGTGCTGGTCGGGCCTTCCGGTTGCGGCAAGTCCACGCTGCTCAACACTATTGCCGGCCTGGAAACCATCACCGAAGGGGAAATCCGCGTCGACGGACGCACGATCAACGATCTCCACCCCTCCAAGCGCGACATCGCCATGGTCTTCCAGAGCTACGCGCTCTATCCGAACATGACGGTTGCCGGCAATATCGCCTTCGGCATGGAGATGCGCGGCGTGCCGGCCGGCGAGCGCCAGAAGGCGATCGACAAGGTGGCGAAGGTCCTGCAGATCGGCCATTTGCTGAAGCGCAAGCCAAGCCAGCTCTCCGGCGGCCAGCGCCAGCGCGTCGCCATGGGCCGGGCGCTGGTGCGCGATCCAAAGCTGTTCCTGTTCGACGAGCCTTTGTCCAATCTCGATGCCAAGCTGCGTGTCGACATGCGCATCGAGATCAAGCGCCTGCACGCCACCACCGGCACCACCATCGTCTACGTCACCCACGACCAGATCGAGGCGATGACGCTGGCCACCAAGATCGCGGTGATGCGCGACGGCGAGGTGCAGCAGTTCGGCACGCCAGCCGAAATCTATAACAATCCGGTCAACCTGTTTGTTGCCGACTTCATGGGCTCGCCGGCGATGAACCTGATCCCGGCGACGATCGGCAGCAACGGCAGCGGCTTCTCCGTCGTCATGGAGCGCGAGGCGCGCCAGCCGATCTCGCTGCCGCTGGGCAATGCGCCGGCCGGCCTGTCGGCATTCCAGGGAAAACCGATCATCTTCGGCGTCCGCCCGGAAGCACTGACCGATCCCGAGGGTGCCGAACGCAATGCCTCGAACATCGCCCGCGCCGACTGTCACATCGAGGTCATCGAGCCGGCCGGCTCGGATACGTTCGCGGTCACCAATCTCGGCGGCAAGGCGGTGGTGGCGCGGCTGCGCGCCGATGCCAAAATCCAGCCCGGCACGGTCACGCCGCTCGCCTTCAACCTGACCAAGGCGGTGTTCTTCGATCCGGCGACCGAGAAACGCATCGTCTGACCGCCATGACAAATCCCGACATCGTCATCATCGGCTCCGGCATAGGCGGCGCCACGATCGCCTCCGGCCTTGCCGGCAGTGGCGCCTCGATCCTGATGCTGGAGCGCGGCGAACCACTGCCAGCAACGCCGCACACACGCGACACCCACGCAATCTTCGTCGACGGCCATTATCGGCCGAAGGAGATGTGGCTCGAGGCCGGCGGAGCGCCTTTCAACCCGGGCAATTACTACTATGTCGGCGGCAATTCGAAATTCTACGGCGCTGTGCTGATCCGCTACCGCAGGGAAGACTTTTCGGAGATGGAGCACTATGGCGGCATCTCGCCGGCCTGGCCGTTTTCCTATGAGGAATTCGAACCCTGGTATTCCAAGGCCGAGCAGCTTTTTCGCGTGCGCGGTGCACTCGGCGAAGACCCGACCGAGCCGTTCCACTCTACGCCCTACCCTTTCGGGCCGGTACCAGACGAGCCGCCGATCGCGCGTGCGCGCGCCGAGTTGAAGAGCCTGGGCCTGCATCCGGCATCGCTGCCGCTCGGCGTCGACATCGAAGCCTGGCTGAAAGACGGCAGCACGCCGTGGGACGCGTTTCCCAACACCGGGACCGGCAAGATCGACGCGCAATCCGGGCCGTTGGCAGCAGCCCTTGCCGATCAGAATATCCGGCTTGAGACCGGCGCCCATGTCGAATATCTCGAGGCATCGCCGGACGCCAGGACGATCGAGACCGTCCATTACCGCCAGAACGGTGCGCTGAAGAAAGTCGCGCCGAAGCTGGTCATCCTATCGGCCGGCGCAGTCAATTCCGCCGCCATCCTGCTGCGCTCGCCCACCCCTCAGGGCAGAGGCGGTGGCAGAGGCCTGGCCAACCGCTCCGACCAGGTCGGCCGCAACTTCATGAACCACAATTCGAGCGCCATGCTGGCGATCGATCCACGCCGGCGGAACAAATCCGTCTACCAGAAGACGCTGATGCTGAACGATTATTATCTGTCCGACGGCAAGGGCGGCAAGCCGCTCGGCAATGTCCAGCTCCTCGGCAAGATCGACGGCAACATCCTCAAGGCCAATGTCAGGCGCGCGCCCAAATTCGCGCTGGATTTCATGGCCGGCCACGCCGTCGACTGGTATTTGATGTGCGAGGACCTGCCCGATCCCGAGAGCCGCATCATGGTGGACGGCAAGGACATCGTCATGCAGTGGCGGCGCTCCAACATGCAGTCGCTCGACGGACTGACCAAGGTGATGCGCGAGAATTTCCGCGCCTGCGGCTATCCGATCGTCCTGTCGCGTCCGTTTGACAAGCGCACGCCCTCACATCAGTGCGGCACGGTGAAGATGGGCAACGATCCAGCGACCTCGCCGCTGGATCCGTTCTGCCGCTCCTTCGACCACAGCAATTTGTTCGTCGTCGATGCCGGCTTCCTGCCGAATTCGGCCGCCGTTAATCCGGCGCTGTCGATCGCCGCACAGGCGCTGCGCGTCGCCGATCATATCCGCAAGACGGAGCTTGCAACATGAGCCGCCCAGCAGCGATCGTCACCGGCGGCGCGCGCGGCATCGGCCTTGCCTGCGCCGAGGCGCTGGCCGACGCAGGCTTCGACATCCTCGTCTCCGACCTTGCCGACGAAGCCGCCAACGGGCTCGCCGCCGACATCACCGGGCGCGGCGCGAAATTCGCCTATGTCAGTTGCGACATCGCCGACCTCGACGGCCATGCAGCGCTGATCGATGCCGCGACAAGCGCCTTCGGTCGCATCGACTGCCTGGTCAACAATGCCGGCATCGGCGCCGTCCTGCGCGGCGATCTGCTCGAGCTCAAGCCGGAAAATTTCGACCGGGTGCTCGGCATCAATCTGCGCGGCACCGTATTCCTCAGCCAGGCCGTCGCCAAAGCGATGCTCGGCCTGCCAAGCGATGGTGCGAGATCGATCATCACCATCACCTCGGTCAGCGCCGCCATGGCCTCGCCGGAACGTTCCGATTACTGCATCTCCAAGGCTGGGCTTTCGATGTGGGTGAAGAACCTGGCGCTGCGGCTTGCCACCGAAAACATCGCCGTGTTCGAGGTGCGGCCAGGCATCATCCGCACCGACATGACCGCGGGTGTGACCGCCAAATATGACGGGCTGATCGACGGCGGGCTGGTGCCGGCGATGCGCTGGGGCGAGAGCGAAGATATCGGTGCCGCCGTGGCAGCACTCGCCGGTGGCAAGTTCGGCTTTTCGACCGGCTCGGTCATCAATGTCGATGGCGCGCTGTCGGTGCCGAGGCTATGAACAGGTGACGCCATGACGGACTACATAATCGTCGGCGCCGGCCCGGCCGGCTGCGTACTCGCCAACCGGCTGAGCGAAGATCCGTCGCATCAGGTGCTGCTGCTCGAAGCCGGCGGCAAGGACTGGCATCCGCTGATCCACATGCCGGCCGGTTTTGCCAAGATGACCAAGGGCATCGCCGCCTGGGGCTGGTCGACGGTGCCGCAAAAGCACATGAACGACCGCGTCTTCCGATACACGCAGGCCAAGGTGATCGGCGGCGGCTCGTCGATCAACGCGCAGATCTACACGCGCGGCAACGCCCGCGACTACGACGCCTGGGAGAAGGAAGAAGGTCTTGCCGGCTGGGGCTATCGCGACGTGCTGCCCTATTTCAAACGCGCGGAGAACAACCAGCGTTATGCCAACGATTTCCACGGCGACCAAGGCCCGCTCGGCGTGTCGAACCCGATCGCGCCGCTGCCGATCTGCGAGGCCTATTTCCGTGCCGGACAGGAGATGGGCATCCCCTTCAATCCCGACTTCAACGGGGTAGCCCAGGAGGGCGTCGGCTATTACCAATTGACGCAGAAGGACGCGAAGCGCTCCTCCGCCTCTGTCGCCTATCTCCGGCCGATCCGCGAGCGAAAGAATCTCACCGTCAGGACCGGCGTTCTGGTGACACGCATCGTCGTCGACAAGGGCCGCGCCGTCGGCGTCGAGATCGTCGACAGGCCGGGCGGCCAGCCAACGATCCTGCGCGCCGAGCGCGAGGTGATCGTCTCGTCCGGCGCTATCGGCTCGCCGAAGCTTCTGATGCAGTCGGGCATCGGCCCGGCCGACCATCTGAAGACGATCGGCGTGACACCGGTGCACGATCTGCCCGGCGTCGGCTCCAACCTGCAGGATCATCTCGACCTGTTCGTCATCGCCGAATGCACCGGCGATCACACCTACGACAACTACGCCAAGCTGCACTGGACGGCGTGGGCCGGGCTGCAATATCTGCTCCTGAAGAAAGGCCCGGTGGCTTCCAGTCTGTTCGAGACCGGCGGCTTCTGGTACGCCGATCCAACCGCCGCCTCTCCCGATATCCAGTTGCATCTCGGCCTCGGCTCCGGCATCGAGGCCGGCGTCGAGAAGCTGAACAATCCGGGCGTGACACTGAACTCGGCCTTCCTGCGTCCGCACTCGCGCGGCACGGTGCGGCTGAACAGCGCCGACCCGGCCGACCGCCCGCTGATCGATCCGAACTATTGGTCCGATCCCTATGACCGCGACATGTCGATCAAGGGGCTGAGGCTGGCGCGCGAGATCATGCGGCAGAAGGCGCTGCAGCCCTATGTGCTGCGCGAGGTATTGCCGGGACCCGACCTGCAGAGCGGCGACGAGTTGTTCGACTACGCTTGCCGCAGTTCCAAGACCGACCACCACCCGGTCGGCACCTGCCGCATGGGCTACGATGCAATGAGCGTGGTGACGCCCGATCTCAAGCTGCGCGGTATCGAGGGCCTGCGCGTCTGCGACGCCTCGGTGATGCCGCGCATCCCCTCCTCCAACACCAATGCCCCGACGATCATGGTTGGCGAAAAAGGCGCCGATCTGATCCTTGGCCGCGAGCCGCTGCCGCCGGCGGTGTTTTCCACCAACCGAGCGGCATGAGGGACAAAGAATGATCAGGCACTGTGTCTTCGTCAGATTTCGCAACGATGTCGCCGACGCCGAGCGCGCGGCAATCCATGCCGATCTCGAAGCGTTGCGGGCGGTGATCGACGGCATGGGCAAGGTCGAATTCAGCGCCAATACCAGCCCGGAACCCTTCGCCCGCGGCTTCACGCACGGCTTCACCATCGACTTTCGCGACGCTGCGGCACGCGATGCCTATCTGGAGCATGAAGCGCATCAGCGAGCCGGCGCAAAACTGGTCGCGGCGCTCGAAGGCGGCACCGACGGGCTGATGGTGTTTGATCTGGAGATCGCGTGACTATCCCATTCTCAGCGCAACGACGCCGGCAACGATGCTAAGCACCGCGGCACCTCGCCATGCCGTCATCTTCTCGCCGAGCGCGAACACCGAGATCATCATGGCGAACAGGATCGATGTTTCGCGCAGCGACGCCACCGAGGCGATCGGCGCCTTGGTCATCGCCCACATCACGATCCAGTAGGCGCCGCCGCTGAGCACGCCGGTATAGATTCCGGCCTTCCAGTCGCGCGCCAGCACCGGCAGCGCCTGTGGGCCGCGAAAGACGACGCATAGCACCAGCGCCCACAGCGCATCGCAGACGAACAGCCAGGCGGCATAACTCGACGCGGTGGCGGCCAGCCGCGCGCCGCTGCCGTCCGACAGCGTGTAGCTGGCGATGAAGATCGATGTGCCCAGCGCGAAGCCGACGGCGCGCAGGTTCAATTTCTCCAGATGCGCGCCGCCGCGAAACGACAGCACCAGCGTGCCCGCCGACAACAAGAGGATGCCGAGAATGGCGAGCGGCGCCGGCATCTCGGCAACCACCACAACGCCCCCCAAAGCGGCCAGCAATGGCGCGGTGCCGCGCGCCAGCGGATAGGTCTGGGCGAAATCGCCGGCCTTGTAGGCGCCGATCAGGAACGTCCTGTAGCCCATGTGGAAGACAACCGAGGCGAGGATGTATGGCCACACTTCCGGCTTCGGCACCTCGACGAAAGGCAACGTCACCAGCGCAGCGGCACCCATGCCGAGCGTCATCAGTGTGATCGACAGGAAACGGTCGAGATGGACCTTGACCAGCGCGTTCCAGATCGCATGCATGGAAGCGGCGGCGAGCACCGCGAAAAAGACAAACAGGCTCATCGGCGCTTCATCCGCCGCCCGTCCCGATGACGATCGGCGTCTCCAGGTCGATATCGACCCAGAGCGGAAAATGGTCGGAAGCGATTTGGCCGATATCGGCGCTGACCGAGCGCACGCGCCCGGCAAACATGCCGCCGACGAAGCAATGATCGAGCCGGCGCTTTGCCAGCCTGCCATCGATAGTCTTCACATGGGTGTGGAAATCCGCTGTCGGTTCCATTGCGACGGCGGCGGCATCGACAAAACCGTCGAGATAGGCGGCACCGCGATGATAGGGCGCGCTGCCGACAATGCGCCGGTACTCGGCGCTATCCGGCTCCATGTTGAAGTCGCCCAACCAGATCGCCGCTACGGGGTTTTCTGGCTCCTGTTCGCCATTGCTCCAGTTGCGCGCCGGCTCGTCGTCGGCGCCGCTCCATGGGCCGCCCTCGGACGGCGCGCGGCGATGCTCGGCCAGCAAATAGTCGATCTGCTCCAGCCGCTCCTCGGCCGCGATATGCGCCAGATGCAACGACAGCACCCGCACCGGACCGGCAGGGGTGCGGATCATGCATTCGAGTGCGGCATTGCGGGTGTTGAGCGGCCGCAGCGTGCGCCTGAGCGGCAGCGTATGCAGCCGCGACCAGACGATCGGAAGCTTCGACAGAACCATGGTGCCGAATTGCCGCCGCCGGTTGACGATGCGGCCTTCATGCCGGTGGCTGGCATCCATGTCGAAGGCCGGCCCGTAGACCCAATGATAGTCGGGCAGCAATTGCGAAAGAAGTTCCGGCTGGTCGTCCTCGTTGCTGCGCAACCAGTGCCGTTCCACCTCCTGCAAGGCGACGATGTCGGCGCCGGCCACGACCTTGGCACAACGCGCCAGGTCGTAGCGGCCATCGCTGCCGAAGCAGTACTGGATGTTATAGCTGACCAGCTTCATTGCTTATCCGGCTCAGTTTCCTGCTGGCAGTAGCCGTTCGCTGACAGCCTTGCAATGTGCAGCCGGGCGGAGGGAGCTTGGGCCAGATGCTAAGTGGTCAGCGGCTGGAACCGACCGGGCGGGGATGCTGCCAGTTCCGACCAGTCGATTTCTTCCTCAAGGCGGTGGTAGGCTTCGTCGCCGATCGTTCCGTCGATGCGCAAACGCTCCAGCGCATCGCGCTGGCTCTTGATGGCGTAAAGACGCAATCTGTCATACTCGGTCGCCGCCTGGGCATCCTCCGGGTTTTCGGCGATGGCGCGCTGGGCGGCATATTGCTCTCGCACCGCCCCGGCCGCGCTGGATGTCTTGCCGCTGAGCACGTCCAGCGCCGCCTGCATGATGGCGACGCGCGCCTGCGCCACCTCCCGGTCGACCGTCCGGTCGAGGTCGAGATTGAGCAGAAGCAGCAACGGTTTCAGGCTGACGCCTTGCAGCACCAATGTGCCGAGCACGACCGTGAAAGCGGCGAGCACGATCGGATCACGGCCCGGAAAGTCGGCCGGCAAGGCAAAGGCTGCCGCAAGCGTCACCAGGCCACGCATGCCGCACCAGCCGATAAGCACGCCGCCGCGAAATGTCGGCGCGTCTTTTTGCCTGTCCTCGTCACCCAGACGTGCCAGCGCTCTGAGGATCGCGCCGCAGCCCAGCACCCAGACGAGCCGTGATACGATGACGACGGCCAGCACAGCCAGGGCAAAGACGAACGCCTCGCTTTGCCCTTGCTCGGCAAGTCGACCGACGATCGACCGCGCTTGCAGGCCCATCAGAACGAAGGCCAGCACGTTGAGCACGAACACCGCCGTCTCCCAGACCGAGTAGGAGCTGACACGATTCCTTGCCGGCATGCGGCGCGGCGATGTACGTGCGATCGTCATGGCATAGACGACGATCGTGATGATGGCAGAAAGCCCTATCCTGTCGGCCAGGATCCAGACGCCGAAGGTTGAGGCGAATTGCACCACGGTGCCGCTCGCCGGGTCGTCGATGCGGCCGAGTATGGCGAGAGACAACCGGCCGAGCACATAGCCTGCGGCAAGGCTGCCGACCGTCGACAGCAGGATCATTGGAACGGCACTGCTCAACAGGATGGAGCCGGCGGCTGCGGAAACCGACATCCTGTAGATCAGCAGCGCCGTGGCGTCGTTGAGCAGGCTCTCGCCTTCCAGGATGGCGGTGATGCGGTGCGGCACCTTGAACTGTCCGAGCACGGCCGCCGCCGCCACCGCATCGGGCGGCGCTACGATCGCGCCGAGCGCTATGGCCGCGGCAATGGGCAGGCCTGCCATCGTCCAGCCGACCAGCGCGACCGTCACGGTGGTGAAGATGACGGCGCCAAGCGCCAGCAGGATGAGCGAAACCTTGTAGCGGTTGAGATCGCGCAGCGACGTGTCATAGGCCGCGTCGAGCAGAACCGGCGCGATGAACAGAGCGAGCGCCAGCTCCGGGTCGATCTCGATGGTCGGGGCAAACGGCAGGAAGGCGATGCCGGCGCCGGCCAGCGCCAGCAATGACGGATAGGGAATCTGCAGACGCCGCGACAGCGCGGTCAGGGCGACTGCGATGAGAAGCAGGACAAGGGTGAGTTCGAATAGCGCCATGCCTTATCGTAGCGGTGAAGCCGGGCGATTGGCACTGCAAAAACGGCGACGGCTTTGGCTGCTCGTGAATGGTGAATGGTGAATGGTGAATGGCTGCGTGCAGAGGAATTTCGGCGCGTAAAGCGCATTCTTACTATTCACTATTCACTATTCACTATTCACCATTCACTCTTCTCCTAGTGCAGCACCAGCATGTCGCCCGACGAGAACGAAATCTCGGCCTTTTCGCCGACGGCAGGCGGCGGTGTGGCCGGACTGTTGAACGTGTCGAGCGAGACCGTGCTGCCGCCGATGCCGACGCGAACCCGGATGACCGAGCCGAGGAAATGCACCTCGGCGATTTCGCCCGAAAGGCTGGAATCGCGGCCGGGGTGTCGGCCGAGCGAGATCGCCTCGGGCCGCAGCGCCAGCGACAGCGTGTCGCCGGATTTCGAGCCGTTGAGCTTGCCCTTGAGCGAGACCTCTTGCGAGTTGACGCGCACCTTGCCCGAAGCGGCGTCGGTGACCGTGCCTTCGAGCACGTTCAGCGTGCCGACGAAATTGGCGACGAATTTGGTTGCCGGCCGGTTGTAGATCTCGAACGGCGTGCCGACCTGCTCGGCCTTGCCGCCATACATGACGGCGATGCGGTCGGAGATCGACAGCGCCTCTTCCTGGTCGTGGGTGACGAAGATGGTGGTGATGCCGAGCTTCTTCTGGATCGAGCGGATTTCCTCGCGCAGTGACACGCGCACCTTGGCGTCGAGCGCCGACAGCGGCTCGTCGAGCAGCAGCAGTTTCGGCTTGGGCGCAATCGCCCGCGCCAGCGCGATGCGCTGCTGCTGACCGCCGGAGAGCTGATAGGGATAGCGGTCGCCCATCTGTGGCAGCTTGATGATGTCGAGCATCTCGGCAACGCGCCTGTCGGCATCGGCCTTCGGCATACCGGCGACCTTCAGCCCGAAGCCGATATTCTGCGCCACGGTGAGGTTCGGAAACAGCGCATAGGCCTGGAACACCATGCCGACATTGCGCTGGTTGGGCTTGAGCCGGGTGATGTCCTTGCCGGCCACGACGATCTTGCCGGCGGATGGCTCTTCGAAACCGGCGACCATGCGCAGCACCGTCGTCTTGCCGCAGCCCGACGGGCCAAGGAAGGAGACGAATTCGCCCGGCTCGACGTCGAGGTTGAAATCCTGCACCACGGTGATGGGGCCGAAGGATTTTCGCACATGCTGGATTGAGAGGAATGGCTCGGTCATGGCTTTTTCTTTCGGGTCAGTTCGGACGGTTCGCCGATCGCGGCGCGAAGCGCGACAGGATCTGGATCAGCGACATGCAGCCCCAGGTGATGGCGAAGGCGATGATGGCAAGCGCCGCCGGCTCGTAGGCGCGATTGGCGCCGACGTTCTGCAGATAGGGTCCGAAAGCAGGCCGGTTGAGCAGGCTGGCCATGGTAAATTCACCGATGACGATGGCGAAGGTCAGGAAGGCGCCCGACAGCACCGCGATCAGCACGTTCGGCAGGATGACCCGAGCGATGATCGTGCCCCAGCCGGCGCCGAGGATCTGCGCCGCCTCAGTCAGTGTCCGCACGTCGATGGTGCGAAGCCCGGTGTCGACGGCGCGATACATATAGGGCAGCGCCAGTGTCGCATAACCGATGACCAGCAAGGCATTGGCTCCTGTGTCGCTGGCCAGGAACGGCAGCGGTGAGTTCGACCCGTACATTCTGATGTAGCCGAAGACGATAACGATGGCCGGGATGACCAGCGGCAACAGCGTGATGAACTCGACGACGGGCCTTAGCTGCGGCAGCCGCAGACGAATCCAGTACGCCGCCGGCACCACCACCAGCACGCCAAGGATGATGGTGAAGATGGCGGCGACCACCGAATAGATGAAGGTCGCCTGGAAGCGGGGATCGCCGAGCACGACCTGATAGGCATCGAAGGAATACGCGCCGCGCCGCATGCGCATGGAGAATTCCACGGTCGCGATCAGCGGAATGAAGAAATAGGCCGCGCCCAGCGCGAAGACGATCCAGGCCCAGAATCTGCCGGACTTCATTTGAGCCACCTCTCAGAGCGCGTCCTGAACCAGATGTAGAAGACATTGGCCAGCCCAGTGATGACGATCATGCCGAAGGCGATGGCGTAGCCGAGATGGGCATTGTGCAGCACGTCACCGCGGATCTGCGCGTAGAGCAGGATAGGGACGATGTTAAGCGAGGAGCCGGTCAGAGCGTAAGCGGTGGCGATGGCACCGAAGGCGTTGGCGAACAAGAGGATGACGGTGCCGAGGAAACTTGGCCAGATCACCGGAATGACGACCATGCGCCAGAACTGCGCCTGGGTCGCGCCAAGCGTTGCCGCCGCTTCGCCCCATTCCTTCTTCAGCCCATCGATCGCCGGCACGATGATCACCACCATCAGCGGGATCTGGAAATAGACATAGGTCAGCGTCAGGCCCCAGAACGACAGGATGTTGAAACCATGGGCATAAATGTTGAAGCCGACCAAGACGTTGAGCAGCACCGTGGCGAGCCCGAGCCGGCCGAGCGTCGCGAGAAAGGCGAAGGCCAGCGGCACGCCGGCAAAATTGGAGGCCACGCCGGAAAAGGTCAGTGTCGCCGAGCGTATCCACTCCGGCAGCCCGCCGCGGACGATGGCGATGGCAATGGCAAGTCCCGCGAAAGCACCGATCAGCGACGAGGCGAGGCTGACCTTGATTGAGATCCAGTAGGCGGCAACGATCGACGGCTGCGCCAAGGCCGCTATGTTTTCGAAAGTGAATTCGCCGGCATCGTTCCGGAATGCGCCCAGCATCAGATAGAGCGTGGGCAGGATCAAGAACATGATGGCGAAGATGAAGAAAGGCGCAACGCCAAGCCATTGCGTCGGCAGCCTCATGCTGCGGGCGTCGGCAGGAGGCGCGGTCTTCCCGGCAACAGCGTGATCGGACAACGAGATATCGGTCATGCGCCGGCTACCGTCCTGGAGGTATGCCGGGCGGCGATCTAAGCCGCCCGGCTGATCTCAAGTCTTACTTGACGTTGGCGCCGACGACGGCATCCCAGTTCTTGGTGATGGCTTCCTTGGCCTTGCCCTGCTCGTCGAGCGTCGGGAACACCGCGGCTGCATAGGACTCGGCCGGCGGCAGCTTGGCCATCACGTCAGCCGGGAGCTTGCCATTCTTGGCGAGGTCGTTGAAGCGGATCGGGTGACAATAGCCCTTCAGCCAGCCGATCTGGCCTTCGTCGGAATAGAGATATTCCAGCCATAGCTTGGCAGCATTCGGGTGCGGCGCGTAGGCACTAATCGCCTGAACATAGACGCCGGCGACGACACCGGTCTTCGGCACGACGACGTCGACCGGCGGATTGCCCTTCAGCGTATCGCGGCCGGCAAGCGCGTTATAATCCCAGGTCACCAGGATTGGCGTCTGGCCTTGGGCAAGCGTCGCGGGCTTGCCGATGACCGGCACGAAATTGCCGGCGGCGTTGAGCTTCTTGAAGAAGTCGAGACCAGCCGTGCCGGCGGCTTCGCCGGCAGCCGCACCGCCGGAAAGGCCGGCGGCATAGACTGCCTGGATGGCCTGGTTCGAAGCACGCGGGTCACCGGCGAGCGCCACGGTATTGGCGAATTCCGGCTTCAGCAAGTCGGCCCAGTCGGCCGGCGCTTCCTTGACCAGGTCCTTGTTCACCAGAAACGAAAGCACGCCGTAATAGTCGCCGGTCCAAAAGCCTTCGGCATCCTTGGCGCTGTCCGGGATCGAGTCCCAGGTTGATACTTTATAAGCCTGGATCAGGCCATCCTTCTTTGCGGTCGGGCCGAAGCTCAGGCCGACGTCGATGACGTCGGGCGCTTGCGGGCCCTTGTTGTCCTTGTTGGCCTTGATCGCCTCGACCTCGTCGCCGGAGCCGGCATCCGGGTTGAGTTCGTTGATTGTGATTTCCGGATATTTCGCCTTGAAGCCGTCGATGACCGCGCCGTAGCCGCACCAGTCATGGGGCAGCGCGATGGTGGTGAGCTGGCCTTCAGCTTTGGCTGCGGCGACCAGTTCATCCATGGACTGGGCCGACGAGATGGCAGAGGTCGCCATCAGGGCGACGGCCGAAAGGGAAAGCAGTTTTCCCGTGAATTTGAACATGTGTTCTCTCCGTTGAACTGACGCCGTTGGACGCCTGCGATGCGGTATCGTTTTCGTGTGACAGCCAGATGAAAACTTTGTGAAAGCGATGCCCCGCAGTATGAAAAAGTAAACTCTTTTTAACCGGCTGTAGCAATCGCTTCGCGATTCTTTTTCCGGCTAACTAGTTTCGATCTTGCCTTTCATCTTTCCCCCTTTCCTTTGCCTCTTTCCCAAGTCGATTTCCGATGCGAAAATTGTCTCAGACGGTGCCGGCGATGGCGTTTTCGAGCAGCGTCAGCGCCGCCTTTTTGGTCAGCTTGACGGGGTTGCCGCCGGCGGTCGGGTCGACCACCGCCATGTCGGCAATCAGGCCCTTGCGCTTCTTGTCCATGTCGAGGCCCTTGATCAGGCCGGGCAGCGCGTGCGGCACCTTGAGCTCCTTGCGCAGCTTGACAACAGCCTTGGCAAAACCGTCGAAGCCGCCCTTGATGCCGCAATAGGCGGCGAGCCGGGCTATGCGCGGCTCGATCGCCTCTCGGTTGAAGGCCAGCACATAGGGCATGAACACGGCGTTGGTCATGCCATGGTGGGTGTCGTAGAGCGCGCCGATCGGATGCGACAGCGAATGAATCGCTCCAAGCCCTTTCTGGAAGGCGGCCGCTCCCATGGCAGCGGCGCTCATCATGTTGGCGCGGGCGACCAGATCCTTGCCGTTGGCATAGGCTTTCGGCAGGTTTTCGAAGACCAGCCTGATGCCTTCCACGGCGATGCCGTCGGCCATCGGGTGATAGCCCGGCGCGCAATAGGCTTCGAGGCAATGGGCAAGCGCATCCATGCCGGTGCCGGCTGTGATGAAGCCCGGCATGCCGACCGACAGCTCCGGATCGGCAATGACGATCGCCGGCAAAAGCTTTGGATGGAAGATGACCTTCTTGGTATGGGTCGCTTCATTGGTGATGACGCCGGCGCGGCCGACTTCCGAGCCGGTGCCGGCCGTGGTCGGCACGGCGATGATCGGCGCGATCGCATCGGCATCGGCGCGTGTCCACCAGTCGCCGACGTCCTCGAAATCCCAGACCGGCCGTGTCTGCCCGGCCTGGAAGGCGATGAGCTTGCCGAGATCGAGCGCCGAGCCGCCGCCAAAGGCAATGACGCCGTCATGCTTGCCCTTCTTGAACACGGCAATGCCGGCGGTCAGGTTGGAATCCACCGGGTTCGGCTTGACCTCGGAAAATACGCCATACGGCACCTTGGCGTCGTCGAGGATCTTCAGCGTCGAGGCCACCACCGGCAGTCTGGCCAGTCCCGGATCGGTGACGAACAGCGGCCGCTTGATGCCGGTCGCCGCCAGCACCTCCGGCAGCTCCTTGATGCGTCCGGCGCCGAAGCGGACGGTCGTCGGGTAATTCCATTTGGAAACGAGTTTTGTCATTTCGACCTTCTTGACTGCTTTCGTGCTCTTGGATGTCATTAGTTCACAAAGGTGTTGGCCACACGTTCCGACCGCATCATGTACGGAACCCAGATGACTGCGGCCCATATCGAGCGCGAAATTCCGCCCACGGTGTCTGCGTCGTACGCATCGGCCAATTCTGGAACGACGGTGGGAAAAGCCAGATGCACAGCCCATGGATCGAGAACGGCATATACCGGCATCGCGAATGCCCAAATCATGTACCAGCCGGGGAATATCTGCCAGCGCTTGAACATGAAGAACAATATTAGGGCCGGGGCCGTAAGGTTTAGTATGCCGGATATCACCAATTCGGCAAGAATCAGCACACCTTGGGACAAACTGTAGGCCTGCCAGTTCTGTAACATGCCGAGATAGTCGGAATTGTGCAGTTGTACCAACCCCAGTATCGGCGTGAGCATCAACCCGAGCATCGGCAGGACAAGCCATCCGCCGATACTCTCGGGACCCTCACGATCTGGCAGCGCCGATTGTTGTGTATCCGCCATTACTCCCCCTCAACAGCGATCGCATGCTTGTCGATCGCCACCTTAGATCACCTCGCGCAGATGGTATGATTTCGGCCTGGTCAGATTGTCGTAGCCGATGGCCGACAGTGCCGCGCCCTTGCCGGTGTCCTTGACGCCGGTCCAGACCAGCGCCGGGTCGAGATAGTCGCAGCGGTTCATGAACACGGTGCCGGTCTCGACGCGATCGCCGATCGCCGCCGCATGGCCGGTGTCGCGCGTCCAGATCGAGGCCGTCAGCCCATAGGGGCTGTCGTTCATCAGCGCGATCGCTTCCTCGTCGTTGCGCACCTTCATGATGCCGACGATCGGGCCAAAGCTTTCCTCGCGCATGACGCTCATCTGGTGGTCGACCTGGGTCAGCACTTCCGGCGCCAGATAGGGGGAACCTTGCCTGTCGTTGGCCACCTTCATATTGATGTGTGCCCTGGCGCCCTTGCGCAACGCCTCGGCCTTCTGCTCGCGGATCAGGTCGGCGAAGCGCGCCTGCGCCATCGGCCCCATGGTGGTCGCCTGGTCGAGCGGATTGCCGACGACGTAATTCCTGGTCTCGGCAATGAAGCCCTCGACGAATTCATCGTAGACCTTCTCGTGGACATAGACGCGTTCGATGCCGCAGCAGCACTGGCCGGAATTGTAGAAGGCGCCGTCGACCAGATTGGCAACGGCATGGTCCATCTTTGCGTCCGGCAGCACATAGGCCGGATCCTTGCCGCCGAGTTCGAGGCCGAGCGTCATGAAGGTGCCCGCCGCCGCCTTTTCGATGGCGCGGCCGCCGGCGACCGAGCCGGTGAAGTTGACATGGTCGATCTTGCCGGAGCCGAGCAGCCTTTCAGTCTGCGCGTGGTTCAGGACGAGGTTCTGGAACAGGCCCTTGGGCAGGCCGGCCTTATCAAACGCCTGCTGAAACCGTTCGCCGACCAACAATGTCTGTGCCGCATGCTTGAGGATGACGGCGCTGCCCGCCATCAGCGCCGGGACGATGGTGTTGACGGCGGTGAGATAGGGATAGTTCCACGGCGCGATCACCATGACCACGCCGAGTGGCACCTTCTTCACATAGCGGCGAAAGCCGTCCTTCGGATTGGAGGCCATGACCGGCTTCAGGGCCGCCTCGGCGATCTCGACCATGTAGCTGACGCGTTCCCTGACGCCGCCGAACTCGCCGCCATAGCGCACCGGCCGGCCCATCTGCCAGGCGATCTCCGGCACGATCTCGTCGGTCATGGCGACCAGCGCTTCCAGCATGGCAAGCATGTATTTGCCGCGCTCGACGACCGGCGTCTCAGCCCACTTCTCCTGCGCCGCCTTGGCACGTTCGACCGCGGCACCGATCGCCTGGTCGGTGGCAAGAGGCCGTTCGGCATAGATCGAACCGTCGACGGGGGATTTTATCTTCACGGTTTCCAAGGAGGTCTCCAAATCAACAAGGCACTGTTTTGACGAAGCCGGCCGCGCCATAGGCAAGGATTGCGCGATCGCGGGTGATGATCTCGAGGTCTTTCGAGCGCGCCGTGGCTATGATGATCCGATCCGTTGGATCGTTGTGAACGACGCCGGGCAGGAACGAAGACTCGACCAAAAGCTCACTGTCGATCCCCTCGACGCTCGCTGCCCCGGTCTGCACGAACCGTTCGAACCATGCGAGCGGTGACTTGATGAATGGCAACCGGCCCTTGGCTACAAGCATGCCGATTTCCCAGGCGGACATCACGGAAACGGCGATCACGCTGCCATTTTTGCGTGCGCTGGTCACCTTCTCGACCGCAGCCCTCGTGACCGGCTGCTCCGTTGACAGCCACAGCATGAAGCATGTGTCGAGCAGAACCCCCTCACTCGTCATAGACATTGCCCCAATCCGGATCGGCGGGCGCGGTATAGTCGACGTCCGGAAGCAGGGTGAGCGTCCCGGCCATGCATCCAAACAACGGATCGGCACCCCGAGGCGGCACGATGTACTCTTCCTTGTTGCCGTTCATGTCGTCCACGAAATCCACTTGCCCCTCCTTGAAACCAGACCGGCGATCAGGCTCCGGTGGCTTCGCCGCATCATTGGAACTTCCCAGGTGCACCAATATCTCGCTTTCCTGCCGGTCGAGAATTTCAGCAATCTTGCGTATCTCGTCGACCTGCATACGCCGCTCACCGTTCAGTGTCCGCGACAAGGCGCTGTAGTGTATGTTCATGCGGCCGGCCATGCTGCGTACCGTGAGCTTGCGCTCGTTCATTCGACTCATGAACCACGCCTTGTCGACATGGGCTCTACCTTTGGGCAAACGCTGCCTCCTGCGTGTTGCTGGTGCGATAACCGCAACAATATTGCGTAAAGCGCAACGCCGTCAATACCGCTCGAACCCCCTGTGCAGTTCCCAGTCCGTAATCCGGCGGTCGTACTCCAACTGTTCCCAGTGTGCCGTGTGGACGTAATGTTCCAGCACATCGTCGCCGAGCGCCTGCCTCAGCATTTTCGATTCCGCCAGCGTCGCGGTGGCGTCGCGCAATGTCTTTGGAATTTCAGGCAGCTGCGAGGCCTGGTAGGCATCACCGACGAAGGGCTTCTGCAGTTCAAGCTTTTCATCGATGCCGGCAAGCCCGGCCGCGATCAGCGCGGCGAAAGCCAGATAGGGGTTCAAATCGGCGCCGCCGATGCGGCATTCCATGCGGATGCCCTTGGTGCCCTCGCCGCAAAGACGGAAGCCGGCGGTGCGGTTGTCCTCGCTCCACATGATCTTGGTCGGCGCAAAGGTGCCGGCCTGGAAGCGCTTGTAGGAATTGATGTAGGGCGCCAGGAACCAGGTGAATTCCTTGGCATATTTGAGCTGGCCGGCCGCCCATTGCTGGCCGAGTGTCGACAGCGTCCACTCGGCATTTTTGTCGTAGAACAACGGCGTCTTGCCGTCGGCGCTCCACAGCGAATTATGGATGTGGCTGGAATTGCCGGCGAGCCCGTAATTGTACTTGGCCATGAACGAGATCGCCTTGCCTTCGGACTCGGCGATTTCCTTGGCGCCGTTCTTCAGGATGACGTGGCGGTCGGCCATGTCGAGCGCCTCGGCGTAGCGGACATTGATCTCTTCCTGGCCTGGCCCCCACTCGCCCTTCGAATTCTCGATCGGGATGCCGGCCGCCTCCATCTCGTTGCGCAGCCGGCGCATGACGCCTTCTTCCTTGGTGGTGATGCCGATCTGGTAGTCGCCGATGTAGGGCGATGCCGTCTCGAGGCCCTGCCAGTGCTTCTTGCGGGCGGAATCGTAGGTTTCGCTGAACAGATAGAATTCGAGCTCGGAAGCGAAATAGCCGATATAGCCGCGATCCTGCAGCCGCTTGACCTGCTTCTTCAGCATGGCGCGCGGCGAATGCGCCAGGTCGTCATGGGTATGGTGGTCGAGCACGTCGCAGATCACCAGCGCCGTCTTCTCCAGCCACGGAACGAGCCGCAGCGTCGCAAGGTCCGGCTTCATGACAAAATCGCCATAACCCTTCGACCAGCTCGCCGCCTTGTAGCCGGGCACCGGTTCCATATCGATGTCTGCCGCCAAGAGATAGTTGCAGCCATGCGTCTCGTCATGCGCGGAATCGACGAAATAACGGGCCAGGAACCGCTTTCCCGCGAGCCGGCCCTGCATATCGACGATGCAGGCCAGCACCGTGTCGACCTCGCCGCTGGAGACCGCTTGCTTCAACTGATCGAACGAGAAATTTCCGGCCATTCCTTTGGCACTCCAGCGCTTGTCGTTTCGGGCTTGTCACTTTGAAAAGGAAACGGAAATCCATGGCCGGCACGATGCCGGCCATGGTCATCAGAGAGCGTCAGGCGCCGGCTTCGCCGACGGCTATCTCGGCTGCCTTGATCGCCGCCTGGCGCTTTGCGATCTGGTCGCCGATGGGCGGACCCTGGAAGCGGCGGTTCTCGAAACCGAACCAAAGCACCGCGGTCAGCACAATGAAGCCCAGGGTGATATAGAGCACTTTGTCGTTCGGCGGCTGGATGGCGATGTAGAAGATGATCGCCATGCCGATGACCGACAGGATGCAAAACAGCTTGAACAGGCCGGCGCCGAGATTCCATGGGCCGGGGTTCGGCCATTTCTCCGTTCCGAAAGCCATCATGCCGAGCACGATCGGAATAATGAAGGACAGAAACAGGAACACCAATGTCGAATTGACGACGATGGTATAGATGTTCGTGCCGCCGACCGAGATGAACTGGGCAAGAAAGACATAGATGACCTCGAGCACAGCAGCCGTCCAAATCGCATTGACCGGCGTGCGCCAGGTCGGGCTGACCTTGGCTAGCGAGGCCGAGCCGACCGGCATGCCGCCGTCACGCGAAAAGGCGAAAAGCATGCGCGAGGCAGAGGTGACCGTTGCCAGACCGCAGAGGAACTGCGCGATCAGAATGCCCAGATAGAGCAGTGTCTTCAGCCACGCCGGCAAGATTGCGTCCATCGTGGCGAAGAACACGCCCCAGCCCTGCTTGGCGCCGGCCGCCAGATCCGGAATCGCCAGTACGATCGCGCACAGCATCACCCAGCCGATCAGCGACGACCAGAGTACGGACGAAACGATTGCCCGCGGAACCGAGTGGGCCGCCCTCAACGTTTCTTCCGAAGTATGCGCCGACGCGTCATAGCCAGTGATGGTGTAAACCGGCAGCAGCAGGCAGAGCAGGAAGAGATACGTCATGGAATCGGACTGCGGGAAAACACCGCCCCCCGCATCGCCCGAATAGTTCGTGAACGTCCACAGCCGCGTGATGTCGATCGCTGGCGCAAACACCAGGCAAGCGACGATCAGCACGGCTGTCGTTGCCAGGATCAGGAAGCCGGAGGCGTCCGTCAGCATAGCCGTCAACCTGATGCCGAAATGATTGAGCAGCGCCTGCAACACCGTGATGAAGGCGACAAACCCGACGATCTCACCAGGCGTGCCGGTCATGCCGAAGGCTGCGCCGAAAGTGCCGACGAAAAAGAAAGCCGTGCCGATGTTGATCGCACCGAGCACGGTGATCAGGCCGAGCAGGTTGAGCCATGCGGTCAGCCAGCCAGTGAAACGGTTCCCCAGAATAGATGCCCAGTGATAGAGGCCGCCCGCGGTCGGAAATGCAGAGGCGATCTGGGCCATGGCGAGCGCGAAAAGTCCCGAAACCATGCAGCCGACGATCCAGCCGATACCAGCGCCCGCGCCACCAATGGACGATGTCGCTTGCGCGAAGGAATTGATGCCGCCTGAGAGAATGCAGATGATCGAGAACGAGATCGCGAAATTCGAGAAGCGGCTCATGCTTCGAGAAAGTTCCTGAGCATAGCCCATTCCATGGAGAACTTTCAGGTCCTCCTTCTTATCAACTTCACTGTAACCCGGTGCTACCATTTTGAAGTCCCCTTTTGGTTTCTTAGCTGGCCGATTGAACTGACTCTCCGACTGCGCTTGGTCTGGGGCCATTGGCCGCCTCGGGCTCCAGATTGAGAAAAATGCCGGTGAGCAGATCCGCCCATTTCCGCTGCCCGGCCGCGCCGGAGATCTCGTCGTTGCGGATTTCGATCATCGCGCAAGGCAGCCCGCGCGAGCGCGCATGGCGTTCCAGCGTGAAATAGACCCGGTCGGCCGGCGAATAGGGTTCGTTGACGCCGACGGTGACGCCGGCGAGCCGCTTCAGCGCCGCGATCAGCGGCGCCGCCAGCCGGCGGTCCTCGTCATGGATGATGCCGATGTGCCAGGGCCGGCTTTTGCCTTTGTAGAGCGGCGTGAAGGAATGGATCGAGACCAGCCTGGTCTCCCGCCCGGCCGCCAGGCGCTCGTCTACGATCGTTGCGATCCGCTCGTGAAACGGTCGCCACGCCAGCGCGATGCGCGCCTCCCGCTGGTCGGCCGAAAGTCCCTGGTTGGCCGGGACCACGGTTTTTTCGCTGGCGCTGACCGTCACTATCAGGTCCGGCGCGTCGAGCGGGCGGTTGCAGTCGATGACGAGCCGCGAGATGCAGGTCTCGACCAGCGTCGCATCGAGCGCCTCGGCCATGCGGCGCGCCACCGGCAAGGCGCCGGGATCCCAGGCGATGTGGCGGGAAAGATCCTCGGCGGCAAGGCCGAGCGTTCCGAATTCCGGTGGCAGGAAATTTGAGGCGTGGTCGCAGGTCAGCACGAAGGGGCTCGATCCGCCGGGGTTCGTCACCCTTACGGTTTCAGGCGATGCAAGGCTGGCGGGCCGTGCTGTCTCCATTGTCTGCTGTCCCCGGGGAGCGCTGTATCGTATGTTACGTATTTTGCCTCATTGCGTCCCTGCGGATGATTTCATACAGTTTGGCCGGCTTTGTCAAACGCGATTTCGATAATGCGCTAACGGCACGGCCAGGGTGGGGAAAAACATGGTTTCCAGCATTGCCGAACTGATCTCCGACCGCATCGGCACCATGCCGGCAGGCGAGCGGCGCGCAGCGCAAGCGCTGATCGCCAGCTATCCGCTGATCGGGCTGAAGACGGTCGCCGAATTCTCGGCTACGGCCGGCGTATCATCGCCCACGATCCTGCGTTTCGTCGCCCGGCTCGGCTTCCAGAACTATCCGGAATTCCAGTCGACGCTGCAAGACGAGCTGGCGGCGCAATTGCAGTCGCCGGCCTCGCGCACGCTCAATCCGCCATCGCCGGGCAGCAGCGCCGTGTCGCCGATGCTGGAGGCGACCCTCGACAACATGCGCGAGACCTTCCGGCATCTCTCGGACAAACAGCTTGCCGACATCGTCGCCAAGCTTGCCGACCGGCGCGGCAAGACATTCCTGATCGGTGGCCGCTTCACCGACCCGCTGGCGCGCTACATGGCCGCCCACCTCGCCATCATCCAGCCCAACGTTTTTCACCTCGGCGGGCAGGAAAGCGTCTGGCGCGACCGACTGATCGACATGGGTAAGCGCGACGTGCTGGTGATCTTCGACATCAGGCGCTACCAGGACAGCCTGGTCCGCTTTGCCGAGACGGCCAACCAGCGTGGCGTGCAGATCGTGCTGTTTACCGACCAGTGGCTGTCGCCGATCGCCCGCTTCGCCCGCCACGTCATCGCCGGGCGCACCGCCGTGCCTTCGGCCTGGGACTCATCCGCCGCCCTTTTCGTCGTTGCCGAAGCGCTGATCGGCGCCGTCACAAGGCAGCTCGAGGCCGACGGCGCCAAACGCATCCGCGAGCTGGAAAGCCTGCGGTAGAGCCCCTCCGGAAAGGGACGCGTTTCGCTTCGGTCTAGTCCTCTAAAAAACTGATCATCTGCAGGATCAGGATCAGCAAAAAGACGCCAAAGACAGTCGCAAAAACCGCTGCCAGCAGGACGGTGCGTTGTTTCTTACCCATGGCTTTCCCCCCGAAAGCATAGTCCCCGTCCACGAATACGAATGTCAGTCCCGCCCCACTGCTCGGCCACCTCCCAACTCCTCAAGACCCGCCTGCGGCTGGGGCGGAGGAGTAACGACGACTGGTTCACGCGCGAAATGAACAGCTTACCAAGGTGCTCGCTAACGGGCACGGCCGCATCATTCATCCGACCCATGTCACGGCCGAATGACCACCTTGCATTTCGGGCTTAACCATTCAGCCGCTAAAGCGTGCCCCACCCCAGCTACTTTACCCATGGCAAGCATGATCGAAGTTCGGCTAGCCTTGTCGACGCGAAGCCGCTTCCTGAACCAAAGCGCGGTGAACTGCACGGAGGAATTCGATGAGCTATCTGGACGAGCTGTTCTCAGTCGCCGGCAAGACGGCGCTGGTCACCGGCGCCGCGACCGGCATCGGCCGCATGGCGGCGACCGCTCTGGTCATGGCCGGCGCCGCGGTGATGATCGCCTCGCGCAAGAGCGAGGATTGCGTCAGGGTAGCGGGCGAGTTGAACGGCCTTGGCGCATCCGGCCGGGCGGAAGGTTTTGCCGGCGACGTCTCCAGCGAGGCCGGCATTGCGGCGCTTGTGGCCGAGGTCAGGGCGCGGACCGAGCGGCTGCATATCCTGGTCAACAATGCCGGCATCTCCTGGGGCGCGCCGCTGGAAAGCTTTCCCTACCATGCCTGGGCCAAGGTGTTCGGCGTCAACGTCACCTCGGTCTTCCACCTGACGCGCGAATTGCTGCCTCTGCTCGAGGCCGCGGCCAGCGACGCCGACCCGGCCCGGGTGATCAACCTCGGATCGGTGATGGGCACGCAGCCTTTAGCCGAAGATGCCTACTCCTACTCGGCCTCGAAGGCCGCGGTTCACCACCTGACGCGCATCCTGGCAATCGAGTTCGCCGCCCGCCGCATCACCGTCAACGCCTTTGCGCCTGGCCCTTTCCAGAGCCGGATGACGGCCTTCGCCACCGGCACCGAGGACCAGGCAAGACATATCGGCAACCACGTTCCGATCGGCCGCATCGGCGCACCGGATGACATTGCCGGCGCAACGCTCTATTTGTGCAGCCGGGCCGGCAGCTATGTCACCGGCGCCATCCTGCCGATCGATGGCGGGCAGTCGGTGCAACACGGGCTGACATTGTTCAAGGAATGAGACGCACGCCATCCGGCGAGTGAAATGCCGGGGGTGAAGATGGAGGACATCAGCGTGGAACCGATCAGTCTCGATGTGCTTCTGGCCAACGTCGGCAAGGAAGTCGGCGTGTCGCCATGGCGGGTCGTCACCCAGCGCATGATCGACCAGTTCGCCGATGCCACCGACGACCATCAGTTCATCCATTGCGATCCGGAACGCGCCAGCCGCGAAACGCCGTTCGGCGGCACCATCGCGCATGGCTTCCTGTCGCTTTCGCTGTTGTCGGCGATGACCTTCGAAACCATGCCGCCGCTGGAAAACAGCAAGATGGGCGTCAATCACGGCTTCGATTCGCTGCGCTTCCTGGCGCCGGTGAAGACCGGCTCGCGCATCCGCACCCGTTTCGTGCTGGCCGACGTCAAGGTCAGGCCGTCGGGGTGGGTGCAGACGGCGCACGACGTGACGATCGAGATCGAGGGCTCGAAAAAACCGGCGCTGACCGCACGCTGGCTGACGCTGACCCTGATCGAACGCCAGCCGGAAGCGGTCTGACTCTCGTCAGGCGGAGAAGCCCAAATCTATCTGTGCCAAATCTATTTAGCTTCGGCCGCGACGTACTTCATGTGGCGGCTGACCTGCAGCGCAATGTAGACGACCAGTGAACAACCGATTGGGAACACGATCTCGTTGAGGCCGGTTGCGATCGCCTGTGGCATTGCGAGAGCAGCGTCATTTGCCGCGGCCGTCTCGATGGTCAGCACCGTGGTGCCGCCGCCGAATACCGCGCCTATCAGGGCGCCTGCCAGCGCGAAATGGAGCGGACGCGGTTCTTCCTTCGATGCCAGCGACGCCAGTGCCCAGCCGAGCAGCCCGTATTCGATCGCCCGCAGCACACCGAGCGTCGTGAGCGACAGGATGGCCGGCTTTGCCGCCGCGTCCAGCGCGCTGACCATAACCTTTTGCGTCCCTTTGGCGATGCCCATCGCCAGTGGCTCCGAAATCGCACCGATCAGGCCACCGAGCGAGCCTCGCACCTTGGTGAGCGCCGTGCCGAGGCTGACGCCGGCGCAGACGAAGAACGACCAGGTCACGCCTTGCGCCAGTTCGATCAGAAACTGCGTCGTCGCGGGGTTGGCACCTGCCGCAAATCTGACGGTCAGAATGAGAGCTTCCATGGCGAAGCCGAGCGCGATCGCCAGCCATGCGACAGTCAAGCTTCTGCTTCGTGCCACCCTTGCCCGACGCCGTACAGCGTATATATGCTGCATCCAGCCATCAGTCATAAGGCAGTAGAAAGTTGCAGCTAAGCGTCCAGGAGCGCCGCGAAAAACAAAAGGCTGAACTGCGTTCCGAACTTGTCGACGCCGCGCACAAGCTTGTCCAGGAAGAAGGCTATGACGGCCTCACCATCCGCAAGCTCGCCAAGCGCGTTGGCTATGCGCCGATGTCGGTCTATTCCTATTTCGCCGACAAGCAGGACATCCTGTTCGCGCTGGCCGAGGATGCCTTCGAGACCTTGGCCAGGCGCATCGCAAATCATACGGCCGACGACCCGATCGAGGCGCTCAAGGCGGTGCTTGTCGAATACGCCGCCTTTGGACTGGAAAATCCCAACGAATACCGCACCGTCTTCATGACCGAAAAAGTCAGGCCGCCAGCCGGAAAGACCTTCGCCGAAATGGAGAGCGGCAACCCGGCGATGAAAGTGCTGATCGCGAGGGTCGAAGCCTGCGTTGCCGCCGGCAGGCTCAAAGGCGATCCACGCGCCATCGCCACCATGCTGTGGGCGGTCGGCCACGGCGCCATCTCGCTGCTGATCACCTTCCCGTTCTACCCGTTCGGCGACCAGACGACGTTCATCACACGGATCGGCGACATCATGCTCGAAGCCATCGCCGCGCACGAGATTGCGCCGCTCACGCCGCCGGTCAACTGCTGAAGAGCGGCGCTCCTCCCGATCTGTAATTTCTCCGAACGCTCCGGCGCCGAGCGTCCGGCAATTCCTGCGCTCAATTTCTCCGTACATGTACGATTTTGCTTGAACTCCCTAAGTCCTGGGCGTATCTGTACGCAATTCCGTACATGTACGAATCCAATAACTGGAAACCGGAGACAGACCATGAAGAAGGCAATCCTCGCGCTCGCCGCCCTGCTGGCGCTCTCTGGCGCCGCATTTGCCGGCAGCAGTCAGACAGGCAAGCAAGAAGCGGCCTGCATCGACACCAAGGTCGATGTGAAGCTCGATTGCGCGCCGACCGGATCGCTTGAAAAGGCGGACGCCGCGACCCACAAGGCCGACAGCAAGGGCCCGAGGCTCGGCATCGGCATCGACCCGTGGATCGTGCCAAGCAGCTTCTGAGCCGATCGGGCGACAATACGCGGTGAGGAAACGAAAGGGCGGCAGCAATTTCCGGCCGCCCATCGTGCCGGCCTCAGCCCTGCTTTTTGTCACCCCGCGCAGATCACTTCTTGCGCTTCTGTCCCACCACGCTTTTGGGCTTGCCGGGTCTTGCCGGTGCGCCGGGAACGGCCGTTCCGGTGATCGACACCGGATCGCTGGCCGGGAATGTATCCTCGAGGCCTTCCTCGAGTTCCTCTTCGATATCCGTCCCCGTGCGCTGCTCGTCTTCGAAAGAGCGCACGGCCGGCGTCTTGACCGGCGACTTCGGCGCGGAGTTCGGCATTTGCATTCTCCCTCGGCTCGCTGTCGCAGAACGGTCGGGCGCGGCGAACATGCCTATGCTGCCGCGTCGCGCGCTGCCTCCAATAGAAAAGTAAAGACATAATCGGAAAAGGAACGCCAGCATTCGACGCGGAACGCGTCGGCCGCCGTGCGCAACAGCACGATTTCGACCTTGCCGAGAATGGTGCGCGACGCCGCCCCGACCGGAAAGGCGTCGAGCGACAGATCCTGCGGGCAGCCGGCATTGATCGTCGCCGCGGCAGCCGGACCGATAACCGATATGGCGACGTTGCGGTGCGAGATGCCGACCGCCGAATGCAGTACGGAAATGCTGGCGCAGTCGGCGAGCGGATCTTTTCCGCTCTCGTCGATGACCAGCCATTCGTCCGGCCCGAGCCACAAGGCCGTGCGTCCGGCCTTTGCCGCCGAGGTTTTCGGCCTTTGCGGCAGGACAACGCCGAGCGCTTTCGAAAGTGCCGCAATCGAGGCTTCCGGCGCGCGCAGCGATATGCGCTCGGCCGGCGGCAGCACGGCAAGTGTAACGCCGGCGGCGGAAAGCGACTGGCCGGCGAGAGCCGGACGGCGTTCGACTGAGGGTCCGGCGGCGTCGGTTTTCAAAGCGGCCTTAGCCATTGAGGCGCTCCCCCTTCTCGTCGAAGAACACCATCCCGGTGACCTCCACCTCGATCACCCCGTTCGGCATCGGCACATAGAGCGTCTCGCCCGTGCGATCGCGGCCGCCGGCGACCAGCCCCAGCGCGATCGAGCGGCCGCAATTTTGCGACCAATAGCTCGAGGTGACATGGCCAATCATCTTCATCGGGATTGCCTGCTTCGGGTCCGCGACAATCTGCGCGCCCTCCTCCAGCACCACCTTGGGATCCCTGGTCTTCAGGCCGACAAGCTGCTTGCGGCCCTTGGCGACCAGATCCGGCCGCGCCATGCCGCGAATGCCGACGAAGTCGGTCTTCTTCTTGCCGACCGCCCAGTCGAGCCCGGCGTCGTTCGGCGTCACCGTGCCGTCGGTATCCTGGCCGACGATGATGTAGCCCTTTTCAGCGCGCAGCACATGCATGGACTCGGTGCCGTAAGCACAGGCGCCATGCTTCTGGCCCTCGGCCCATAGCGCTTCCCAGACTGCCTCGCCGTAATCGGCCGGCACGTTGACCTCGAAGCCGCGCTCACCGCTGAACGACATGCGAAACAGCCTGGTCGGCACGCCGCAGATCCGGCCTTCGCGCACCGACATATGCGGCAGCGCCTCATCCGACATGTCGATGCCCTCGACCAGCGGCGCAATGATGTCGCGAGACTTCGGTCCCTGCACGGCAATCACCGCCCACTGCTCGGTGATCGAGGTCAGCCAGACGTGGAGATGCGGGAACTCGGTCTGGAGATAGTCTTCCATATGGTTCATGACGCGCGGCGCGCCGCCGGTCGTCGTCGTCACATGGAAACGGTCGGGTGCAAGCCTGCCGACGACACCGTCGTCATAGATGAAGCCGTCCTCGCGCAGCATGATGCCGTAACGGCAGCGGCCGGGCTCGAGCTTCTCCCATGGATTGGTGTAGAGCAGTTCCATGAATTTGGCCGCATCCGGCCCGACCACCTCGATCTTGCCCAGCGTCGAGGCGTCAAACAGGCCGGCTGTCTTGCGCACCGTGACGCACTCACGATCGACGGCGGCATGTATGTCCTCGCCCGGCTTCGGGAAATACCAGGCGCGCTTCCATTGGCCGACATCCTCGAATACAGCGCCCTGGCGCTCGGCCCAGGGATGGATCGCCGTCTTGCGGGTCGGGTCGAACAGGGGACCCCGCGCGTGGCCGACGATCGAGCCGAATGTCACCGGCGTATAGGGCGCGCGGAACGTCGTCAGCCCGACCTGCGGGATCGGCTTGCCCAACGTCTCGGCGGCAATCGCCAGGCCGTGCATGTTGGAGGTCTTGCCCTGGTCGGTCGCCATGCCATTGGTGGTGAAGCGCTTGACGTGCTCGATCGAGCGCATGCCCTCATGCACTGCCTGGCGGATGTCCTTAGCGGTGACGTCGTTCTGGAAGTCGACAAAGGCCTTGACCGTCGTATCCGATCCGGCACCGGGTGCTGCACCCAGCATGCCGCGCGACCAGCTCTCGCCGGCGTCGACCTTCGGCTTGGTGCCCTTGGCCGGCCTGCTGCCGGCGTCCTTGGCCGCCTTGGCGCCCGCTGCATAGGCCTCGTCGATCGTCGCCGACAGCCCGTCGGTACCGTTGCAGGCGCCGACCGAGACGCAGTCCTGCGCATAAATTCCGGGCACGAAGCGCTTGGTCTCGTCATTGAAGGCGACCTTGCCGCGCGATTGCGAGAACAGATGCACCGATGGCGTCCAGCCGGCCGACATCAGAATCGCGTCAACCGGGATGGTGCGCTCGCCGCCGCCATTCTTCGGCTGCACAGTCATCGACGACACCCGCAATTTGCCGCTGGCGCGGATCACCGCGCGGCCGAAATTGACCTCGATGCCGAGCGCCCTCGCCTCGTCGATCGCCGGCCCGGTCGGGTTGTCGCGCAGGTCGACGATCGCCGCCACGTTGATGCCGGCCTTTTTCAGGTCGATCGCCGCCGCATAGGCGGAATCGTTCGCCGTATAGACGCCGATATTCCTGCCGACGGCGACGCCGTGATGGTTGAGATAGGTGCGCGCCGCCGACGCCAGCATGATGCCCGGCCGGTCGTTATCGGCAAACACCATGTGGCGCTCGATGGCGCCGGTCGCCAGCACCACGCGTTTGGCGCGAACCTGCCACAGTCGCTCGCGCGGCAGGTCGCGGCCGGGGTTCTGCAGATGGTCGCTGACGCGCTCGACCAGCCCGACGAAATTCTGCGCGTAATAGCCGAAGGCCGTGGTACGCGGCAGCACGCGGACATTGTCCATCGCGCTCAACTTGGCGAGAGCCGATTGCGCCCAGGAAAAGCCGTCCTGGCCTTCGATCTTCGCGCCGCTCTCGAAGCGCAGACTGCCGCCGAATTCCGCCTGCTCGTCGGCAAGGATAACGCGCGCGCCGGTCTCGGCCGCGGCCAATGCCGCGGCGATGCCCGCGGCACCGCCGCCAAGTACCAGCACCTCGCAATGGGCGAAGCGCGCCGAATAGTGGTCGGGATCCGGCTGGTCAGGAGCGACGCCGAGACCGGCGGCGGCGCGGATCTTGGGCTCGTAGAGGTTTTTCCACGCGGCCTTCGGCCACATGAAGGTCTTGTAGTAGAAGCCGGCCGAAAGCATCGGCGAGGCAATACTGCTGACGGCGCCGACGTCGAAAGCGAGCGACGGCCAGCGGTTCTGCGACTGGGCGGTCAATCCGTCATAGAGTTCCTGCACCGTGGCACGAACGTTCGGCGTCTTGCGTCCCGCGTCGCGCTTGATCTCGACCAGCGCGTTCGGCTCTTCGGCGCCAGCCGACAGAAAACCGCGCGGCCGGTGGTACTTGAACGAGCGGCCGACGAGATGGACGCCGTTTGCAAGCAGCGCCGAGGCCAACGTATCGCCCTCGATGCCGGTATAGGGGCGGCCGTCGAAGCTGAAGCCAGCTATCTTTGCCTGTTTGAGCCGCCCGGCGCCGGCAATGCGGAACGTGGCGCTCATTTGGCGGCTCCCGGCAGCTTGGTGGGCTTCGGTTCGCCGGCCTTGTAAGTCATCAGGAACCTGTCGCTGACGGTGTCGCGCACGGCATTGAAGAACCGCGCACAGCCATGCATGTGCCGCCAGCGCTCATAGATGATCCCCTTGGGATTGGAGCGGATGAAAAAGAACCTTTCAAAATCGTCGTCGCTCTCGCCGGCGATGTTTGGGGAACGCGCGATATGCGCCTCGCCGGCGTTGCGGAATTCGAGCTCCGGACGCTCTTCCTCGCAATAGGGGCAGCGGATGAGAAGCATCAATCGACTTTCTTGGATCTAGACCCATCATGTGCAGAGCCGTCATGTCTGCCACGATTGGTCACAACATTTTCTTCGGCAGGGCGGTCTTCGACGAGCAATCCTACCGCCCGCAAATTCACTTTGGCTCGATCGACATCAGCCTGCGTTCGTGGTCCAGAGAAGGTTCTTGGGGAACCGATATCCAGAAAAGCGTTTTCGAGTATTTTCGGTATGGCAAACGCCCATACGCAGAAAAAAGTAGGTACGCCCACAATTACAAACATGGCCAACATGACGGGATCGACCCCGTTGGGCTCATACCCGACTATTCGAACCAAAATCTCCCTGACCACTAACAGCATGAAGAGCACCGTGGCGCCCACGAGGGCCAATCCGAAAAGCATGGTGTGAGTCTTGCGCGTCATTGCGGCCTTCAGTGCGCCACCGCTGCCGCCGCCGCCTCGTCGATGAGGCGGCCGGTGCGGAAACGCTCGATGGTGAAGGGCGCGTTGATCGGGTGCGGATCGTCCCTGGCGATCGTATGGGCAAAGACATGGCCCGAACCCGGCGTCGCCTTGAAGCCGCCTGTGCCCCAGCCGCAATTGACATAGAGGCCGGGCACCGGCGTCTTGGCCAGGATCGGCGAACGGTCCGGCGTCACATCGACGATGCCGCCCCATGAGCGCAGCATCTTCATGCGCGTGAAGATCGGGAACATCTCGCAGATGGCGTCCAACGTATGCTGCAAAATGTGCAGACCGCCGGTCTGCGAATAGGAGACATACTGGTCGGTGCCGGCGCCGATGACCAGCTCGCCCTTGTCGGACTGCGAGATATAGGCATGCACGGTGTTCGACATCACCACGCAAGGCACCACCGGCTTGACCGGCTCCGACACCAGCGCCTGCAGCGGATAGCTTTCCAGCGGCATGCGCACGCCGGCCATGTTCATGATCACCGATGAGTGCCCGGCGGCCACCACGCCGACCTTCCTGGCACCGATGAAGCCGCGCGTCGTCTCGACACCGGTTACAGCGCCGTTCGGCGCCCGCCTGACCCCGGTGACCTCGCAATTCTGGATGATGTGGACGCCGCGCGCCGAGGCGCCGCGCGCATAGCCCCAGGCAACCGCATCGTGACGCGCCGTGCCGCCGCGGCGCTGCAGGGAGGCGCCCATCACCGGATAGCGCGCATTGCGCGAAATGTTGAGCGGCGGGCAGAATTCCTTGGCCTGCTCCGGCGTCAGCCATTCATTGTCGATGCCGTTCAGCCGGTTGGCGTGGACGTGCCGCTTCAGCACCTGGATGTCGTGGATGTTGTGGGCGAGCATCATGACGCCGCGCGGCGAATACATGACGTTGTAGTTGAGCTCCTGGCTGAGCCCGTCCCACAGCTTCAGCGCATGGTCGTAGATGCCGGCGCTCTCGTCGTAGAGATAGTTCGAGCGGATGATGGTGGTGTTGCGGCCGGTATTGCCGCCGCCGAGCCAGCCCTTTTCCAATACCGCGACGTTGGTGATGCCGTGCACGGTGGCGAGATAATAGGCGGTGGCCAGGCCGTGGCCGCCGGCGCCGACGATGACGACGTCGTACTCCTTCTTCGGCTCCGGCGAGGACCACTGTTCCTTCCAACCCTTATGGCCGCGCATGGCCTCGCGGGCGATGGCGAATACCGAGTATTTCTTCAACGTCGCAGGCCTCGCAAATGGCGGCCGGGCAGATCAGCCAACCCCGGCGCGCGAGCTTGTATCACTAGCGAAACCGTGCTGCCAGCCTTGCACTGTTTGCGACGGCGCTTGCCGTTTTGCGCCGTGGTGAAAAAGCCGCATCCGGGCAGGTTGATGCAATTGCCTTCCACCGCTATCCGTCGCCTGACGATCGGAGGATTATGGCGGTGGGTAACGTCTGGTGGAATCTGACATTGCGCTTCTTGCTGGAGCTCGCCGCTTTGCTCGGCCTCGGCATGGCGGGCTGGAGCCTCTCAGCGGGCATGTGGCGCTGGATCCTTGCCGTGGCATTGCCGTTCGTTGCCGCCGCGCTCTGGGGAGTCTTCGCGGTGCCGAACGATCCGAGCCGCTCGGGGCGGGCACCGGTTCCGGTGCCGGGCGGTTTGCGGCTGGTGCTCGAACTCGTCATCCTGTTCGGCGGCGCTGCCGGATTCCACCTGGCCGGCTACACGACGGCCGGCATGGCCGTCGCCCTGCTGATCGCCGTCAGCTACGCATTTTCGCTCGATCGGCTCGGCTGGCTGCTTAGGCAATAGTGGCCTTGCACCGTTTGCGACGGCGCTTGCCGTTTGCGCCGTGCTTTCACTGGTCGCTGTTCTGAGCTTCGCTTTTCGTTGGGTCAGCCGGAGCACGCTTCACGATGCACGGCCCGATTGCATAGATCGATCGCAAATAACCCTCACGGCAATCGGCCGCGATTTTGCGAACTTCCGCGTCGTTCGACTGCTCCGCCATGGCAACGAAGCGCTCGACGATCACCTCGCGTGGCCTGATCGCCACTGCCGCCGCAAAGCGCCGCAAAACCGCATCCGGATGTTCGAGTAACCGTGGCAGGTCCTTGGAACTCGGCATGACATAGTGACCATAGGCGTCGACCAGTGTCGTGAAAGCTGAGTCCAGACGAAGCGCGGCGGCATTTTCCACCGCAAGCCTTAGCTGCCAGCGCTGTGCAAGGCAGATGAATTGGACGACCCTCCACCGAACGCCGGCATGTTCGTCATCCAGCCGCAGCATCACGCGGCCGAGAATGGTGCCGTCCGCAGGCGTGGTGCACCCTAGAAGCGCCTCGATCGCGTCGCACCGGATGCCCGAAGATTCGCTGTCGAGCAGATCGGCTATTTCCGCGACAACGCAATTCATCTTGTAGCTTGTTTTGGGACTGGCTTCGGCCACCAAGAAAGCGGCGGCGGCTTGGGTATGAAGGTTGCCGGACGTCAGCAGCGGCCGGAGATTTTCTATCGGAAAGCCTTTGCCAAATTCCGATTGAAGGGCGGACGTCAACTCGCTGTCGCCCTCGAAGCCGGGGGCCAACAACCTGCTCATTATGTCTTGGGGGGTCATTGGAATGGGTGGCGCGTCCACCCGCGAGTTTTGGATGACGATCCGTAGCCTGGTGGCAAGCGGACGTCAAGAAGGGCTGTCGAGGGCAGCGCAGGTATCGGGTGGCTCGCGCCGCCCCGATTTGCGACCAAGCATCCCGATTGCCGGCCAGAGCCGGCGCGAAAAAAGGATGCAGAAAATGTTCGCACTCACCAACAAGGTCGCCATCGTCACCGGCGCCAGTTCCGGGATCGGCCGCGCCACGGCAAAACTCTTTGCCGAGCAAGGCGCCAGGCTCGTCGTCGCCGCCCGCCGCCGGGCGGAACTCGATGCGCTGGTTGCCGAAATCGAAGACGCCGAGGGCACCGCCATTGCGCTTGCCGGCGACGTCCGCGACGAAGCCTACGCGAAAGTCCTGGTCGACCTGGCGGTCGAGAAATTCGGCGGGCTCGACATCGCCTTCAACAATGCCGGCTCGGTCGGCAGGATGGGGCCGGTTTCTGAGCTGTCGCTGAAGGGCTGGCGCGAGACGCTCGATACCAATCTGACCAGCGCCTTTCTCGGCGCGAAATACCAGGTGCCGGCGATGGTCGAACGCGGCGGCGGGTCGTTGATCTTCACCTCGACCTTCGTCGGCCACACGCTCGGCATGCCCGGCATGACCAGCTATGCCGCGAGCAAGGCCGGACTGATCGGATTGACGCAGGTGCTGGCCGCCGAATTTGGCGCCAAGGGCGTCCGGGTCAACGCGCTGCTGCCGGGCGGCACCGACACGCCTTCGGCGACATTCAACACACCTGAATCGCGGGCGTTCGTCGAAAACCTGCATGCCTTGAAGCGCGTCGCCGAGCCAGAGGAGATCGCCCGCTCGGCGCTTTACCTGGCTTCCGATGCATCGAGCTTCACCACCGGCACGGCACTGTTCGCCGACGGCGGTGTCTCGATCACCCGCACGTGAAGCGTTTCGCGGTTGGCGTCGGCCCGCCAGCCGCAATGTCAGCCCGCCAGCCGCAATGCCGGAAAAACCGGTCTTGCTTTTCCCGGCGATTTGACGATTCCGTCTTCTCCTCGAAAACGGGTTGGAAACATGCTGCTGATCAGGACGTATATCGCTGCAAGCGCAATCGAAGGCGTCGGCGTGTTCGCCGCCGAGCCGATCCGGAAAGGGGCGCAGATCTGGCGGCTCGATCCGGACTTCGACCGGCTGATCCCGATGGAAAGATACGAGACGGCGCCGCCGCACCTCAAGGAATTGCTCGACAGATATGCCTATCCCAGTCCGGACCGGCCGGGCTTCATGGTCTATGAGGTCGACAATGGCCGCTTCATGAACCACGCCGACAAGCCGAACACCGACTTTTCGCAATATGGCGGGGCCACCGCGACCCGCGACATCGCCGCCGGCGAGGAGATAACCTGCGACTACGGCGAGTTCTTCGAGGGTTTCGAGCAGCTCCACCTGGACACGGCATAGCCGCGCCTATCTGACCCAAGGCGAATTTTGTTCTTGCTTTGTGCCGGCAGCTATGCTACTAAATTGCGTATGGTGCTGATTCACCAGAGACCCGCCGCCGAGGCGGGTTTCTCGTTTCGGGATCGGCACCGCCTCTCAATCGGCTGTGGACAGCGCCCCTTGATTCTGCTATCAGCCGCCCCAATTCGTGGTGTAACGCGCCGCGGAGGCTTGCGGCTATGGCCGCTTGCCTGTTGATTTCAAACCGAAAGACAGGATTGCACGTGCAGGTACTCGTCCGCGACAACAATGTTGATCAGGCGCTTCGCGCGCTCAAGAAAAAGATGCAGCGCGAAGGCATCTTCCGCGAAATGAAGATGCGCGGACATTACGAAAAGCCCTCCGAGAAGCGCGCCCGTGAAAAGGCGGAAGCCGTGCGCCGTGCCCGCAAGCTGGCCCGCAAGCGCGCCCAGCGTGAAGGCCTGCTGCCGATGACGCCGCGTCCGGTCGCGGCCGGTGCTGCCGGTGCCGGTGCTCCGCGTCCGCCGCGGTTCTGACGTCAATTTTTCGTCCTTTTCCAAGGATATCCAAGGTGGCGCGATGCGGAATCGCCGCCACCTTTTTGTTGTGAGTTCGATCCGGTCCGAGAGGACCGGTTGGGAGAGATGCCGGTTCGGAGGGGGAACGGACCAGACGGCGCAGTAAGGACAGGGCAGACATGGACGCAATCACCGTAGAGCGCAGAACCGCGTGGCGCGGCCTCGCCCTGACGGCAGCCCTGCTTTCCGGGATGGCGCTTGCCAGCTGCCAGAGCGTTCCGACCGGCGAGTTCAACAACATCGACAAGGCGCAAGCCTCGACCGAGAACATCTCCTCACTGTCGGCGGTGATCCAGCGCAACCCCCAGGATCCGGAAGCCTACAATGTGCGCGGCTCGGCCTATGGCCGCGGCGGCCAGTACCAGGCGGCGCTCAAGGACTTCAACACCGCCATCCAGCTCAATCCGAATTTCTACCAGGCCTATTCCAACCGGGCGCTCATCCAGCGCTTCCTCGGTGATCAGGCAAGCGCGCTTGCCGACTACAACCGCTCGATCCAGATCAATTCCAACTATGACGCCGCCTATATCGGCCGCGGCAATCTCTACCGCAGGGCGGGCCGGGTCCAGGAAGCCTTCAACGATTTCCAGAAAGCCATCCAGCTCGACACGACCGATGCGCGCGCCTATCACAATCGCGGCCTGATCTACCAGAGTCAGGGCCAGCACGCCTTTGCCATCGAGGATTTCTCGACCGCCATTTCGCTGGCGCCGGATGCCTCCGAGCCTTACAACGGGCGCGGCCTCTCCTACCTTGCCATGAACGACGAGGACAATGCCTTCGCCGACTTCAACATGGCCATCAAGCTCGACGGCAAGAATGCCGAGGCCTGGTCCAACCAGGCGTTGATCTACGAGCGGCGCGGCGACAAGGTCAGGGCCGCGAAATCCTACCGCGAAGCCGTGCACCTCAATCCGACCTACCAGCCGGCCAAGGACGGCCTGGCCCGCACCAGTGCCGGCTCAGCGGCCGGTTAATCGGGCCTCCGTTTCCGCACTCCGACAACCCTGCGTTTAGCTTCGCCTTGCTGGCGCCAAGTTTTCGGCGGAACGCTCGGCGTGCTCAGCCGTTTGTACAAGGCAATTTCGAAAGGACCCTGCCATGATCAAGAAACTCGCTTGTGCCGCTGCTCTCGCCACGACCGTCGTTGCCGCTCCCGCCAGCGCCAGCAAGCTCCAGCTCGGCGTGCTCGACTGCACCATCGACGGCGGCACAGCCTATCTCGTCACCTCCAACAAGGGTGTTTCCTGTGTCTTTCGTCCGCATCGTGGCGGCCCCTCCGAAGTCTATACAGGGGTGATTTCCAAGCTCGGCGTCGATGTCGGCCGGACGCATCAGGGCCAGCTGGTATGGGCGGTTCTGGCGGCGACCCGCAACCACGATGAAGGTGACCTTGCCGGCAGCTACTATGGCGTGAACGCCGAGGCCAGCGTGGTCACCGGTGGCGGCGCCAATCTCCTGGTCGGCGGCCTCGACAGCGCCTTTTCGCTGCAGCCGCTCAGTGTCCAGGCACAGACCGGCGTCAACCTGGCGGTCGCCGTCACTTCGCTGGACCTGATCCATTCGTTCAAATAGCGGCCTCTGGCAAATACGGCCGTGGCCTTTCATCATGCGCCGGGATAGGACGGTTCCGCGTCGCGTAGTCGCCGGCGCGTGGCAGCCTTTTGATTGGGCGCCTTGCGGCTTCGAAATTGACCGATGATCGCGCGGTGGCGCCAAACTCATTCTGCGCGCAGCGCTTCGATCGGCTGTAGGCTTGCGGCCTTGCGGGCGGGATAGTAGCCGAAAAAGACGCCTACAGCCGCGGCAAAGCCGATAGCCAGCAGGACGGCGCTGAGATCGATGATCACCGGCCATTGAGCGATAGACCCAAGGGCGATTGCAGCAACAATCCCAATACCAGCACCTAGAATACCCCCGAGCAGGGCAAGCGTTGCTGCCTCAACGAGAAACTGGGCAAGGATATCTCGCCGTCGCGCGCCCACCGCAAGCCGCAGTCCGATCTCGCGGACCCGCTCCGTCACCGTCGCCAGCATGATGTTCATGATGCCGATCCCGCCCACGACCAGCGAAATTGAGGCCACCGCCGAAAGCAGCAGCGACACCACGCGTGTGGTCGAACCTTCGGCATTCGCAGCTTCGGCGAGGTTGCTCACCATGAAGCTGTCTTCCTGACCCGTCCGCAACCGGTGACGCTGCCACAGGAGTTGGCGGATCGCTGCCATCGTGTCCTCGGCCGAGGTCCAATCGGCGAACTTGACGGTGATGTTGTGTACGAAGGTCGGATTGGCACGGCTCGTGCCAATGAACTGACGTCGCGCCGTCCTCAGCGGCACAAGTGCCACATCGTCCTGGTCATCGCCCCACACGCTCTGGCCCTTCCGCTCCAGCAGTCCGATCACCGTGAACGGCACGTCGCGGATGCGGATCGCGGCGCCCAGCGGATCGGCTTTTCCGAACAACTTCTCCCGCATCGTCGTTCCGAGGAGCACCACGTTGGCGACGCGGTTGTTGTCCTCCGGGGTCATCTCCTGCCCGGCAATAACCCTCCACTCGCGCGCTGAGAAATATTCCGGCGTCACGCCGCGAAGCACGCCTTGCCAATTGGCGGAGCCGATCGTGAACTGCTCGCGGGCGTAGAGGAGTGGCGCCGCCACCACGACGCCGGGGATTTCCATTCCGATCGCCGCCGCGTCCTCTTCACTCAGCCGCGGCGCGCCACCGGCCCCAAGCCGCACGCTGCCCATCTTCGCACTGCCCGGACTGACGCTGATGAGGTTGGCGCCGAGGCTGCGGATCTGCGCAGTGATCCGTTCGCGCGCACCAACCCCGATCGCGATCATCACCACGACAGCGGCCACACCGATGATGATGCCCAACATGGTGAGCGCGCTGCGCATATGATGGGAGCGTAATGATCGCAGGGCGGTTCTTGTGCTACCGGACATTGTTGTACGCCAGCGCTAGACGGCGAGTGTCATCCAAAGGTCGGACCTGCTGTATGACAGGGGTGTCTGACAGAACGCGGCCGTCTCGAAAGGCTACAATGCGATCCGTATGGGCAGCTATCTCAGCCTCATGGGTGACCAGCACAATGGTCAGGCCCTCTCCATTGAGTCGGCGGAAAATTGCCATGATCTCCAGCCCTGTCTGGCTGTCGAGCGCACCAGTGGGTTCATCGGCCAGTAAAAGTAAAGGCTCCGTCACCAGGGCGCGGGCAATGGCAACGCGCTGCTGTTGTCCGCCCGAGAGTTCGGCAGGAGTATGTCTGGCCCGATCGGCGAGCCCTACCTTGGCCAGCATCGCCAGCGCTGCGCGCCGCCGCTCACCAGCCCACATGCGGCGATAGACAAGCGGCAGTTCCACATTTTCTAGTGCGCTGGCCCGCGGCAGCAGATTGAACGACTGAAACACGAAACCGATGTTCCTATTGCGGATCGCAGCGAGTTCATCGTGATGGAGTCCACCGACGTTTACCCCGTTCAGCCGATAGCGGCCTTCACTCGGACTGTCGAGGCAGCCCAGTATGTTCATGAAGGTAGACTTGCCCGATCCTGAAGATCCGATCACCGCGACGAATTCGCCTCGTTGAATCGTCATGCTCACCCCTTCGAGCGCCCACACCGGCTCTCCGCCAACACGGTAGCAATGGCGCAGCCGGTCGACGTCAATCAGAGCCATGAATACCTCACCACAACCGGAACTTGACCAGGACGGAAGACGCGTCATCGTCCCGACGCGGAGCAGTAGCAAGCCCCGTAATGACCTGCTGCCCCTCAGTCAGGTCGCCTGCCAGCACCTCTGTTGCACGACCGTCGGTGATTCCAAGCCGGAGCGAGACAAGCTTCGGCTCGCGGTCTGGCCCAAATACAAATACCTCGCCCGGGCTTCCCGCCTCTACGCCCGTTTTGGCAATGGCCGGCGCGGTTGATCGCGCCTCGTCCCCGGTATCACTCGGCGGCCGAAAACGCAGGGCCGCATTGGGCACTTTCAAGACCCCCTGTCGCTTGGCCATTACCACGCTCAGATTGGCGGTCATGCCGGGCAACAGCAGCTCATCGGAATTTTGCGTACCGACCACCACTATGTATGTGACGACGTTTTGAACGACCTGCGGTGCCTTGCGTATCTGTTTTACCGTGCCGGTGAAAATTCGGTCGGGATAGGCATCGGCAGTGAAAGTAACCGGCTGCCCGAGCGCAAAACGGCTAATGTCGGCTTCCACCACGGAAGCTTCCACCTGCATCTCAGTCAGGTCTTGAGCTATGGTGAACAGTATCGGGGTCTGCAGGCTAGCCGCCAGGGTCTGACCGCCACTGACGGCGCGATTGACCACTGTGCCGGTGACCGGCGCGCGTACATAGGTGCGGTCAAGATCAATTTGGGCCTGCTGAAGCACCGCTTCCTTCTGCTTCACCTGGGCAAGCGTGTTGGCGAGCTCCGCTTCTGCCATGTTGAGGGTCGCCTTGGCGGCTCGAACGACTGCCGATTGCGACAGTTCCTCGGCCTGGGCGGCAGTCGCCTGCGCCTTGGCAGAATTGTGCGCGGTATTCTCCCGCTCCCATTCTCCCACCGCGATGATCTTCTGCTTAGCCAGGGAACGTTTGCGGTTCACTTCCTGCGCCGCACCATCGAGCGCGATTTCGGCGCGTGTAGTCTGTGCGGCTGCAGAATCATATCTGGCCTCGGCGGTCTCCATCTCTGCCCTGGCCCGCTCGATCTGCGCCCGATGTACCGAAACCTGCGTTTGCGCCATCTCCCGTTCGGCAAGGGCTTGCGCTACTCTCGCTTCGTAAATCTCCGGCTCAACCCGGGCTATCACCTGGCCTTTGGTGACCTTGGAGTTGAAGTCGACATAGAGTTCCTTCACCCGACCCGAGAGCTGAGAACCGACTTCCACCATAACTAGCGCGTTCAGCGTGCCAGCCGCCTGCACCGTTGTGACGATATCGCCGCGCTCCACGGCTTGCGAGCGATAGGCGGGGGTATCGGGCCGGATGGAGGACGGCTCGAGGAGAGCTGAGAGCTGATTGAAGGCCGACAAAACCTGGCCGGAAGTCACCGATGGTGTCGGTCCCATGGAACTCCCGGGCGTTACCGCCGCGCCGAGGATTACCGTAACGAACAAAACGCTGCGCATCATGTTCTGACCACCTCTGAGCCGGAAGGGAAAGGTAGTCCCTTCCAGCTCTTTAATCTGCACTTGGCAGTGCCGCAGAGGAATTCTACGAACCTATAGAATAAACCCGTCAACAGCCAAATACATAGATGTTTATTCGAAAATTTCGGATATTACTACTTGCAGTGGCCGGGATTACCCTCGCAGGCCGCCTCGGTCTTGTTGCCAATGTTGCCTTGGCCTTCAGCCGTATCCTGCGTTGCCGTGCCGAACGCATTGCCATTCACATCCTTCGTGGTCTCATTGCACACGCAGTCCGGAACCGACCCCGTCTTTGTACAGGAGGCCACGCCAGCGGTGCCGCAGAAGTCCGTGCACTGTGTCTGCGATACGCCGGGACAGGTCTGCGCTAGCGCTCCGCCTGTTCCAAGCAACAGTGCCCCACCCATGAAAGCCGCAGCCGCGGCCACCTTTAAACCACTACATCTACATCCAATAATCATGTTTTCCTCCGATTTTGCCAGAGCTAGAGGGTGCTGCGCAGGCCATCTCTGGCACTGGTCGGCAGCATGAGGGCGCAACAAAGCCCTCGATTCGGTTCGATCGATTATGCTGTGGGGGATGCGGAAGTTATGAGGCCGCCAGCAACGGCTTTAAGCCGCCGGGCCTCCCAAGACTCTTTCGGGTGACAAGACTCTTTCGGATGAAGGGCCCTCTGCGGCGCACAGAATCGCCGCAATACTTGGCCTGCGCAAATCGGCAGCGCCCATTGTCGTGCTCCAGTACGACTGTAAGCGGGAATATTTCTTCTTGCTAATATATTAACCATATTTGCGGAAGCTGGCAACCAGTATCTGGGATATGCGTCGGTTGAGGTGCTGCTAAATCGATTGGTAGAACGGCGTGAACATCGCAATCGGCGTCAGCCAGTATCAGTTGCGCCGCAGAGCGGGTTGATCGTGGAGCCGAGATGCACGATCACCCTGGCTTCCGGCCTACATCATCATCTCAGCACACCGGAAACCGCTTGAACTCAACTGCGGTTGAGGTTTTACAAGCCGTCCCCGAAGCGCCGCGTGCCCATTTGGAGACGAAGAGCGCTCCAATATTTTAGACCAGCGTCTAGGGAAGCTCGGGGGGCTGGATGACCAAAACAAGCACAAACGGGGTCGATTGGCGCGCGCTGTGGGCGAGCGGCGACCTGGCGCGCTTCTGCTTTATCGGCCTCGGCATCCTGCTGCACGCCACCAACGAAACCATGGTAGCAACGGTCATGCCGGCCATGGTCGGCGACCTCGCCGGCGTGCAACTGGTCGGCTGGTCGCTGGCGATCTACGAGTTCGGCGCCATCGTTGCCGGTGCGGCCGCCGGACGGCTGGTGAGCTATGTCGCGCTGCGTACCAACATGATGGTCGCCGCAATGCTCTATGCCGTCGGCGCGCTGGTCTGCGCCACCGCGCCTTCGATGCCGCTGTTCCTCTGCGGCCGCCTGATCGAAGGGCTCGGTGGCGGCGCGCTGGTGTCGCTGGCCTTCGTCTCGGTCGAGCGGCTGTTTGCCCGCGCGATCTGGCCGCAGCTTTTCGGCGTCATGTCGGCGATCTGGGGTGTCGCCGCCTTCAGCGGGCCGGTGCTCGGCGCGGTCATGACCGAATTCTCGTCCTGGCGCTGGGCCTTCGGCGTCTTCACCCTCGGCGGCACGGCCATGGCGCTGGCAAGCTTCCTCGTGCTCGATACGCCTGAAGCAACGAGGCCGCAGGCGAAGGGCGGCTCGGCGCCGCCCTTCCCCTTTGCGGCACTTGGCTGCCTCGCCGGCAGCGTCGTGCTGATTGCCACTGCCGGCGTCGACATCGCCCTGCTGCGCTCGTCGCTGCTGCTCACCCTCGGCCTGATCGGCCTGGCGCTGTTTATCTATATCGACGCACTGAAGCCGCGCTCGCGCCTGTTCCCGTCGCGGCTGTTCTCATGGCGCTCGCCGGTCGGCGCGGGCATGACCATGGTCGCGGCGTTTTCGGTGGCGACCTGCTCGTTCGCGGTCTACGGGCCGCTGCTTCTGACCAGCCTGCAAGGCATTCCGATCCTGACCACCGGCTACATCATCGCCGCCGAATCGATCGCCTGGTCGATCCTGTCGATCCTCGTCGCCAATGCGCCGCCAGAGCGAGAGCGGCTGATCATCGTCGGCGGGGCGCTGATGATCGCCACGGGCGTCGCCGGTTTCGCCTATACGGTGCCGGCCGGCTCTATCCCGTTGATCCTGCTTTGTGCCTTGCTGCAAGGCGGCGGTTTCGGCATCGCCTGGCCGTTCGTCACGCGTGTGATCGTGGCATCGGCCAAGGAAGGCGAGCAGACGATCGCCTCGGCCGCTGTGCCGACCATGCAGCGCATCGGTTATGCCGTGGGTGCGGCACTGACCGGCATCGTCGCCAACGCCAGCGGCTTTTCCGAAGGCCTGAACCGCGAGGCCGCGGCGAACGTCGCCGCCTGGCTGTTCCTCGCCTTCATACCGCTCGGCATCCTGGGATGCCTCGCCGCCCTGCGGATTTCGGGGACGACCGACACGAAGCCGGCGAAGCTGTCAATCTCCGTGGGGGAGATTGACTAGACAACGACCGTCTTCAGCCGGTCGGCGATTAGTGCCGCGAGCCGCGTCGCCACCTCGTCCTTGCTCATCTCCGGCCATTCCTCGACGCCGGCCTTCGAGACGATTCGCACCTTGTTGCGGTCGCCGCCCATCACGCCCGGGGAACCATCTTCATGCGAGACATCATTGGCGACGATAAGATCGGCGCCCTTTTTTGCGAGCTTGGCCTCGGCATTCCTGACCAGATCCTGCGTCTCCGCGGCGAAACCGACCACCAGCATCGGCCGCTTTTTGTGGTGCCCGACACCGGCAAGAATATCGGGATTTTCCACCATCTGCAGCGAGGGCGGCCCCTCGCCCGCCATCTTCTTGATCTTTTCCCCGGCCGAACTTTGAGTGCGCCAGTCGGCGACAGCCGCGACGAACACCGCCGCGTCGGCCGGCAGCAACTGCTCGACCGCGTCCTTCATCTCGACGGCGGTTTCGACGTGCAGCGTGGCGACGCCGGCCGGATCGGCAATGCCGACCGGGCCGGAGACGAGACGCACGTCGGCGCCGAGCCTGGCCAGCGCCGCCGCGATGGCGTGGCCCTGCTTGCCCGACGAGCGGTTGGCGATGTAGCGCACCGGGTCGATCGGTTCATGCGTCGGTCCGGAAGTGACGATGATCCTCCTGCCTGCCAGCGGCTTTGGCCGGCTGTCGAGCAGCGCCTCGATCGCGGTGACGATCTTCAGCGGCTCGGCCATGCGGCCCTCGCCCACCTCGTTGCTTTCGGCCATCTCGCCTTTCGCCGGGCCGACGAATGCGACGCCGTCCTTGCCCAGCATCGCGCGGTTGCGGCGGACCGCCGGATGCGCCCACATTTTCGGGTTCATCGCCGGCGCCATCAAAACCTCCTTGTCGGTGGCGATGAGCACCGTCGAGGCAAGGTCGTTGGCGTGGCCGTTGGCGAGCTTTGCCATCAGGTCGGCGGTGGCCGGCGCCACGACCAAAAGGTCGGCCTCGCGCGACAGCCTGATATGGCCGATGTCGTGCTCGTCCTGCCGATCGAACAGTTCGGTGAAAACATGGTCGGCGGACAGCGCCCCGGCCGACAGCGTAGTGACGAACTCCTGCGCCGCCGCGGTCATCACCACCCGCACTGCCGCACCGCGCTCGCGCAGCCGGCGGATCAGGTCGAGCGCCTTGTAGGCGGCGATGCCGCCGCCGATGATCAGCAGGATGCGCTTGCCGGAGAGGATGCCTCGCGGGCTGGAGACGGCGACCACCGACGTTGCCGGACTCTGCGAACTCGTCAGTTCGCGCAGTGTTTTCTCGATCTGGTCGATGCGACCGGCCGAACCGAACTGACCTTCGACCGCTGCGCGGATCATCACCCGCGCTTGGTCTTCCATCGACCGGCCATTCTCCGCCGCCAGTCGGCGCAGCAGGTCCTTGACCTCGTCATCAAGGTTGCGGATCGTGATGCTGGCCATCTGATTGCACCTTGCCCGGAATTGCTGAGTGCAATGATAGCAATGCAATCACTTTGCAACAAGCGCTAGAATATACGCCAGGCGATATACACCAGCGTCAGCGCGATCACCCACAGCGCCAGCCGGCCGGAGCGGGTGTGGCGCGCCTCGGCTTTGCCGATCGCGTCCGCCGTCCCCTCGTCGAAGCGCAGGCCGTTTTCGGCCATCAAGTCGATTTCGCGCGACAGCCGCTCGGTACGGGCTGCGAGGTCCGGCGCCTGACGGGCCAGCGCCAGCAGCGCGTTGGCACCGTCGCGCGCATCGGCCAGCAGGGCGCGCGGGCCGAGATTGCGGGCAATCCAGCCGCTCACCACCGGCTCCGACGTCTTCCACATGTTGAAGGCCGGGTCGAGGGTGCGGGCGACGCCTTCGACAACGACCATGGTCTTCTGCAGCAGCACCAGCTCGGACCGCGTCGCCATGTCGAAGAGGTCGGTCACCTCGAACAGCAGCGTCAACAGCTTGGCCATCGAGATGGTCTCGGCCGGCTGGCCGTGGATCGGTTCGCCGATCGCCCGGATCGCCTGGGCGAAAGCCGCGACATTGTGCTGGCGCGGCACGTAGCCGGCCTCGAAATGAACTTCGGCGACGCGCTGGTAATCGCGCGTGATGAAGCCGTAGAGGATTTCGGCGAGGAACCGGCGCTCCTTCCTGCCGAGCCGGCCGGCAATGCCGAGATCGACGGCGACGATGGTGCCGTCGGCCTCTATAAACAGGTTGCCCGGGTGCATGTCGGCGTGGAAGAAACCGTCACGCAGCGTATGGCGCAGAAACGACTGAACGAGGTTGGCGGCAATCGCCTTCAGGTCGTGGCCGGCGGCGGCAAGGCCGGCAACATCGTTCATCTTGATGCCGTCGACCCATTCCATGGTCAGCACGTCACGACCGGTGCGCTCCCAGTCGACCGACGGCACACGGAAGCCGGGATCGTCCTTGGTATTCTCGCCGAGCTCCGAAAAAGCCGCCGCCTCCAGCCTCAAATCCATTTCGATTTTGGTCGTCTGGGCCAGTGTCTCGGTCACCTCGACCGGCCGCAGCCGGCGCGACGACGGGATGTATTTTTCCTGCAGCCGGGCGGCGAGGAAATAGCTCTCGAGATCGCGAAAGAAGCGGCGGCGCACGCCCGGCCGGATGACCTTTACTGCTACCCGGGTAATGACGCCGTCCTGCAGGGCTTCGGCGGTATGAACCTGGGCGATCGAGGCGGCGGCGACGGCCTCGCCGAAACTGACATAGAGCTCCTCGATCTTGCGTCCGAGCGAGGCTTCTATCGCTGCAACGGCCTCGGCCTTCGCAAACGTCTCCATCTTGTCCTGCAGCATGGCGAGATCAAGCGCGATATCGTTTCCGACGACATCCGGCCGTGTCGCCAGGAACTGGCCGAGCTTGACGTAGGATGGGCCGAGCCGCACGACCGCCTTGGCCAGCCTGTCGCCGCGCTCATAGGCAAGCGCGCGACGGCGGGTGAACAGCCGGGCCATGCGCCAGCCGAATTTCGGCAAGCCGAAGAGCTCGTCACCGGGCAAAGCCGCGATGACACCCTCGCGGACCAGCACCCAGCCGGCCCGTACGAGCCTGAAACCAGCGCCGATGCTGCTCATGGCTGGCTTTGCCCTGCCGGTTTCCTGAACTGGCGCAAGGCACGTCGGAAAATGCGGGCCAGCCTCAAAGCTTCCAGCCCGAATGAAGCGCGGCGATGCCGCCGGAATAATTGCGGAATGAGGCGCGCTCGAAGCCTGCGCGCGAAATCATCGCCGCGAAATTCTGCTGATTGGGAAACTTGCGGATCGATTCGACCAGATAGGAATAGGGCTCGTCATCGCCGGTCACCACCTTGCCGATCCGCGGAATGGCGTTGAACGACCATGCTTCATAGACCTTGTCGAGCAGCGGCATCTCGACCTCGGAGAATTCAAGGCAGAGAAAGCGCCCGCCAGGCTTCAGCACGCGATAGGCTTCGGCAAGCGCCACATCGATGCGCGGCACGTTGCGGATGCCGAAAGCGATGGTGTAGGCGTCGAAAGTAGCGTCGGCAAAAGGCAGTTCCTCGGCATTGGCTTCGACGAAATCGGTATTTGCCGACAGGCCTTTTTTCTCGGCCCGGTCGCGGCCGACGGCGAGCATCGAGCCGTTGATATCGAGAACCGTTGCATGAGAGTGCCTGCCGCTCGCCTCGACGATGCGGAAGGCGACGTCGCCGGTGCCGCCGGCAACGTCGAGAACGCTCCAGCCCGGCCGCTTCGGTGGATTGAGCCAGGCGACCATGGCGTCCTTCCACAACCGATGCAAGCCGGCCGACATCAGGTCGTTCATCAGGTCGTAGCGGTTCGCCACCTTGTGGAAAACATCATTGACCAGGGACTGCTTGTCGCCTGGCCCTACCCGCTTGAAACCATAGGAGGTTTCCATGCCGCCCGCAGCAGTGGTTCTTTCAACCGACATCGTTTTGATCCGCCATAAAATCGGCGGGACCATAGCCGATCGATGGTGCGGGCGCTATTGTTTAAGGCGCGGTGTTCGGCCGCGCTTCGAAGCAGGTTCCGGAAAAGTGTCACACGGTTTTCCGACAGGAACTTGCGTCATAAGAAAAAGCCTGACGGGATAATTGAATGCCTTTGAAAGCAGAACTGCACTGCCACATCGAAGGGGCAGCGGCGCCTGAACTCGTCCTCCGCCAGGCTGAGAAATACGGCAAGGATGCCTCGCCCTACATCCAGGACGGCTCCTTCGTCTGGCACGACTTCACCTCTTTCCTCGCCGCCTACGACTTCTCGTCGGACCTGTTCCGCACCGAAGAAGACTATGCGCGGCTGGCCGATCATTACCTGACCAGCCTCGCCCGCGACGGCGCCATCTATTCCGAGGTTTTCACCTCGCCCGACCATGCCAGCAAGGCCGGGCTGTCGCCGAAGGCCTATACCGACGCGCTCGGCGAAGGCATGGCCCGCGCCAAGGCGAAGACCGGCATCGAAGGCCGCATGATCGTCACCGGCGTGCGCAATTTCGGTGTCGAATCGATCGAGCGAGCGGCGCGTTTCGCCGCGCGCTGCGGGCATCCGCTGGTCACCGGTTTCGGCGTCGCCGGCGACGAGCGGATAGGCGACCTGGAAGATTATGTCAGGGCCTTCGAGATCGCCCGCGAGGCCGGCCTCGGCATCACCGTCCATGCCGGCGAATTGATGGGCTGGGAGAGCGTCGAGGCGGCACTCGACCACATCCGCCCGTCTCGCATCGGCCATGGCGTGCGCGCCATCGAGAACCCCGAGCTTGTGCGGCGCATCGCCGACGAAGGCGTCGTGCTCGAATGCTGCCCTGGCTCCAACATCGCCCTGAAAATCTTCGACAGCTTCGCCGACCATCCCTTCCCCGCCTTGCGGGCAGCGGGCTGCAAGGTGACGCTCAACTCCGATGACCCACCCTATTTCTGGACCTCGCTGAAACGCGAATACGACATCGCTGCCGAGCATTTTGCGATGGACGACAAGGCGCTCACCGCCGTCACCAGGACGGCCATCGAGGCAGCCTTCGTCGACAGGAAGACCAGGGCGGTGCTGCTGGGCAGGCTCGGCGCCAAGGGCAGGTGAATGGTGAATGGTGAATGGTGAATGGTTCACCCGGCGCTTCGGTTCGTCAACCGCGAGTTTTTCCGCGCAACCAAGGACTCGCAAACCAGTTCACTATTCACTATTCACCATTCACCATTCATTTGCGCAGTTGGAGAACACCATGAAGGGCGTCACCGTCGTCGACCATCCGCTTGTCCAGCACAAGCTGACCATCATGCGCAAGAAGGAAACCTCGACGGCCGGCTTCCGGCGGCTGCTGCGCGAGATCTCGCTGCTGCTCGGCTACGAGGTCACCCGCAACCTGGAACTGACGACGACGACCATCGAGACGCCGATCGAGACGATGGAGGCGCCGACGCTGGAGGGCAAGAAACTGGTCTTCGCCTCGGTGCTGCGCGCCGGCAACGGCTTGCTCGAAGGCCTGCTCGATCTGGTGCCGGCGGCGCGTGTCGCCCATATCGGCCTCTATCGCGACCATGAGACGCTGGAAGCGGTCGAGTATTTCTTCAAGGCGCCGGGCGACCTCGCCGACCGGCTGGTGATCGTCGTCGACCCGATGCTGGCGACCGCCAATTCGGCGATCGCGGCGATCGACAAGCTGAAAGGCCGCGGTGCCACCAACATCCGCTTCCTCTGCCTGCTGGCGGCACCAGAGGGCCTCGAGCGGTTTACCCAGGCGCATCCCGATGTTCCGGTCTTCACCGCTTCCATCGACCGCCAGCTCAACGAAAAGGGCTATATCATGCCGGGTCTCGGCGATGCCGGCGACCGCATGTACGGCACCAAATAGATCCGTTTACCGATTGTTTACGCAAACGGCTGGTTTCCGCACTCGTTAAAGCGGCAATCACCATGTCGGACTAAGGATCGGCAACCACAAAGGCCGGTCCATGCTGCGCAAGCTCCTCATCCTTGGCGTGTTTGCCGGAACGTCGGCATCGCTGCCGATCGTCTATCAGTCCAATTCACAGGTAATCGAGCGGCTGTTGAAATCCGCCATCGGAGCCAGGCCGGCCGACACACAAACCGACCTGAATCTCGCCGCCGTCCCGGACAGGCCCACAACGCCGCAGCCGCTCGGCCGCAAGGTCGTGGTCACCGCGGACTCGCGCGGGCATTTCATGTCGGTCTTCAAGTTGAACGGCCGCCAGATCGACGGCATGATCGATACCGGTGCCACGCTCGTCGCCATCAACACCTCGACTGCGCGCAGGATCGGCATCTCGCTCAATTCGACGGACTTCAGCCATCAGGTCAACACCGCCAATGGTGCGATCAAGGCCGCCGTGGTGACGATTGATCGCCTGCAGATCGGCAAGATCACCGTCGAGGGCGTCGAGGCCGTCGTGCTCGACGACAGGGCGCTGCACACCAACCTGATCGGCATGAGCTTTCTGCAGCGACTCGAAAAATACCAGGTCGAAGACGGCAAGCTGCTGCTGGTTCAGTAAAACGTGATCCCGAACCGCAGGTCCGCGCCAGCGAAAAGTGGGGACCGGTTTTCGGACAAGATCGTGGTCCAAAGAAAGATAGAGCCCATCCGATACCATCGGAATGGCTCTACCCGCGCGGCAGGATCCGCCGGATGACGGTTTTCTCCGTGGCCGGTTTGGAAGTGCCGATGGTATAGGCCGAAAGCACGGCGGCCGCGGCCGCTTCGGCATCCCCGATATTGCGGGCATGGACCAGCGCCAGCGCTTCGCCGGCCCGCACTTCAGCGCCGACCGGCAACAGCCTGGTGATGCCGACGGCGTGATCGATCCTGTCGTCGGGCCGCGTCCGCCCGCCGCCAAGCCCGACCACGGCAAGCCCGATCTCGCGGGTCGCGATGCCGGTGACAAAGCCATTCGCGCTCGCCTTGACCGCGAATTCCGTTGCCGCTTTCGGCAAATATTTTTCCGGGTTGTCGACAAAGTCGACGGGACCACCCAGTGCCGCCACCATGCGCGCGAAGATGGAAGCGGCGCGGCCGCCGGCCAGCGTTTCGGCGGCGCGGCGCAGGCCGTCCTGGTTGGACGATACCAGGCCTGCCGATTGTAGCATCTCGGCGGCCAGCGCCAGTGTCACGTCCTCCAGCCGCCGGTCGCGAAAGCGGCCGGTGAGAAAATCGACGGCGTTGCGCACCTCGACCGCATTGCCGGCGGCGGACGCCAGCGGCTCGTTCATGCCGGTGACCAGCGCCGAGGCCTTAAGGCCGGCGCCATTGGCGACGTCGACCAGGCTGTTGGCCAGTGCGGTTGCGTCGCGCGATTTCTCCATGAAGGCGCCGTTGCCGACCTTGACATCGAGCACCAGCGAACCAAGGCCGGCCGCCAGCTTCTTCGACAGGATCGAGGCGGTGATCAGCGGCACCGATTCCACCGTTCCCGTCACATCGCGGATCGCGTAGAGCCTGGCGTCGGCGGGTGCCAGATCGGCGGTCTGGCCGATGATGGCGCAGCCGGTTTCGAGCACGGTCTTGCGGAAGCGCGCAACATCCGGCTGGCTGATATAGCCGGGGATGGCATCCATCTTGTCCAGCGTGCCGCCGGTATGGCCGAGACCCCTGCCGGAAATCATCGGCACATAGGCGCCGCAGGCAGCGACGATCGGCGCCAGCATCAAGGAGACGTTGTCGCCGACGCCGCCCGTCGAATGCTTGTCGGTGACCGGGCCGGGCAGATCCGACCAGTCGAGCACATCGCCGGAATCGCGCATCGCCATAGTCAGCGCCACCGCCTCGTCGCGGCTCATGCCGTTGAAGAACACCGCCATGGCAAAGGCGCCGACCTGCGCGTCGGTGACTGTGCCGGCGGTCAGACCCTCGATGAAGAACGCTGTCTCCTCAGCCGAGAGCTTCTGGCCATCGCGCTTGCGGCGGATGATTTCCTGTGGAAGCATCAGGCGTCGACCCTGTGCTCCGGAAGCCCGTCCTGAAAAACACGCTGCAGAATGGTCGCCAGCCGCGCGCCGCCGACCGGCGCCATGTCCTTGGTCTCCTGGTGCGACAGCTCGGCTCCGGTCATGCCGGCGGCAAGGTTGGTCACGACCGAACACGCGGCGACGCGCAGCCCAAGGAAGCGGGCGAGAATGACCTCCGGCACCGTCGACATGCCGACCGCGTTGGCGCCCATGACGCGCGCCATGCGGATCTCGGCGGGCGTCTCGAAGCATGGGCCGGAGAACCACATATAGACGCCCTTGTGCAGCGTGGTACCGGTGGCCTTCGCCGCCTGCTCGATGGCGGAGCGGAGACCGGCGTCGTAGGCTTCGGTCAGGCCGACGAAACGGCGGTCGCTCGGTTCGCCGATCAGCGGGTTGGAGCCCGAGAAATTGATGTGATCGGTGATCAGCATCACCGAGCCCGGGCCCATCCCGGGATCGACCGAACCGGCGGCGTTGGTGAGGATCAGCCTGGAGATGCCGAGGCCGGCGAGCACCTCGAGTGCCGGCCGCATCGCCGCGGCGTTGCCGTGCTCGTAATAATGCGCCCGGCCGGACAGCATCAGCACCGGCGTGCCGGCAAAGAGCCCCGCCACCACCTCGCCGGCATGGCCGCTGACTCCGCTTCGGGGAAACCCCGGCAAGTCGGCGTAGGAGATGCGCACCGCATCCTCGACCTGGTCGACAAGCCCGCCAAGCCCTGACCCCAGCACCAAGGCGGTGGTCGGCGCCAGCCCGTCCAGCCTTTCGACGAGGTGATCGAGCGCTTCCTTCATTTCAGCACATCGCCTTCAAACCCGTATGGCAGCAACTCGCCCATGGTCACGGTCTCAACCACGCCGCTATCATCGCAGAGATAGAATTTCGTCTCCGGCCGGCAGAATTCCGCCAGCCGCTGCCGGCAGCCGCCGCAGGGCGAGCATTTTGCCACGCGTTCGGCGATCACGGCGATTTCCGTGATCTTGCCGCCGCCGCCCATGACGTAGTGGCCGAGCGCGGTGGTTTCGGCGCACCAGCCCTCCGGATAGGACGCGATCTCGACATTGGCGCCGGTGAAGACACGGCCGTCCTCGGTGCGCAACGCCGCGCCGACCGGAAATTTCGAATAGGGCGCATAGGCCTTGGCCATGGCGGCTTTCGCCGCTTCGAACAGATCATGAGCCATGATAGATCAGCGTTCCTTGACATACGGCACGCCGCCGGCGCGCGGCGGGATTGCCTTGCCGATGAAGCCGGCAAGCAGGATGACGGTCAGCACATAGGGCAGCGCCTGCATGAATTGCACCGGCACCTTGCCGATCATTGGCAGTGGCGTGCCTTGCAGGCGGATCGACGCCGCGTCGAGGAAGCCGAACAGCAGGCAGGCGAACATGGCGTTGACCGGTTTCCATTTGGCGAAGATCAGCGCGGCCAGCGCGATGTAGCCCTTGCCGGCGGTCATGTCCTTCACGAAGCCGCCATTCTGCACCATCGACAGATAGGCGCCGGCAATGCCGGTGAGCACGCCGGTGCAGATCAGCGCCCGGTAGCGCAGCCAGGCGACTGATATGCCGGCGGTGTCGACGGCGGCGGGGTTCTCGCCGACGGCGCGCAGGCGCAAGCCGAAGCGGGTGCGAAACAGCACCCACCAGGTGAACGGCACGGCCAGGAAGGCGAGATAGACCAGCACGGAATGGCCGGAGATGAGTTCCGAATAGATCGGCCCGAGGATCGGCACGCTCCTGAACGCCTCCGCGCCCGGCCAGGTGATTGCCTCGAACCGCTCGCCGGCGGCCAGCGCCGGCGTGCGCCCGCCTTGCTGGAACCAGGCTTGGCCGAGCATGATCGTCGATCCGGCGGCAATGAAATTGATCGCGACACCCGAGACGATCTGGTTGCCGCGATGGGTGATCGAGGCAAAGCCGTGGATCAGCGCGAAGGCAACCGAAATGAGGATGGCCATGCCGAGGCCGAGATAGGCCGAGTGGAAGACCGAGGCGGCGGCCGCACCGGCGAAGGCGCCGACCAGCATCTTGCCCTCGAGCCCGATGTCGAAGACGCCGGCGCGCTCCGAATAGAGGCCGGCGAGGCAGGCGAGCAGCAAGGGCACCGACAGGCGGATGGTCGAGTCCAGGACCTGCACGATGGCGTTGAAGAAATCCATCTCAGGCGCCCTTCCCCTTGACCGCTTCCATGCCGACCGATCTCGGGCTGAGCGAGGCGAACAGCGCCTGGACATAGGGCCGGAACATATGCTCGAGCGCACCGGCGAACAGGATGACCAGGCCCTGGATGATGACGATCATGTCGCGGCTGATCGCCGGCATCTCGAAGGCGAGTTCGGCGCCGCCCTGGTAGAGCATGCCGAACAATATTGCCGCCATGACGATGCCGACCGGATGCAGGCGGCCCATCAGCGCCACCGCGATGCCGACGAAACCGGCGCCCGAAACGAATTCGAGTGCGACATTGTGCTGGTCGCCCATCGTCGGGTTGAGCGCCATCATGCCGGCTAGCGCGCCCGAGATCATCATCGCGATAATGATGATGCGGATCTCCGAAATGCCGGCATAGCGCGCCGCTTTCGGGCTGTGGCCATAGGTGCGCATCTCGTAGCCGAGCTTGGTGCGCCAGATCAGCACCCACACCAGGAAGGCCATGGCTAGCGCCAGCAGGGAACTGACGTTGAATGGCGCCGAACGGATTTTGGCGCCGAACAACTCGATGACCCAGTTGAGCTTCGGCAGTTGCGCGCCTTCGAGAAAGGTGCGCGTCTGCGGTGCCATCGAGGCGGGGGGCTTCAAGTACCCGACCAGCGCACGGACCATGACGCTGGCGGCGATGAAATTGAACATGATGGTGGTGATGACGATGTGCGAGCCGCGCTTGGCCTGCAGATAGGCCGGGATCAGCGCCCACAGCGCGCCCATCGCCGCGGCGGCGATAATGGCGATCGGGAAGGTCAGCCACCAAGGCAGCACGCTGTCGAAGGCCAGGCAAACAATGCCAATGCCGAGACCGGCGATATAGCCCTGGCCCTCGCCACCGATGTTGAACAGGCCGCAATGCGCCGCAACCGCCACCGAAAGCCCGCTGAAGATGAAGGTGGTGGCATAGAAAAGCGTGAACGCGATGCCTTGGCCGCGGCCGAAGGCACCCTCGACCAGGACGACGGCTGCGCGCAGTGGGTTCTCGCCAACCAATATGACGACGAAGCCGGCAACGACGAAGGCGACGAACAGGTTGATCAGCGGGATCAGGACGTAGTCGGCCCAGGCCGGCAGCTTGGCATAGGGAGTGCTCATTCCGCCGCCTCGCGCTGCTCGACGCCGGCCATCAGCAGGCCGAGCTCGCCCTCGGTCGCGTCGGGGCCGCGTTCGCCGACGATGCGGCCGGCAAACATCACCAGGATGCGGTCGGACAGCGAGCGTATCTCGTCGAGCTCGACCGAAACCACCAGCACCGCCTTGCCCTGGTCGCGCATGGCGATGAGGCGCTTGTGGATGAATTCGATGGCTCCGACATCGACGCCGCGCGTCGGCTGGCCGACGATCAACACGCCGGGATCTTGTTCCATTTCCCGCGCAAGCACGATCTTCTGCTGGTTGCCGCCGGAGAAATTGGCGGTCTTGAGGCGGCAGTCCGTCGGGCGGATATCATATTTGACGATCTTGTCCCAGGCATCGTTACGGATGGCGTCAATGTCAAGGAACGGCCCCTTCAGATAGCGCTCGTCGTCCTGGTAGCCGAGGATCGAATTCTCGTTCTCCTCGAAGGCCAGCACCAGCCCGACATGATGGCGGTCCTCCGGCACATGGGCAAGGCCGCGCTCGCGCAGCTCGCCAGGGTCGGCGGCGCCGGTGAGGTCGATCGGCTTGCCGTCGAGCATGACCGAGCCCGAAACGGCATGCCTGATGCCGGAAATCGCCTCGAGCAATTCGGACTGCCCGTTGCCGGCGACGCCGGCAATGCCGACGATCTCGCCGGCATGGACATCGAAAGAGACGTCGTCGACCATGGTGACGCCGCGGGAATCCTTCACCGTCAGGTTCTTGATCGCGAGCTTGACGCCGCCGGCCTTCGCCTCGCCCTTCTCGACGCGCAGCAGCACGCGCCGGCCGACCATCAGCTCGGCCAGTTCCTCGACCGTGGTCTTCTTGGTCTCCCTGGTCGCCACCATCGTGCCCTGGCGCATCACCGAGACGGTGTCGGTGATCGCCATGATCTCGCGCAGCTTATGGGTGATCAGCACGATCGTCTTGCCCTGCTCCTTCAGCTGCCTGAGGATGCGGAACAGGTGGTCGGCCTCGGCCGGCGTCAGCACGCCTGTCGGCTCGTCGAGGATCAGGATCTCGGCGCCGCGATAGAGCGCCTTGAGGATTTCGACGCGTTGCTGCAGGCCGACCGGCAACTCCTCGATGATGGCGTCCGGATCGACTTCGAGCCCGTATTCGCGCTCGAGCCGCTCCAGCTCGGAACGCGCCTTGGCGATGCTCTTCTTCAGCAGCGCATCGCTTTCGGCGCCGAGAATGACGTTTTCCAGCACCGAGAAATTGTCGACCAGCATGAAATGCTGATGCACCATGCCGATGCCGAGCGCGATCGCATCGTTCGGTGTCTTGATCGATGCCGGCTGCCCACCGACACGGATTTCGCCGGAATCGGCCTGGTAGAAACCATAGAGGATCGACATCAGCGTCGACTTGCCGGCGCCGTTTTCGCCGACTATGCCATGGATAGTGCCGCGCATAATCTCCAGATTGATGTCGCGGTTGGCGCGCACGGCGCCAAAGCTCTTGTCGATGCCGATCAGCTCGATTGCGGCTTGCGCCATGCAGCCTGTTCCCACTGTTATTTTTTTACCGCTTGGTCAAACGCCTAGCATGACGCCCAGTCTGTGCCAATTGGGTCCGTACCAATTGGCCGGAGCAGGGTTCACTCTCGACAAATCCCGCCATGCTTGTCAATTTCCAACGTGGCCGCACCCCTGCACAATCGCCTGATCGAGGATTTCACATGACCATGCCCGACGACCGGCTGACGACGCTGGAAATCCGCGCCGCCGAGCAGGAGAAGACCATCGAGGAACTGTCCGGCCAGATCGCCGAGCAGTGGAAGGTGATCGAGCGCATGCAGCGCAAGCTCGACGCGCTGGCCGAGCGCTTCCTGGCGCTGGAGGAACAGGCCGCACCCGACGTGCCGGTGACAAAGCCGCCGCACTGGTGAGGCGGGCCGACAAGACAAAACCGCCGGGCTTTCACCCGGCGGCTCGTCAGTTCAGCAGTACCAGTCGATCAATAACGGCAATCGATCAATACGGGCAGGCATTGTCCGACATGTAGTCGTGCACCTTGATGGTGCCGGCGATGATGTCGGCCTTGGCTTTTTCGACCGCCGCCTTCATTGCATCGTCGACAAGCGCCTTGTTGTTGTCGTCCATGGCGTAGTCGACGCCGCCTTCCTTGAGGCCGAGATCGTTAACGCCGGCCGTGAATTTGCCGTCCTTGGCATCCATGAAGGTGTTGTAGACGGCAACGTCGACGCGCTTGACCATGGAGGTCAGCACCTTGCCGGGCTGCAGGCCGTTCTGGTTGGAATCGACGCCGATGCCGAGCTTGCCGGCGTCGGCCGCTGCCTGCAGCACGCCGACACCGGTGCCGCCTGCCGCCGCGTAGACCACGTCGGCGCCCTGGTCGATCTGCGTCTTGGCGATCTCGCCGCCCTTGGCCGGATCGTTCCAGGCTGCCGGCGTATCGCCGGTCATGTTCTGGATGACGTCGGTGGCGCCGGCCGCCTTTGCGCCGCCGACATAGCCGCAGCCGAACCTGCGGATCAGCGGAATGTCCATGCCGCCGACGAAGCCGACCTTCTTGGTCTTGGAAGCCATCGCCGCCATCACGCCGACGAGGTAGGAGCCTTCCTGCTCCTTATAGACCAGCGAGCGGACATTGGGCTTGTCGACGACCATGTCGATGATGGCGAATTTGGTGTCGGGGAACTCGGTGGCGATCTTGTCAAGCGCGTCAGCCCACGAGAAGCCCGCCATGACGATGGGGTTGCGACCGTCCTCGGCGAAACGGCGTAGCGCCTGCTCGCGCTGGGTGGCGTTGCTGACCTCGAATTCCACATAGGGGATGCCGGTCTCGGTCTTGAACTTTTCAGCGCCGTTGAACGACGCCTCGTTGAACGATTTGTCGAACTTGCCGCCGAGATCATAGAGGATCGCGGGTTGAATGTCCGCGGCGAAGGCCGGAAGAACCATTGCAGCTGCGGCCATAAGGCCGAGAACGATACGTTTCATGTGATCCACACCCCTGTCAGTTATTTGTCCATTATGCACCGCATTCCGGCCCGGTTCTCCGGCAGGCACACGGCGTCGGGCAGGAGTGTCTTCCTCCCGCTTCGGGTCAATCTGGCACGGCCCGAAACAAAATTCACGTGGAATTTTGACCCTTTGGAAAAGCATGGCGCCGCATCGCGGCGCCACAGCATATTCCTTGCGTCAGGGGCATAAAATCAGGCGGAGACGGCGGCCGGAATGGCGCAGGAGACGCCGGTTCCCTGCAGGCCGCAATAGCCGTAGGGGTTCTTCGCCAGATATTGCTGGTGGTCTTCCTCGGCGAAGTAGAATTCCGGCGCCGGCGCGATCTCCGTGGTGATCTTGCCGCGTCCGGCGCCGCGCAGCGAACCCTCGTAGGCATCGCGCGAGGCGAGCGCCGCCTGGTACTGCGCGTCGTTGAACGTATAGATCGCCGAGCGGTAGGTGGTGCCGACATCATTGCCCTGGCGCATGCCTTGCGTCGGGTCGTGGCTTTCCCAGAACAGCTTCAAGAGCTCGGCATAGGACACGATCTTGGGGTCGTAGACGACGAGCACGACTTCGGCATGGCCGGTGAGCCCCGTGCAGGTTTCCTGATAGGTCGGGTTGGGCGTGACGCCGCCGGCATAGCCGGCCGCCGTGACCCAGACGCCCTCGACTTGCCAGAACAGGCGCTCGGCGCCCCAGAAGCAGCCCAGCCCGAACATCGCCGTTTCCATCCCTTCGGGATAAGGACCCTTGAGCGGCCTGTTCGAGACAAAGTGCTTCGATGCCGTCGGGATCGGCCGGTCGCGGCCGGGCAACGCCTCGGAGGGTTTCGGCAGGTTGAGCTTCTTGTTCAGCATGTCGCTGAGAAACATGTGTGGCTTCCTTTTCTTTTTGGTTGAGCCTTCCTGGTACGGGAACACCGGGTCAGGCTGGAAATGTCAGGTTGCGGCGAACCGCCCGCTGGGGCGCTGCCGCCTGTAACCGATGGCATAAAGAATGAACGCCAGCACCGCGAACACGGCAAAGCCGGGCTGACTGAGCACCCAGGCGATGGCACCGTCCCACAGCAGCGGGTTGATCTTATCGCGGACGAAGCTTTCGAAGGCGCTGCGCGTATCCGGCGAAACAGCGAGCCAGCTGGTGTTGAGCGGGGTCATCACCAGCGCCGAAGCCGCCACCGAGCGGGTCGCATCGAGCACGGCCATGATGACCGAAACCGAAAGCGCGACCATTGCAGCGAAACGAAAGACGAAGCGGAACATCCGGACCCTTCCTCCCCAGGAGTTTATCAGAATGTCGTGTCGGACTGTTAAATAGGACCTGCGCGCTTTATCCGCAATCGCGACACGTGAAGTTGAACCCGCGACCGCCGGTTCGCCGGAACCGGTGGCGCGCCGGACGGCAAGCACACCTCCGCCGATCGTTTCGATAGGCTCCCAACGGGTGCTCCGATAACATGGGCTGAGCATCCCTATCCGGCAAAGCGAATAGACTGCCGTTATGTCTTGGCATTCGGCACCGGATCGACTAGATGAGCCCCGCGCCTGTTGCTTTGACGGCTCGGGTGCGGGGAAAGGGTATCCGCTGGTTGACGGCGCCCACGGCCGGAATTCCGGCCGGAATCCCAAAGGAGATGCATCTCCCCAACCCGCGCGGCGAAACCGGCCGCGTCGAAAATGCTAAAAGGACGGAGAGGTGGCCGAGTGGTTGAAGGCGCACGCCTGGAAAGTGTGTTTACGGGAAACCGTAACGCGGGTTCGAATCCCGCTCTCTCCGCCAGTTAAATCTCACCGGCTCGCCGAGTCTGAAGGGACACTGGACGGCGACTGCCGCTGCGATGCAGTATCTTGAGGCAGGCAGGCAGAGGGGCGCGCGAAGGCTACTGAGCGGCTTTCATCTTCGCCGCACCCTTACCTCAGATCAGCCTACAACCAATCGGCCCGCGCTTCACCAGAAGCACGGGCTTGGTCGACTCGGCACCGGCGCCGCCCCGTCTAGCGCGGGACCGCTTGTATTCCCGAGACCGAGCGCTCTGTTTCGGCGGAGAAAACCACGAAGGCAAAGATCAGCACGGCGACAGCGACGATCATTGAGCCGGTGGCCACGATCGGCTCGAGCGCCGGATTTCCCTGCAGCATCAGGTAAAGCGCCGGCAGCATCACGACCAGGCCGAGATTGTAGACGCCATAGTGGATCATCGCGCTCCTGCGGGCAGCCTTCGCCGGGTTCAGCGCATAATAGCCGCCGAATATTGCACTGGTGACCCAGCCCAGCAGGTTGATGTGCGCGTGAGCCGGAAACGCGCCGTGATCGCCTGAAATTGCCATCTGCAGGCCAGCTGCAATTCCCAGAATAAGAAAGATGATGGCTGTCTTGAAAAAGAGTTCCGAAACCTTCGGCATGTCATTCTCCCAAACCCGTTTTGCCGCATCATGCTGTGGTTCCGGCGATCTTGCCAAGGGACCGTCGAGCCTGCGGAGCCATTTGTCGCCGGCCAGACAGCCCGTTGGCGGCCGGCCGCCGGGCCTGGCCGGTTGCGAGTCCAGCCAGCAAAAAATATGCACTCACGCTAATTTAATTGCAACATTACCGGGCAGGCTTCATGTCGTTCTCGCCAGGAAAGTGTCCTGCACGATGGTGGTACCATACGCGCCAAAGGTCTGCCCGTCAGTGTTGCAGCAAGGCCTCGCCGAACTTCTCCCACAGCTGTGCGCAATCTGTTGCTCTGAGGCTGGGGGTTCCGAGTGGGCCATATCTGATGACGGCGGCGTGAACATCATAGCCAACGATAGGTGCATTGGCGACAAAGTGGATAGCCTCGCCCAATCGGCGGGGGCCAATTGGCGCATCGGTTTTGTTGGTGATGTCGAAGACACCACGAATATCCGCTTCCTGATTCCTGGCTGCCAACGCAGCCGCCATTACCCTTTCTTGCATCATCGAAATCTCTCCTATCGGTCTAAGTCTAAGAACCGCGGCTTGTGCCGGTCCGGCAGCTGACAACCGGCAAATCGAAGTGCCTTTTGCAGCATCTCGATTGGCTCTTGCTGCGAGCCACTCCGCCCGCTCCCGCGGCAAGCCGATAAGGCAACTGCCAGCGAAATCCGCAGGCACGTCCACGGTCGCATCAAACACGGCCCACGTGCCAGTCGGCTCCTGAACGGGCAAAAACCTCATAACAGCGCCTGCTAATATACTATGCCGACTGTGAGGACGAGACTTTTTCCTGCATCGATTAAACGAATGAGAGATGGTGTCGAAATGGCAGGCGACGCTCGCCGAAAACAATCGTCTGCGACATCGCCAGGATCGAAGGTGGGCTTGAGCAGCGATCCGGCCGCGTTCGGGGCTCGCCGGTAGGGACAAGTACAAGACGCAGCGCCGGCACGCCTCGTCAGATGTCACTTTCTGCCCTGCGGATAGATGGTCTCGCCGCGCTTCAGCATCTCCACGAACGCCGCGATCTTCTTCTTGCGTCCGGCTTCGGTTTTCATGTTGTGGGTGCGGAAGGCTAGCGCGAAGCGGTTTTGCCCGCTGAGCTTTGCCAGCATCTCTTTCGCCCTGGGCTCGGCGTCTATTGCCGCCTGGAGGTCGTCGGGGATCTTCATCTCCTTGCCGCTCTTGTAAGCGCGCGCCCAGCGGCCATCGGCCTTGGCTGCCTCGACCTGCTTCAGCCCGTGCTCGATCATCCGGCCCTCCTCGATCAGCCGGGCGACATTGTCGACATTGATCTGGCTCCAGGTGCTCTTCCTGCCGCGCGGGGTGTAGCGCTGCAGGTAGCTTTTGCCGTCCAAGGCCTTGCGCACCGCATCGATCCAGCCCCAGCACAACGCCACGTCGATGGCTTGCTTCGGCGTGATCGACGGCAGTCCCGAATCGAGCTTATGGATCTTGATCCAGACTTCGTCCTCGCTGTCGTGATGCTCGCCAAGCCAGGCATGGAAGCTTTCGGCATCCCTGAACTCGCGCACCTTGGCGGGATCGACCTTGACGGGCGCCATCAGCCGGTCCGCCCATGACGCGAGCGCGTAACGACGCCAAACCGCTTGCCGGCCGCGCGCGCGCTCATATCAGCTCCGAGTCCGCAATCCGCAGGCCTAGTGATTCTCGCCGGCACGCATTCAGCCCGCACGATTGGGCGTGCCGAGGACATGGGATTTCGGCGGCAGCATGACATCGTCGAATGTCTGCGTGAACATCGCCGCCGCAAAGAAAGCGACGGCGCGCAGGGTTTCGGTGCCGGTGTTGACGAGGTCGTGCCGGACCGGCGTCGGAAGTACCAGGACGCTGCCGGGCCCGACCGGGTGGGTGCTGCCGCCCTCGATGTACAGCTCGCCGGTGCCGGCGATGATGTATTGCGTCTCTTCGGTGGCGTCGGTGTGCCAACCAAGCCGCTTGCCGGGCTCGATCTCGTAGACAATGACCGAGGACTGGGTGGTGCCGTGCCCGCCGTAAACCGCGAAAGCGCCAGCCCATTTGACCGACGGATCGTCCTCTGCCCAAACCAGCGAACGTTCGAGCCTGTCGGATGCGACGACTGCTGTCATGGCTTCGTTCCTCTCAGCGAATTGCGAACACGAATCTAGATGATTTTTCTGGTCTGCGTCAGCAAAACTGGCTGCTGACCGTTCCCTCGTCCATTGCGCGTGACGATTTGTCGGGCCGCGATCCAATCTATTCTACTCTCGGGCCGGATCACTGAGCCGATCCCCCAATGCAACCAAGCCTTTACCTTTTAGTCAGTTTTGAGTTGCCCCTGCGTTGCGTTCGTGGTCTGGTACAACCAGGGCGCTCAATGCGGCATTCGGCAACGGTCGCCCCACCGACCGTCAAGGCAACACACCGTCGAGCCAACACAGGAGATAGCAATGGGCATTTTCGACAGTATCAAAGGTGCGATTTTCGGAAACGCGGTTGCGGCCGAAGCGCCGCCGGCGCAACCGTCTCCCGCGCCTGCTTCGAGCACGGCCACCCAGCCGACGGCGCCTACCCGATCCGCCCCGGCCCCGGCTCCGGCCGCGCCGTCCTCTGCCCCGGACATCGCTGCCATTCTCGACAAGGCGGTGGCCGTGAAGGGGCAGAAACTCAACTGGAAGAATTCGATCGTCGACCTGATGAAGGCTCTGAATATCGACAGCAGCCTCGGCGCCCGCAAGGAGCTTGCCCACGAGCTGAACTACACCGGCGATATGAACGACACTGTAACGATGAATCTGTGGCTGCACGACGCACTGATGAAAAAGCTGGCCGAAAATGGCGGCAAGCTTCCGAGCGACCTGGCCGCCTAGAGTCACAAGACAAGCAATTCCAGGAAAACGTGTGAACGGCTTTCCGTCCGGAATTGCGTCAAACAAAAAAGACAGACCGGTTCTGCCCGCACCGTGGTTCTTGCTGCGCCGGCTTCGGCCGCAACCGAGCAGACCACACTGCCAAGCATTAGACTGCCAGTAAATAAAATTGAGACCGATCCCGGCCGCCGGGATTGGGTCTATGGCGAAGTCGCATGGCACAAAAGCGCTGCCGCCTCGCGCCCGGATTGCCTCCCGCAAAACCGACGATTTCGGTCGCTGCCCACGCGCTGGTAGGACCACCATTTTGCTGGCGAAACGCGACGTTCGGCGTATCATTCTCCCGGGAGAGGGTTCATGGTGGGAGGAAGCCAATGAACGTGGTGCAGAGGGTGACCGTCGCCGACTTGACGGCCCAAGAGCTTGTTTCATCTGCGCTTTCACGGTTCGGTGCCGGCGACACCATATCGACGAGGGCGATGCTGGACATCGTTCGCAGGACGGCCCCGGCCTGCGGCAACAGTGACGACGATCTGGTCGAGCTTATCGTCATGACGGCCGTTGGTAGGACCATGGGCGTCGTGTTCGACCATCGCTCCCATTAGCAATCCGGAACGAATACCAGGCTGCGCCCAGGAGCAGTGGCGGGCGGTTGGCAGCGCCGCCAAAGAGGCCAGCCTATTTGTGCGCGAAGGCCGGCCTGACGCCAAGCCCCTGCTTTGAGCAAACCGCCGCGCATGCCGGGTCATGCCCGAAGGCGGTAATTGGGCGACACGCTCGAAGGAACTCGCTGAAATCTTGCCCGTTATGCTCTCGTCGAGATGAGGAGAGCTGCCATGGCCGACGACAAAACCAAGACCGACAGTCGCGACCGCTCACGAATGGCGGGCGGCGAAGACTACGAGGTACGTCACTTCGCCGAGGAAGCGGGCATCACCCCGGATCAGGCACGCACGCTGATCAAGCGCCACGGCACCGACCGCAAGGTGCTGAACGAAATCGCCGAAAGCATAAGAGCGTCGTAATGGCTGACAAGAAAACCACAATGGCCGACCGCAAGACGCGCGATGCGGACGAAAAGGAGGCTCTGCGTCTGGCCGAAACCACCGACGTTTCGCCGAAGCAGGCGAAGGATCTGATGCGCAAGCACGGCAAGGACAACCCGAAGGTCGAGAAGGAAGCCAAGAACTTCAAGGCCGAGGGCTAAGCCGCCGAGCCGATTGGACGCGCGGCACAGGGTTGTGGCCGCAATCCTGCAGCTTATCGGTTTTCTAACAAATTCGGCCTATCCCTTCCGCTATCGCGGCTCAGGGATGCCATATGCGCGGGATATCTGGTGAGGCGAGGCCATCGATAGACGACATACGGCGTGTGAGGCTGGTGTTTTGCCTGCTGGCGGCGGTCGTGATGGCGGCGGCGCTCCTCGCCTTTGCCACCTCCCTCCTGCAGGATCCTGATAGCTGGTGGCACATCAAGGTCGGCATGGATATGCTGGCAAGCCGCACATTCCCTACCGTCGACATCTATTCCTACACTTTTGCCGGCCAGCCATGGATCGCCAAGGAATGGCTTAGCCAGGTTCTCCTTGCAATTGCCTTTGAAGCCGGCGGCTGGAACGGCGTGGTGCTGCTGGCGACTGCAGTAATCGCGCTGACGGTCTTCTTGACGTCGTGGTATCTCGGCGCGTGGTTGAAGCCGACGCTGGCGATAGGACTGACGCTGGTTCTCGCGCTCTTGATCGGGCCAATCTATGTCGCCCGGCCGCACATCTTTACCTTGCCCATCATCGTCGTCTGGACCGCCGGTCTTTTCCAGGCCGCACGCAACGAGAAAGCACCGCCCTTATGGCTGCTGGCGCTGCTATGCCTGTGGGCCAATCTCCATGCCACCTTCACCTTCGGTTTCGTCATCGCCGCCTTCGCCGGCCTCGATCTCGTCATGCGCACACGCTTGTCGAACCCCCGGCTGCTGGCCAAGTGGATCGTTTTCGGGCTGCTTTGCCCGCTGGTCAGCCTGCTCAATCCCTATGGCGTCAAGGCCATACTCGCCACATTCACCGTGGCCTATGGCAATGAGGCGGTGCCTTACATTGCGGAGTGGCAACCCTTCGACGCCTCGCGGCACACCCCCCAGGAGGTGGCCCTGCTGGTGGCGTTTTTCGGGCTGCTCGTGTCGAGATTGCGCATTGGCTGGGCCAAGGCGCTGTTCCTTGTCTTCACGTTGCACGTCTATCTCACCCACATACGGTTCATGTACCTGTTCTTTCTTCTCGTGCCGGTGGTCCTTGCCGTCGAGGTCGCGCAACAATATCCAGCGCTTTCAGCCGAGAAATGGGCGGCGGAAAAGCGTGACGGACTTGAACAATTTTTCGCACGACAATTTTCCAGGATTTGTGCTGGACTTGCCGTTTTGCTGGTTTTGGCGGCTGCCGCCTTCACGACCTATCCGGTCGCGCCGAGCCAGAAGACCTCGGCGAGGGACGCACTGGCCTTTGCCCAAACCCATAATCTGTCGGGCAATCTGCTGAACTCCTACGATTTCGGCGGCACGCTGATTTTCCATGGCATCAGGACGTTTATCGACGGCCGGGCGGATCAGCTCTTCCTGAATGGCTTTACGGAAACGGATGAGCAGACGGGGCACAGCCGGGGCAAGCCGATCCTGAAAGCCCAACTCGACAAATATACGATAGGCTGGGCATTGTTGACCGCCGACGACAGCCGCATTCCGTTCTTCGACGAACTGGGCTGGAAGCGGGCCTATGCGGACTACTACGCGGTGATCTACACCCGCGCGAACTGAGCTCCGGCAGCTTCGCGCGCCGGCGCGCACTTTCCCCCCTGAAGCTGTGGCCAGCGCCGAGGCGGCGAAATCCTTATGGGATTTTGATTTCTTTGCTCCGCGTCCCGTCTCGAACCTTTATGGCACTTTGATCCATATTCGCCGGAGCGATGTATCCAGCCGCCGACATGATGCGGCGACGAGTTTGGATAGTTTGTTAAAGTAAACAAACAAATACAACATAAGGAAAATGCGCGGTGGACATAGTTGTTGTCGCGATTGGAATCGCGTTCTTTGCTCTATGCTTCGGCTACATCAAAGCTTGCGACAAGCTGTAAGTTTAGGGGATCGTAACATGCTTTTCGACTATATCCTCGGCGGCGCCGTGACCTTGTTTCTTCTCGCCTACCTGACATACGCCCTCGTTCGCCCGGAACGCTTCTGATCTCCGCTGGCAAGGAGCCAACCCCATGACAATCAACGGATGGCTGCAGATCCTCGTCTATTGCGGGATCGTCGTTCTGCTGGCCAAGCCGCTCGGCGGCTACATGCATCGCGTTTTCAGCGGCGAGCGCACATTCCTGTCGTCAATTCTGGCCCCGCTCGAGCGCGGGCTCTACCGCATATCAGGGACCAGCGAGCGCGAGGAGCAGCACTGGACTTCCTACGCCGCGGCCCTGCTGTTCTTTAACCTGGCCGGCTTCCCGGTGCTCTATTCGCTGCAACGGCTGCAAGGCGGCCTGCCCTACAATCCGGCCGGCATGACCGCCGTCGAACCTGGGCTGGCCTTCAACACCGCCGCCAGCTTCATGACCAACACCAACTGGCAGAACTACGGCGGCGAAAGCACGATGTCCTATCTCGTGCAGATGGCCGGCTTGACCGTGCAGAATTTTCTGTCGGCGGCGACTGGCGTCGCCATTGCGGTCGCATTGATCCGCGGCTTTGCCAGGGCCTCAGGCAAATCGATCGGCAATTTCTGGGTCGATATGACCCGCGGCACGCTCTACCTGCTTTTGCCCTTTTGCATCGTGTTGACTCTGGTCTATGTCTATCTCGGCATGCCGCAGACGCTCGCTGCCTACGTCAACGCGACGACGCTCGAAGGCGCGCAACAGACTATCGCGGTCGGGCCGGTCGCTTCCCAGGTTGCCATCAAGATGCTCGGCACCAATGGCGGCGGTTTCTTCAACGCCAATGCAGCGCATCCCTTCGAAAATCCCGATGCAATCTCCAACCTGATCCAGATGGTGACGATCTTCGCCCTCGGCGCGGCGTTGACCAATGTCTTCGGCCGCATGGTAGGCAACCAGCGCCAGGGCTGGGCAATTCTGTCGGCTATGGGCGTGCTGTTCATCGCCGGCGTTGCCGTCTGCTACTGGGCGGAAACCGCCGGCAATCCGCTCGTCCATGCGCTGGGCGTCGACGGCGGCAACATGGAGGGCAAGGAGAGCCGCTTCGGCATCGCCCTGTCGGCACTGTTTGCCGTCATCACCACGGCCGCATCCTGCGGCGCGGTCAACGCCATGCATGACAGCTTCACCGCACTCGGCGGCATGATCCCCATCATCAACATGCAGCTCGGCGAGGTCATTGTCGGCGGCGTCGGCGCCGGCTTCTACGGTATCCTGATGTTCATCGTCATTGCCGTTTTCGTCGCCGGGCTGATGGTCGGACGCACGCCCGAATATCTCGGCAAGAAGATCGAGGCCAAGGAGGTCAAGATGGCTATGCTGGCCGTGCTCTGCCTGCCGCTTGCAATGCTGATCTTCACCGCTGTCGCGGTCATGCTGCCGACCGGCGTTGCTTCCATCGCCAACGCCGGCCCGCACGGCTTCTCCGAGGTTCTCTATGCCTACACCTCGGCCGCGGCGAACAATGGCTCCGCCTTTGGCGGCCTCAGCGGCAACACGCCCTGGTACAACATAACGCTCGGCATCGGCATGCTGATGGGCCGCTTCCTGGTCATTATTCCGGCGTTGGCGATTGCTGGCTCGCTGGTTGCGAAGAAGACCGTCCCTGCCTCCGCCGGCACCTTCCCGACCGACGGTCCGCTGTTCGTCGGGCTGCTGGCCGGTGTCATCCTGATCGTCGGCGGCCTGACCTTCTTCCCGGCCCTGGCGGTCGGACCGATCGTCGAGCACCTGGCGATGATCAACGGTCAGACATTCTGAAACGGCCATGCCCTGGTTCAAGATCATACCTCGAAAGGTCCGGCATCGCCCCGAGCCGGAGGGGGAGAAAACACCCCCTCCTTTCCCGACGCTGTCCACATTCCTCGCTATTGCGGCAGCCTTGATCATGATCTGGCTGCTGGCTTACGGGCCGCCGCACCTTCGTTCGGCACACGATCGACCGGTCAACAACATCGACACTGGAGCTACCAAATGAGCCCGTCGAAATCCGTGAGCATCATGGATACCCGCATTCTGTGGCCCGCTATCGGCGGTTCCTTCAGAAAACTGAACCCGCGCACCTTGATGCGAAACCCGGTGATGTTTGTCGTCGCCGTCGTCTCGGCGCTCACCACCGTGCTGTTCGTCAAGGATCTTGTTACCAGCGGCGGCGATCTTGGCTTCATGCTGCAGATCATCATCTGGCTGTGGTTCACCGTGCTCTTCGCCAATTTCGCCGAAGCGGTGGCCGAAGGCCGCGGCAAGGCGCAAGCTGACTCGCTGCGTCGGGCGCGAACCGAGACGCAGGCCAAGCTGTTGAACGGTGGCGACCGCAGCAAGTTCAAACTGGTGCCCGGCACCAGCCTGAAGGTCGGCGACATCGTGCTTGTCGAAGCCGGCGACATCATCCCCTCGGACGGCGAGGTGGTCGAAGGCGTGGCGTCGGTCAACGAGGCGGCCATCACCGGCGAATCCGCACCGGTCATCCGCGAATCCGGAGGCGATCGTTCGGCGGTGACCGGCGGCACGCAGGTCTTGTCCGACTGGATCCGCGTGCGCATCACTGCGGCTGCCGGTCATACGTTCCTCGACCGCATGATCTCGCTGGTCGAGGGCGCCGAGCGCCAGAAGACACCCAACGAGATCGCGCTCAACATCCTGCTCGTCGGCATGACGCTGATCTTCGTGCTGGCGACGGCGACGATCCCGAGCTTCGCCTCGTATTCGGGCGGCTATATCTCGGTGACCGTGCTGGTCGCCCTGTTCGTTACCCTGATCCCGACCACAATTGGCGCCCTGCTGTCGGCTATCGGCATTGCCGGCATGGACCGCCTGGTGCGCTTCAACGTGCTCGCCATGTCGGGCCGCGCCGTCGAGGCGGCCGGCGATGTCGACACGCTGCTGCTCGACAAGACCGGAACCATCACGCTGGGCAACCGTCAGGCGACGGCATTTCGTCCGGTCAAGGGCGTCACCGAACAGGAACTGGCCGACGCGGCTCAGCTTGCCTCGCTTGCCGACGAAACGCCGGAAGGCCGCTCGATCGTCGTCCTGGCGAAGGAAAAATACGCCATCCGCGCCCGCGACATGGCAAGCCTGCACGCGACTTTCGTGCCCTTCACCGCGCAAACCCGCATGAGCGGTGTCGATCTGGAAGGCTCCTCAGTCCGCAAGGGCGCAGTCGATGCGGTACTTGCCCACGTCAACCTCTCGACCGTTGCCACAGGCAGTACGCGCCCCGGCAGCGACACCGTCCGCGACCTTCAGGCGATCGCCGACGAGATCGCCAAATCGGGTGGCACTCCACTCGCGGTCGAGCGCGACGGGCGCCTGCTCGGCGTCGTCCATCTGAAGGACATCGTCAAGGGCGGCATCGCAGAACGCTTTGCCGAATTGCGCCGCATGGGCATCCGCACGGTGATGATCACCGGCGATAATCCGATGACCGCGGCGGCGATCGCGGCGGAAGCCGGCGTCGACGACTTCCTTGCCCAGGCGACGCCCGAGGACAAGTTGAAGCTGATCCGCGACGAGCAGGCCAAAGGCAAACTGGTCGCGATGTGCGGCGATGGCACCAACGATGCGCCGGCCCTTGCGCAGGCCGATGTCGGCGTTGCCATGAACACCGGCACGGTCGCGGCGCGCGAGGCCGGCAACATGGTCGATCTCGACAGCGATCCGACCAAGCTGATCGAGATCGTCGAAATCGGCAAGGCGCTCCTGATGACGCGTGGCTCGCTGACCACCTTCTCCATCGCCAACGACGTGGCCAAGTATTTTGCCATCATCCCGGCAATATTCGCCGTCTTCTACATCGCCCCGGGCCAGACCGCCGGGCCGCTGCAAGCGCTCAATGTCATGCATCTGGCGACGCCGCAGAGCGCTATCCTCTCGGCCATCATCTTCAACGCGCTGATCATCATTGCGCTGATCCCGCTGTCGCTGAGGGGCGTCAAATACCGCGCGGTCGGCGCCGGTGCGCTGCTCAGCCGCAATCTCATTGTCTATGGCCTTGGCGGCGTCGTAGTGCCCTTCGTCGGCATCAAGATGATCGACATGGCCATCACCGCTCTCGGTCTCGCCTAAGGAACCTCGTCGATGCTCAATCAAATCAGGCCCGCGATCGTCATGATCGTCTTCTTCACCATTCTGACGGGTTTGGTCTATCCGATCGGCATGACCGGCATTGCCCAGGCGCTGTTTTCGCGCCAGGCCAATGGCAGCCTGATCGAGAAGGACGGCAAGCTCGTCGGTTCCGAGCTGATCGGCCAGGCTTTCGAAAGCGACCGCTACTTCCATGGCCGCCCGTCGGCTGCCGGCGACGGCTACAATGCCGCCGCCTCGGGCGGCTCGAATCTCGGCCCGACCAACCCGAAGCTCATCGACAGGATCAAGAGCGACGCCGAAAAGCTGAGAGCCGAAAACCCGAGCCAGCCGGTACCGATGAATCTGGTCACCACGTCCGGCAGCGGCCTCGATCCGCATATCAGCCCCGATGCGGCCTATTTTCAGGTTGCCAGGGTGGCCAAGGCCAGGGGCGTCGATGAATCCAGGATCAAATCGCTTGTCGACAGCCATGTCGAAGATCGCGAATTGGGATTCATCGGCGAGGCGGTGGTCAATGTGCTGGCCCTCAACCTTGCGCTGGACGATGCGATGAAACAGTGAAGGACCGGCGCCGGGATCGACACCGAAGCCGGCGCCGTTCATGATTGACCCTTATGCCAGACGACAGCCGCACCGCCGAAACCAGGCCCTCTCCCGACGCGCTGCTCGAGCATGCCGAGCGGGAGGAGCGCGGTCGCCTGAGGATATTTCTCGGCGCCGCCCCCGGTGTCGGCAAGACCTACGAGATGCTGATGTCGGGCCGCGCCAGGCTGGCCGACGGGGTCGACGTGGTGATCGGCATCGTCGAGACGCACGGCCGCAAGGAAACCCAGACGCTGGTCGAAGGCTACGAGGTCATTCCTCGCCTTGAGATCGATTACAAGGGGCGGATCCTTGAGGAGATGAATCTCGACGCCATCCTCGCCCGGCACCCGGCGCTAGTTCTGGTCGACGAACTCGCCCACACCAACGTCGCCGGCAGCCGTCACCCCAAGCGCTATCTCGACGTCCAGGAAATCCTGACGCACGGCATCGATGTCTACACGACGCTGAATATCCAGCACGTCGAGAGCCTGAACGATGTCGTGGCGCAGATCACCCGCGTCAGGGTGCGGGAAACTGTCCCCGACTCCATAATCGACCAGGCCGACGACATCGAGATCATCGACCTCACCCCCGACGATCTGATCAAACGGCTTGAGGAAGGCAAGGTCTACATCCCCAGCACCGCCCAGCGCGCCATCGAGAACTATTTCTCGCCGGGCAATCTGACGGCGCTCCGGGAATTGGCGCTCCGCCGCACTGCCCAGCGGGTCGACGAGCAGTTGCTGACCCACATGCAGGCCCACGCGATACCCGGGCCTTGGGCGGCGGGGGAAAGGGTTCTCGTCTGCGTCGATGCGCGTCCGGGCGGGGCGGCCCGTGTACGCTATGCGCGGAGGTTGGCCGACCGGCTCCGCGCCCCTTGGACGGCGCTTCATGTCGATACCCCTCATTCAGCGGCCATGCCCGAGGAGGACAAGGATCGGCTGGCGACGCAGCTGCGCCTTGCCGAGCAGCTCGGTGCCGAGGTGACGACCATTCCGGGTCAGAACGTCGCGCAAGACATCGTTCGGCATGCGACGGCGAACAACTTCACCCATATCGTGATCGGCAGGCCGACCCGATCGCGCTGGCGGGAATTGATCGAAGGCTCGCTCACTTACGATCTCATCCGCAATGCCGGCGACATCAGCGTCCATGTCATTTCGGGAAACGAACGCAACGCCGAGGCGACGTCGAGGACCGTCAAGGCGGCGGACGAGCAGTGGCAGTTCGAGATCTGGCCTTATCTCAGGGCCACGGCCTATGTTGTTGGCTCGCTCGCCTTCGCCGTTCTTCTCGACCAGTTTCTCGACGTCCGCAATCTGGCGATCATCTTTCTCATTGGGGTCCTGACGTCGGCGGTGACCGGCGGTCTCTGGCCGGCTTTGTATGCCTGCCTCATCAGCGCCATTGCCTTCAACTATTTCTTCCTGGAACCACGCTACACGCTGACGATCGAGGATCCGGAGAGCATCGTTGCGCTGGCTGTCTTCCTGGTTGTTGCGGTCATTGCCAGCAATCTAACAGCGCGCGTGCAGCGTCAGGCGGTCGCTGCGCGCTCGCGGGCACGCGCCACAGAAGATATTTATCTCTTCTCAAAGAAGCTCGCCGGCGCTGGGACGCTTGATGACGTTCTCTGGGCGACTGCCTTCCAGATCGCCTCGATGCTGAAGCTGCGCGTGGTGCTGCTTCTGCCGGAGAACGGCACAATTGCGGTCAAAGCCGGCTACCCACCCGACGACACGCTGGCCGAGGCCGACATCGCAGCAGCCCGCTGGGCCTGGGAGCATAACCGCGCCGCCGGGCGCGGCGCCGACACGCTGCCCGGAGCAAAGCGCCTCTATCTGCCCTTGCGGACCGGACGCACGGCGGTGGGCGTTGTCGGCCTCGACAACGACAAGCAAGGTCCGCTGCTGACACCCGAGCAGCAGCGTCTGCTCGATGCGCTCGCCGACCAGGCGGCGGTCGCCATCGAGCGCATCCAGCTCGTCGCCGATGTTGACCGGGCCAAGCTCGCGGCCGAGGCAGACCGTCTGCGCTCGGCCTTGCTCACCTCCATTTCCCACGATTTGAAGACGCCACTTGCCGCCATCATGGGCGCGGCCGGAACACTCAGGGACTTCGAGGCCGCACTTCCCGAGCAGGACCGGACGGAACTGCTGTCGACCGTGCTCGATGAAGCGGAGAGGCTTAACCGCTTCATTGCCAATCTGCTCGATATGACCAAGATCGAATCCGGCACGATGGAGCCGAACTATGCGTTTCACTATCTCGGCGACATTGTCGGTTCAGCTCTGTATCGGGCCCGCAAATTCGTCGGCGAGCATAAGACCGAGATCGACATTCCATCGGATCTGCCGATGTTGCGGGTCGACCCCGTTCTGTTCGAACAGGTGCTGTTCAACCTCCTCGACAATGCTGCAAAATACGCGCCGCCAGGTTCGACGATCCGCCTGCAAGCCTGGGCCGACAACGGCTTCGTCATCCTGCAGATCATGGATGAGGGACCAGGCATTCCGCCAGCGGATCTAGAGCGCGTTTTCGACACTTTCTACCGTGTGCGCAAGGGTGACCAGGTGCGTGCCGGCACGGGGCTCGGCCTGTCGATTTGCCGCGGCTTCATCGAAGCGATGGGCGGGACGCTCTTGGCGGCAAACAGGTCCGACCGCTCGGGGGCGGTTTTCACGATCAAGATGCAACTGGTGCCGGCGGAACTGCCCAATCTCGGCGAACCCGAGACGGGCCATCAAAATATGGACGATCTGGCATGACGAGCCTGGACGTCAGGATATTGGTGGTCGACGACGAACCGCCGATCCGGAAACTGCTTCGCGTCGGGCTTGGCAGCCAAGGCTATGCGATCAGCGAGGCGCCGAACGCCAGGGCGGCGATTGAACTCATCGAGACGGAAAAGCCGGACCTTGTGCTGCTCGATCTCGGCCTCCCCGGCATGAGCGGCCATGATTTGCTGCGCAAATGGCGGGATGATGGCCTGGACATTCCCGTGGTTATTCTTTCCAGCCGCACTGATGAGGCCGGCATCGTGTCCGCCCTCGAACTCGGCGCCGACGACTATGTCACCAAGCCGTTCGGTATGAACGAGCTTGTCGCACGCATCCGCGTAGCGCTTCGCCACAAGTTTCAGCAGCAGGGTGAGAGACCGGTGTTCCAAACCGGCGACCTCTCCGTCGATCTGGTGAAGCGCGTCGTCAAGGTCGAGGACAAGGAGATAAAGCTCTCGCCGAAGGAATACGACATTCTTCGCACCTTGGTGCAGCACGCCGGCAAGGTTCTCACCCACCAGTTCCTGCTGAAGCAGGTCTGGGGCGATTCCACCGACGTTCAATATCTCAGAGTCTACGTCCGGCAGATCAGGCAAAAGATCGAAAAAACGCCCGACCAGCCCCGCTATATCACCACCGAGACCGGCGTTGGATACCGGCTGCGCGAAATCGATTGACGCGACGAGCATCCGAAGCCGAAATGCCTCTTCCAATCCGCTTCAAATCAGCGGCGGCCATGGTGTCGCCGGACAAAAGCCCTATATTAAGGAAAGATCGGTTTTGTGCGGGAATGAATGGATGTCACGGCTTCGTCTATTGACGTTTTTAGGGTCGGCAATGCTGACCGCGGCGATGCTGTCGGGCGTAAATCCTGCTGCATCGGCACAGGTCGTCAGTCCCGCCGACCGCAACGTGTTGATCCAGCAGGACCAGTTGCAGATGTTGGAGAACAGGCTGCGGCGGCAGCAATACCAGCAGCAGCAACAGCAGTACCGTGCCCAGGATCGCCAAATCCCAACACCGCAACGGCAGGAGGTGCCGCAGATGAGGCCAACTTGCCAGTTGCTGCCGTCGGGGAGCGGCTTTGTCAGCACCTGCCGCTGACGACCGGCCCTTTCCATTTATTTAGCCGACTTATATATTGTGGAAACCGCTCCGCTTGCGCCCCATTGAAAGCGGGCGAGTTTGCAACGCTGCCCTTGCCGTCTGGGCACCGATTCGACTGGATTATCGAATGGCAGCCAGCAAGAAGAAGGTCGTACGCAAGGCAAGGAAGGGCGACGGGGTTCGCCAGGTCGCGGCGATTCCCTTTCGGCTGAACGAGCATAGCGATGTCGAGGTGATGCTGGTCACATCGCGAACGACGAGGCGCTTCATCGTGCCGAAGGGCTGGCCGATGAAGGGCAAGAGCGGCCGCAAGGCGGCCACTGTCGAAGCACAGGAAGAAGCCGGCGTTCTCGGCAAGACACTGAAACAACCGGCCGGCACCTATTGCTACTGGAAGCGGCTGGCAAACCGCTTCGTCCGTGTCGACGTCGTCGTCTATTTGCTGGAAGTAACCGAGGAACTTGCCGACTGGCAGGAAGCCAGGAGGCGTCAGCGTGCGTGGCTGGCACCAGCCGACGCGGCGTTGCTCATCGACGAGCCGGATCTTTCGACGCTGGTGAGGAACATCAGGATTGCCGAGCTGGAGCATAATCCCAAAAAGCAGGGTCCGGCGTTCGGAAAAGATCCCGCTCAATAGAAGATGGAGGCCTGCCCCGACTGTGTCGGGATGGAATTGGTTCCAGCGCCCGCCGCCGCCGTCTCTTGAACCGATGCCTCACTGACTGCCATCGTCTTCCTCGGGCAGAGGCCGCGCCGGCGTGCCGGTATAGGCCCACAGCCATTCGCGCGGCAGCGGCCCCTTGTTGCGGTCGCTTTCCTGCGACTGTTCCCACGCATGTGCGAGGATGCCGACCGAGCGCGACAGCACGAAAAGGCCGCGCGTCAGCGGCGGCGGAAAGCCGAGCTCGCCGTAGATGACGGCCGTGGCGCCGTCGATATTGAGCGGGATTTTTTTGCCCTTGCGCCGCGCCACCTCGGCCTCGATCGCCTCGGCGATATCGGCGAAGCGCCCGCTGACGATGCCGCGCGCGGCAAAGTCGCGGGTTAGCTCGATGAGGCGGGGCGCCCGCGGGTCGACCGGATGGAAACGATGGCCGAGCCCGGGCACATAACCGTTTTCCCCGGCAAGGAAACGATCGAGCCGCGCCGACACGGCGTCCGCAAGCGGCATGCCGGCGTCCAGTTTGGCAGCGATGTCTCCGTAGAAGGAAAGCGCCTGTTCGCCGGCGCCGCCATGCACATCGCCAAGCACGTTGACGGCTGATGCCATGGCGCTGTTGATGCCGACGCCGCAGGTGATCGCCATACGGGCGATGGCGATCGACGGCGCCTGCGGCCCATGGTCGACGGCAGCACCCAGCGCGATGCCAAGCAGCGCCGCCTGCTCCTCGCTTGGCGTTTCGCCGCGCAGCATGAGCCAGATCATTGCCGGAAAGCTGACGCGACCGATCAGATCCTGGATTTCATAGCCGCGCAGCCGGATGACGCCGGGGCGCATCTCGATGATGCCGGTCTGCCACCATTCCTCGCCGCGCGCGCGACCAGTCTTGTTTTGCGTTCCGCTCATGCCTTCGCTCTTTTCTTGGCGCGTGGCGGCAGGTCGGCAAAAACCTCGTCCATATGCTCGCCCAGCCCCGGCGGCGGCCTGCTCGGCAAAGGTGCCTTGCCATCGACCATGAAGCCGCCGCGCACCACGGTCAGCGGCTTGTCCATTCCGGACACAGCCTGGAAGCGCGCCGTCATGCCGCGCTCGATCACCTGTTGCTCCTGCAGTATCTGCGGGATTGTCAGCACCCGGCCTGCCGGCACGCCGGCGCGATTGAACGTCTCCTCCCAGGCGGCGGCCGAGCCGCTCGCCAAGGCATCCTCGATCAGCGCTTTCAATGCAATGCGGTTCTGCTTGCGCGTTTCTCGCTCGGCAAAGCGGACATCCGAGGCCAGCTCCGGCCGGCCGATCAATCGGCACAGCGCGATGAACTGCTCCTGCTTGTTGGCTGCGATGTTGAGCAAGCCGTCGCCGGTGCGAAACGCGCCAGACGGTGCGGCCGTCATGTTTTCATTGCCCATCGGCTGCGGCTCGACGTCCGCCGTCAGATAGTTCGACACCGGCCAGCCGAGCGCAGAAAGCGTGCATTCGAGCATCGACACGTCCAGGAACGCGCCCTCGCCTGTCGTCTTCTGCTTGACCAATGCGGCGGTAATGGCGAACGCCCCGACCAGCCCGCCAAGCGTATCGGCAACCGGATAGCCGACACGCAGCGGCGCCGTTTCCGGTGTACCGGTGATGCTCATAATCCCGGAAAGACCCTGGATGATCTGGTCGTAGGCTGGATTGTCGCGCATCGGCCCGGTCTGGCCGAAGCCCGATATCGCACAATAGACAAGGCTTGGCCGGACCTCCTTCAGCCTGGCATGGCCAAGCCCCAGCCGGTCCATTACGCCGGGGCGGAAATTCTCGACCAGCGCGTCGGCCGAAGCGACCAGATCGAGGAAGCGTTCGCGGCCGGCCTCCTGCTTGAGATCGAGCGCCACCGAGCGTTTGCCGGCATTCTGCGCCAGGAACGAAGCGCCCATGCCCGCCCGGTTGAGCTCCGGCGAGGCGCCGAGCTGGCGCGCCAGATCACCGCCTTGCGGCGTCTCGACCTTGATGACGTCGGCCCCGAGCAACGCCAGCTGGTAGGCGCAATAGGGGCCGGCCAGCACATTGGTCAGGTCAAGAACGCGGATGCCGGAAAGCAGGTCTGTCATGACGTCACGAACAGCTCAGGCATCGCCCGGCACGTGCTCCGGTCCACGCATGCGTCTGTGCTCGATGTAGGCCCAGATATGCGGTCCAACCAGCCCGATGAAGGCCAGCGTCAGCAGCGTCAGCGACAGCGGATGCTTGTAGAACACCGTCCAATCGCCGTTGGAGATGGTCATCGCGCGGCGGAACTGCGTTTCCGCAAGCGGCCCGAGAATCATGCCGATGATGACGGGCGCGGTCGGGAAATCGAAACGCCGCATCAGAAAGCCGGCGGCACCGAGCAGATAGAGGATGACGAGGTCGATCGGCGATTGCGAGATGCCGTAAGTGCCAACCGTGGCGAACACCAGGATGCCGGCATAGAGTTGCGGGACCGGGATCTTCAGCAATCGCACCCAGAGCCCGATCAGCGGCAGGTTGAGGACGACGAGGATGAAATTGGCGATGAACAGGCTGGCGATCAGCCCCCACACCAGGTCGGCCTGTGTCGTCAGCAGCAGCGGCCCCGGATTGATACCGTAGCTCTGGAACGCCGACAGCATGATCGCGGCCGTCGCCGAGGTCGGCAGGCCGAGCGTCAGCATCGGCACCAGCACGCCGGCCGCGGATGCATTGTTGGCGGCCTCCGGCCCGGCAACGCCCTCGATGGCGCCGACGGTGCCGAACTCCTCCTTGTGTCTGGAGAGTTTCTTCTCGATCGCATAGGACAGGAAGGTCGGGATTTCGGCGCCGCCGGCCGGCATGGCGCCTATCGGGAAGCCGATCAGGGCGCCGCGCAGCCATGGCCTCCACGAGCGCGACCATTCGGCCGCGGTCATATAGAGCGACCCTTTCAACGGCACGATATCGTCCTTACCGGCATAACGGCGCGAGGCCATGTAAAGCGTCTCGCCAACGGCGAACAGGCCAACGGCGACGACGATGACGTCGACGCCGTCGAGCAATTCGCTCGTGCCGAAGGTGAAGCGCGGCTGCCCCGTCTGCAGGTCGACGCCTATCATGCCGACGACGAAGCCGACGAACAGGCTGGTCAGGCCGCGCACCGACGACGAGCCGAGCACTGCCGAAACCGTGATGAAGGCCAGCACCATCAGCGAGAAATATTCGGCCGGGCCGAAGGCCAGCGCGAATTTGACGACGATCGGCGCCAGGAAGGCAACGCCGATGGTGCCCAGCGTGCCGGCGACGAAGGAGCCGATCGCCGAGGTCGCCAGGGCCGCACCGCCGCGGCCGGAGCGGGCCATCCGGTTGCCTTCCAGCGCGGTGACGATGGTGGCGCTTTCGCCAGGCGTGTTGAGCAGGATCGATGTCGTCGAGCCGCCATACATGGCGCCGTAGTAGATGCCGGCAAACAGGATGAAGGACGCCTCCGGCGCCACCTGATAGGTGATCGGCAACAGCAGCGCGATGGTCAGTGCCGGCCCGAGGCCGGGCAGCACGCCGATCGCAGTCCCCAGCGTGGTGCCGACCAGGCACCATATGAGATTGATCGGCGAGAAGGCGACCGAAAATCCGTGCGCGAGATGGCCGAGCGTTTCCATGGCGTCAGCCCCTCAGCATGGCAACGACCGAATCGACGATCGCGTTCAGCTGGTTTTCGATGAAGCCGGCGCCGATATTGACGCCAAGCGCCCTGGCAAAGCCGAAATAGGCGGCCAGCGCCAGGATCAGCCCGAGCAGCACGTCACGCAGCGGACGCCGGCTGCCGAAACCGTGGCAGATGAGAACGAACATGATGACAGATGCAGCGGTAAAGCCGAGCGGCTGGATTAGCACCAGATTGGCGATCAGTCCGAGGGCGACGATGCCCATCGCCTTCCAGTCGGTCGGCGTCTCCTTTTCGTCCTCCGGCTGCCATCCGCCCCGCAAGGCGGCAATGATGAGCAGCAGCGACAGGATCATCATCCCGGTCATGGTGATGTAGGGAAAGACGGTCGGACCGACCTTGGAATAGAGCGGCGACACCGGGATTGCCAGCGTCTGCCAGGCAACCGCACCGGCACAGGCGAGGAGCCCGACGCCGATCAGCAGTTCGGGCACTGCAAGGCGCGGCGGCGCCGGCTGGTCGCTGGTGCTCATCATCGTCCTCCCAATGTCGGTCCCTTCGGGCCGGTTCTCCTTGGACCGGTCTCACTCGGCCGATCTCGGCGTAGTTTCACCTCCGGCGCCGCGTATGTCCATGCGGCTGGCGAAAGTCGGCAAGGGTTGGCGCAGGCTGCCGCCCCTTGCCGAGAGCATCACGCTAGGCCGAGGTCCTTGAGGATCGTCCCGATGCGGGCCGTGTCTTCTGCGACGAATTTCGCATAATCGTCACCGGTGAGCAGGATCTGCGTCCAGTTGCGGTTCTTGCATTCGGTGGCCCAGGCGTCGCTCTTGGCCATGGTCTCGATCAGCTTGATCATTGCTGCCTTGTCGGCGTCCGAGACGCCGGGCGGTGCGAAGACGCCACGCCAGTTGAACAGCTCGACATCTATGCCGGCTTCCTTCATCGTCGGCGCATCGATTCCCTCCTGGCGTTTATCTGCGGAGATGGCCAGCAGCCGCAGCGCACCCGCCTTGACCTGTTCGGCGAACTCGCCATAGCCGGAGATGCCGGCCGCGACCTGGTTGCCGAGCAGCGCCGAGAGCGCCTCGCCACCGCCGGCAAACGGCACATAGGAGAGATTGGTGGCCGGAACACCGACGGTCTTGGCGATGAGGCCGAACAAGATGTGGTCCGAGCCGCCGGCCGAACCGCCGGCAACGGGAACCTGCGTCGGGTCGGCCTTGAGGGCAGCAACGAAGTCGGCCGCAGTCTTGAACGGCGAGGCGGCCGGCACCACCAGCGCCTCGAACTCGCCGGTGAGGCGGGCGATCGGCGTGACCTCGGTAAGGTTGTTGGCCGCCTTGTTGGCGATAATGGCGCCGACCATGACCATGCCGGCCACCATCAGTGCATTGCCCTTGCCGTTCCACTGGTTGACGAACTGCGGCAGGCCGACGGTGCCGCCGGCGCCGCCAACATTGGTAATCTGCGAGCCGGAGATCAGCTTTTCGCTGCGCAGCACCTGGTCCATGGCGCGCGCCGTCTGGTCCCAACCGCCGCCCGGCGCCGCCGGCACGAAGATCTGCAGCTGCGGTGCGTCCTGCGCGAAAGCGGGGATAAAATGCGATGCCGCGAGCCCGGCAGCACCTGCCGCCGCGGTGCTCATCAAGAATCGGCGTCTGTTCAGCATGGGATTCCTCCAAATCGCGACACCTCCTCCGGTGCCTGCCAGAAACGTGGCCTGACTTCAGACCCGCTCGATAAAATTCATGCAGAGTTTGCGTCCTCCTGTCAAAGACAGAACACTTCGCATGCGGCACAATCGGCCTGCGCGATTTTCAGGCTGGCGAACCGGACGCCCGAAGACGACGTGGCAGGCAGTGCCAAACAGCATCCGTCAGGGTTGCCGCTCCAGCAGGATGGTCGGCTTGCCTTGGTAGACGGTTCGCAGCACTTCGCCATAACCGCATTTTGCCGCGACGTTCAGCGAGCCGGTGTTTTCCGGATCGATGATGCAGACGGTCTTCGCGGCTGCAAATGCCTCATCGCCCCAGGCAAGCACCCGTGCGACGACTTCGCTGGCCAACCCGTGGCCATGCGCGCCCGCAACCAGAGCCCAGCCGGTCTCCGGAATGCCCTCGATCGAGGGCGTCATGTCGCGTTTCAGATCGTGAAAGCCGGCCTCGCCGATGAAGCGGCCGGTGGCCTTTTCCTCGATCGCCCAGAAGCCGTAGCCCAGAAGCGACCACAGGCCGGCGTGGCGCAGGAAGCGCATCCAGCTTTCCTCCCGCGTGCGCGGCTTGCCGCCGATAAAGCGGGTGACGACGGGATCGGCCCACATCGCGACGTAGGCGTCGAAATCGTCAAGCCGGTGCGGCCGCAGGACCGTGCGCGAGGTCTCAATCACTGGGGCGACAATTGTATGCGGACTGGCCATGGTCATGTCTCGGTTGTGTTGCCGGTGCCTAATGCAGGTCTTCCAAAAGTGGGGACAGCGACACGCTCGAGACGGGAAATCCAAATCCGTTGCGAAAAACAAGAGCCAAGGCTGTGTAGATCATCTTCCAGGCTGATGTGAATCCTGCCAGGCGGTGTTAGTTTTTCTCCAGTACTGGTTCAGGCGCATTGGGTTTCGGCGCTGCCGTCCGACAGAGGGGAACAGCATGGACACCACCGACCTTGTGCTTGCCATCTTCCATCATCTGCTGGTGTTTTCGCTGGCAGGCATCATCGGCGCCGAGTTCGTCCTGATCCGCAGCGACTTGTCCGCCGCGACGCTGAAGCGGCTTGTCGGCATCGATCGCCACTACGGCATCATCGCCATGCTGATCATCGTCGCCGGCATCGGCCGCGTCATCCATGGTCTCAAGGGCTGGGAATTCTACGTCTACAACTGGATGTTCTGGGCAAAGATGGCCGCTTTCGCAATTGTCGGCCTGTTGTCGATTATCCCGACCGTCCGATTCCTGTCCTGGAACAGGCAGGCGAGCGCCAGTCCCGGCTTCCAGGTGCCTGCGGCGGAGCTAGCGTCCGTTCGCACCTATGTCCGCACCGAGGCATCGATCTTCCTATTGATCCCGGTGTTCGCGGCGGCGATGGCGCGCGGCTATGGCTACTAGCATAGGTTGGAGGAAGGGCATCGCACGGCCCATCCTTCCCACTCATTTGCGCGGATAGACGTGCAGTTTGCCGTTTGAGCCCGATTGTCATTTGTCGGGTTGCGCTAGTTATTGCTCCATCTACAGTCGGTTTTAGAGGAATCCGCGCAGCGGTTGGCAATCATATCCTGGGAGGAAACACGATGCGAAAATTCGTCGCCGCGCTAGCTGTCGCTGCGGCCGCCATGCTTTACCCACCGGCCGCTGGCGCGCAGACCTACCCCGAACGCACCATCACCATTGTCGTGCCGTTTTCGGCCGGCGGCCCTACTGACACCGTCACGCGTCTTGTCGCGGAAGCCATGTCGAAGGACCTCGGCCAGCAGGTCATCGTCGAGAATGTCGGCGGCGCCGGCGGCACACTGGGCGCGGGCCGCGTCGCAAATGCCGAGCCTGACGGCTACACGCTGCTCCTCCATCACATCGGCATGGCGACGAGTGCTACGCTCTACAGAAAGCTCGCCTACGACACGCTGAACGCATTCGAATATGTCGGCCTCGTCACCGAGGTGCCGATGACCATCGTCGGCCGCAAGGACCTCGAGCCGACCGATCTGAAGGGGCTGGTCGACTACGCCAAGGCCAACAAGGACAGCATCACCGTTGCCAATGCCGGGATCGGTGCCGCCTCGCATCTGTGCGGCATGCTGTTTATGAGCGCCATCGGCACGCCGCTGGTCACCGTACCCTATAAGGGCACCGGCCCGGCCATGACCGATCTTCTCGGCGGCCAGGTCGACATCATGTGCGACCAGACGACCAATACCACCAAGCAGATCCAGGGCGGCACGATCAAGGCTTATGCCGTAACCTCGCCGCAACGGCTAGACGTGCTGCCGGACGTGCCGACGACGATAGAGGCCGGTCTTCCCCAGGTGCAGGTCGGCATCTGGCACGGCATCTATGCACCCAAGGGCACGCCGGCCGAGATCACCGAACGCCTGTCGAAATCTCTGCAGGTGGCGCTGAAGGACCAGAACGTCGTCGCCAGATTTGCCGAACTCGGCACCAAGCCGTCGCCCGAGGCCGATGCCACGCCGGCCGCGCTCAAGGCCAAGCTGGAAAGTGAGATTGCGCGCTGGAAGCCGATCATCGAAGCGGCTGGCCAGTACGCCGACTAAAGGTTTTTAACGGGGCGCCGCCAGCGCCCCGTTTTTACACCGGCATCGGCACGCCCGTGAGGCGGGCCGGGAGGACGCCATGAAACCTTTCGCAATCGACAGAACCAACGGCATATGCGCCGCGCTGTTGATCTTTATTGGCGCCTTTTTCGCGCTGCAGTCGCTGGGCCTCGAAATCGGCACCGCCTTTCGCATGGGGCCGGGCTATTTCCCCCTGGTTCTGGCGATCGTGCTCATTCTGCTCGGCGCCGTCATCCTAGTCGAGGCAGTGCGCTTCGAGAGTGAGCCGATCGGTTACATTGCGTGGCGCGGCATGCTGTTCATCCTGCCTGCTCCGATCTTCTTCGGCCTGACGGTGCGCGGCCTCGGCTTCATCCCGTCGATCTTCCTGACGGCGCTGATCGCATCTTTCGGTAGCGGCCGTATGAAGCCGCTGACTGCACTCGTGCTGTCAGCCGGCCTGACGCTGTTCGCATTCGTCGTCTTCAGCTACGCACTCGGCCTGCCGTTTCGGCGTTTCGGCCCGTGGTTGCCACTGTCGTTGTGAGGAGATGAAATGGAACTCCTCAACAACCTCGCACTCGGCTTTTCGACAGCCACATCTTTGGCAAACCTCGGTTTCTGCCTGATCGGCGTCCTTCTCGGCACGCTGATTGGCGTTCTGCCCGGCATCGGTGCCACCGCAACCATCGCCATGCTGTTGCCGATCACCTTCCAGATCGGCGACCCGGTTTCCTCTCTCATCATGCTCGCCGGCATCTATTACGGCGCGCAGTATGGCGGCTCGACCACCGCCATTCTCATCAACATGCCCGGCGAATCCTCGTCGGCCGTCACCGCAATCGACGGCTATCAGATGGCCAGGAACGGCCGCGCCGGAGCAGCCCTGGCGACCGCGGCGATAGGCTCGTTCTTTGCCGGCACGGTGTCGACCTTCCTCGTCGCCATCTTTGCCCCACCGCTGACGGCGATAGCGCTGAGATTCGGCGCGGCCGAGTATTTTTCGCTGATGATCGTCGGCCTGGTCTCGTCCGTCGCGCTCGCCCACGGCTCGATCGTCAAGGCGCTGGCTATGGTCGTGCTCGGCCTGCTGCTGGGACTTGTCGGCACCGATATCTACACCGGTACGCCCCGCTTCACACTCGGTATCCGCGAATATGCCGACGGGCTGAATTTCGTCGCAGTGGCGGTCGGTGTCTTCGGCGTCGCCGAGATACTGCGCAACCTCGAAAACGAGCATGAGCGTTCCGTGCTGATCCGAAAGATCTCCGGCCTTATGCCGACCCGCGAAGATTTTCGGCGCATGGCGGCTCCCATCGTGCGCGGAACGATCATCGGTTCGGCGCTCGGCATCCTGCCGGGAGGCGGCGCGATCCTTGCCGCCTTTGCCTCCTACACCGTCGAAAAACGTGTCTCGAAAAATCCCGGGGAATTCGGCAAGGGCGCCATCGAAGGCGTCGCCGGACCGGAATCGGCCAACAATGCCGGCGCCCAAACCTCCTTCATCCCGATGCTGACGCTCGGCATTCCGGCCAACCCGGTAATGGCGCTGATGATCGGCGCGATGATCATCCAGGGCATCGTGCCCGGCCCCAATGTCGCCATCGAACAGCCTGCACTGTTTTGGGGTATCATCACCTCGATGTGGATCGGCAATCTGATGCTGATCATCTTGAACCTGCCGCTGATCGGGCTTTGGGTGAAACTTCTTACCATCCCCTACTATGTGCTCTTCCCGATCATCATGGCGTTCTGCTCGATCGGCGTTTACAGCGTCAACACCAACGTCTACGACCTCTATGCCGTCGCCTTCTTCGGCTTGCTTGGCTACCTCCTGACCAAGCTGCGCTGCGAACCTGCGCCGCTGCTGCTCGGCTTCGTGCTCGGCCCGCTGCTCGAGGAAAACCTACGCCGCGCCATGATCCTCTCGCGCGGCGATCCGAGCACCTTCGTGACGCGGCCGATCAGCGCCAGCCTGCTCCTCATCGCGCTTGCCGTGCTCGTCATCGTGTTTCTCCCCGCGGTCAGGAAGAAGCGCGAGGAGGTGTTCGTCGAGGAGAGTTCCTGAATGTGGACGGCGCCACATACGAGGAACTTCAGAGTCACTTGCCGGGCACTGACTCAGTAGCCGCTTCTACTGGCCCGAGCGGCGCGATCTCGACCAGCGGTGCAGGCACGCTGGTCGTCTTTTCCTTGGCCTTGCAGATATCGGCGATGACGCAGGCCGGGCAATCCGGCTTGCGCGCCTTGCAGACATAGCGGCCGTGCAGGATCAGCCAATGATGCGCGTGCCGCATATATTCATCCGGAATGATCTTCAGGAAACCTTGCTCGACCTGTTCCGGCGTCTTGCCCGGCGCCAGGCCGAGCCTGTTACCGATGCGGAAGATGTGCGTGTCGACCGCCATCGTATGCTGGCCGAATGCCACGTTGAGCACGACGTTGGCGGTCTTGCGGCCGACACCCGGCAGCTCGACCAGTTGATCGCGATCCTCAGGCACCTCGCCGCCATGGTCGCGGATCAGCGCCTCCGACAGCGCGATGACGTTCTTGGCCTTGTTGCGCCATAGCCCGATGGTGCGGATATGGTCGCCGAGCTTGGCCTCGCCTAGCGCCAGCATCTTTTGCGGCGTGTCGGCGATTTTGAACAGCGCCCGCGTCGCCTTGTTGACGCCGGCGTCCGTCGCCTGAGCCGAAAGCACCACCGCCACCAACAGCGTGAAGGCGTTGATATGTTCGAGCTCGCCCCTCGGTTCCGGCCGCTGAACGGAAAAGCGCCGGAAAATCTCATGCACCTCGGCCGCGCTGTAAAGCGCCCGCGATCTCGCCGGCCGCGGACGCGGCTTGACGTTCGAGCCGTCGCGGCGGCCGGGCAACAGGTCTTTTTTTAGCGCAGAAGAGTTTTTGGGCTTGGGGCTTGTCATTGCCTTCCTATAATATTCCCCAATGAGCGACACAAACGCCTCATTTCAGGCCGACGAGCCATTTTTCCAGGCGCTGCTGACACCGCACCGGTCGCTGGGCAAGACCGGCTTTGCCATCCTGATGGGCGCCCTGCTGTTCGGCTGGCTGGTGACCGGAGCTTTTTTTCTGTCGCGCGGCGCCTGGCCGGTGTTCGGCTTCTTCGGCCTCGACGTGATCGCCGTCTACATCGCCTTCCGCGCCAATTATCGTGCCGCCCGGGCTCGCGAGGAGGTATCGGTGTCGCGCACCAGCCTCGACATCCGCAAGACTGCCCCGTCAGGCAAATCGGAAGCACACCGCTTCAATCCGTTCTGGGCGCGCTTTTCGATCGCCCGCCACGCCGAGATCGGCATCACCAGAATGGCGGTCGAGGCGCAAGGAAAAACCGTCTCGATCGGCGGCTTCCTCAACCCTGCCGACCGCGAAAGTTTTGCCACCGCATTTTCGCGCGCTCTGGCAGCCGCCAAGGCGCGCTGAGCCAGCGTTTCAGAACCGATAGCGCAACAGCCTGCCGATCTTGCGCAATGCTGGAATATATTTCCAAAGGCGAACGAACAGTTTCGCGAACCAGCGCATGCGAGCGGCATGTTCCGGCTTATAGGCAGGGATGTCCTCGACGAACCGCAGCTTCGGAACGGCTCGCTCCAATTCATGCGGGTTCTCGATGCTCCAGTGGACCTCGGCGCCGGTGGCGCGGAAGGAGGAATTGAGGCGAATGATCTTCAGTCCCAGGCGACTATAGTCAGGCCTTCCGCCACGACTATGGCCGGGCGATCCCGAGGTACTTTGTTCAGCCATCCAGGTTCGGTGACCGACGAAGCGATCAGATGGTAGTGATCCCGCACTGGATAGAGCTTGCGCCTGAGATCGATGACTTCGGGATAGTCGACGTCGAACCAGTCCACGCCGGCTGGCGGGTCGATACGGAATATGCGCGTATCGAGCCCACACCCGAGATGCAGTACGATGGCGTCAGGATTTCGGGCGAGAAAGTCCTGAACGCAGACGTCCAGCGTCTTTGCCCTGATTGCTAGACCGATGCCGAGATTGTTGTCGACCTTGAGCCGTGAGAAATCATAGTCGATGTTGCGCACCGCCTCGTCGGCAAAGTAGTCCCTGAGCAGCGAATTGGGCAGCCGGCTCTCCAGCGCCTTGCCGTAAAGTGTCAAAAGCAAAGTCTCCTTTGCCCCGGTCAGGTTTACTTTTTCACCAGCCACGACCGTCCTCCCCATTCAAAGCCCAGCTCTATCTGGGTACATGCCGCGGGAAAGCAAGTTTCGGGTGGTGATCGGCGCCGCGAAGGACGATATTCGCACTCAAGGAGATACTGCCATGAACGCCCAAATGCCTCTCAAAACGACAGCAATCCTTCAGAAAGACATCACGCCTGAAGGTGGAGACTACGAAATCGTCCGTCGTGCCATCGAAAAGATCAGCCTCGACTATCGCGACCAGCCTTCGTTGGAAGTGCTGGCCGAGGAGGTCGGCGAGACGCCGACCGGGCTGCAGAAGCTGTTCACCCGCTGGGCCGGCCTGTCGCCCAAGGCTTTTCTGCAGGCCGTCACCCTCGATCATGCGCGCAAGCTGCTCGATGCCGGCATGCCGCTGCTTGAAACCTCGTTCGAACTCGGCATGTCCGGCCCAGGCCGGCTGCACGATCTGTTCGTCACCCACGAAGCGATGTCGCCGGGCGATTACAAGACCCGCGGCGCAGGGCTCACCATCCGCTACGGCTATCATATCTCGCCTTTCGGCATCGCGCTGATCATGGTGACGGACCGCGGCCTTGCCGGCCTCGCCTTCAACGACCCAGGCGGCGAGCGTGCGGCCTTTGCCGACATGTCCAGCCGCTGGCCGAATGCGACCTATGTCGAGGACATGGCTGCAACGGCGCCCTATGCCGCGCGCATCTTCGATCCGACGCTGTGGCGCGCCGACCAGCCGCTGCGCGTCGTCATGATCGGCACCGACTTCCAGGTCCGCGTCTGGGAAGCCTTGCTGCGTATTCCGATGGGCCAGGCCTGCACCTATTCCTCAATCGCCGCGCGCATCGGCGCACCGAGCGCCAGCCGGGCTGTCGGTGCCGCGGTCGGTGCCAATCCGATGTCCTTCGTCGTGCCGTGCCACCGGGCTCTCGGCAAGTCCGGTGCGCTCACCGGCTACCATTGGGGCCTGACCCGCAAACGCGCCATCCTCGGCTGGGAGGCGGGACAGGTCTCTTCTTGAATAGCCAACAAATGGAACGATAGGAGCGATGCAAGGACCGCTAGGGTGACAAGCAGCGATCTTACGGAGTAGCTTCCCGCGCAATTAGAGTGGTATGCGCTAGCGGGAGGCACTTCTTGATCGTCGTCATCGGCTCCATCAATCTCGATCTCATCGCAAGTGTCGACCGCTTGCCCGGTCCCGGCGAGACCGTGCGCGGCTCCGGTTTCGCTACCGCCCCCGGCGGCAAGGGCGCCAACCAGGCGCTGGCCGCCGCCCGCGCCGGCGCCAAGGTGCGCATGGTCGGCGCGGTCGGCAAGGACAGCTTCGCCAGCGACGCTCTGGCGCTGCTGCGCGACGGCAAGATCGACCTGTCCGGCGTCGGCGAGACCTTTGCCTCGACCGGTACCGCGTTGATCATGGTCGGCGCCGACGGCGAGAACGTGATCGCCGTTGTGCCGGGCGCTAATGATTCGGTCGTGCCGGGTGACCTTTCCAAGGCTTTCGTAAAAAACGGCGACGTCGTGCTGCTGCAACTGGAGATCCCGCTGCAGACCGTCGAGGCAGCACTCGACGCGGCAAGCACGGCCGGCGCGATCACAGTGCTCAACACCGCACCTTTCCATGGCGACGCGGCCGGCTTCCTCGGCAAGGCCGACTATCTCGTCGCCAACGAAACCGAGTTCGACCTCTATGGCGAAGCGCTGTCGTTGAATGGCCGCGACCGCCCGGCACGGATGCGCGACTATGCCGCGAGAACCGGGCGCACCATCGTCGTCACGCTTGGCGCGGACGGCGTTCTGGCGGCAACGCCGGACGATCTCCTGATGGTTCCGGCGCTGAAGATCAGTCCGCTCGATACGGTCGGCGCCGGCGACACGTTCTGCGGCTATTTTGCAGCCGGGCTGGCAGCCGGCCTGCCGCTCGACCAGGCGCTTGCCCGCGCTGCCGCAGCCGGTTCGCTGGCCTGCCTGAAGGCCGGTGCACAGCCGGCCATCCCGCTGGCCAGGGACGTCGATGCCGCCCTGCAGAAATCTGCAGGCTAAAGCGGGATGACAGCCATGCGCCCGACGACCAAGCATGCGGTGCCGCCCGCCGGCGACATCTGCCGCCTGTCTGCCGTGGAGCTTGCCGAGAAGATCAGGCGCCGGCAGCTTTCGGTGCGCGAAGTGGTCGCGGCATTCCTCGACAGGATCGAGGCGGTGAACCCGCTGGTCAACGCTATCGTTTCATTGCGTGAGCGTGCCGACATCCTGCGCGAGGCCGACAGCGCGGACGCTCACCTGGCGCGAGGAGTAGATACCGGATCGCTGTTCGGCCTGCCGATCGCGATCAAGGATCTTGCGCTGACATACGGCCTGAGAACCACCTTCGGCTCGCCGATCTTCGCCGATTTCGTGCCTGAGGAAGACGACTTCTTCGTCGAGCGCGTCCGTAAAGCCGGCGCGATCATCATCGGCAAGACCAACGTTCCCGAATTCGGGCTCGGCTCCAACACCTACAACACCGTGTTCGGACAGACGCTCAACGCATTTGACCCGGCGCTGACCGCCGGCGGCTCGAGCGGCGGTGCGGCGGTCGCGCTGGCGCTCGACATGGTTCCCGTTGCCGATGGCAGCGATTTTGGCGGTTCCCTGCGCAATCCCGCTGCCTACAACAATGTCTATGGCTTCCGTCCATCGCAGGGATTGGTGCCGGCCGGCCCTGACCTTGATGTGTTTCTTGCGCAAATGGGCGTCGAAGGGCCGATGGGGCGTAACGTGCGTGACATGGCGTTGCTGCTCGACGTTCAGGCCGGCTATCATCCTCGCGCGCCGCTGTCGCATGATAAGCCAGGCTCGTTCCTCGAAGGGCTGGAAGCACCGGCGCCCGGCGGGCGCATCGCCTGGCTCGGCGATCTCGAAGGCCATCTGCCGGTTGAAGCAGGCATTCTACAGCTTTGCGAGGCAGCACTCGACCGGTTCGCGGTTGTATCCTTCGAGGCCGAGCCGCTGATGCCGGGATGCGACTTCGAAGCCCTGTGGCAGGCCTTTGTAACGCTTCGCCAGGCGAGCAGCGGTTGTGCACTCAAGGCGCATTACGACGATCCCTCGAAACGCAGTCTGCTGAAGCCGGAGGCCGTTTGGGAGGTGGAACATGCACTGCGCCTCACCGCGCCGCAGATCCACGCCGCCACGGTGAGGCGCTCGTCCTGGCATCGAATGCTGCTGTCGCTCTTCGAGCGTTTCGACCTGATTGCGCTGCCAGCCGCACAGGTCTTTCCCTTCGATGTCGTCACCCACTGGCCAAGGGAAGTGGCCGGGCGTGCCATGGACAGCTATCATCGCTGGATGCAGGTTTCAGCGTTCGCCACGCTGGGCGGCTGCCCGGCGGTCAACGTACCGGCGGGCTTCGACGCCAGGGGCAGGCCGATGGGCATGCAATTGATCGGGCGGCCGCGCGGTGACCTCTCAGTGCTGAGGGCGGCTGCGGCCTATGAGGCAACGCTGCCATGGCAGGCCGGCGCCTGCTGAAATCAACTCCGCATTGTCGGCGCCGACTTGCACGCAACTCATCGCCATGCATTGATCGCGACAGCGCGCCGCACGAGCGGCATCTGTGGAGGGAAAAAATGTCGCTGGAACTCTACGCCACCTATGTCGTCGCCTGCATCGTCATCATCCTGGTGCCGGGGCCGACGGTGACGCTGATCATTGCCAACAGCATCCGCCACGGCTCGCGCGCCGGGCTCGCCAATGTCGCCGGCACCCAGGCCGGGCTAGCCATCATGATCGCCATCGTCGGCATCGGGCTGACCTCGCTGATCGCCGGCATGGGCCACTGGTTCGAATGGGTCCGGCTGATCGGCGCCGCTTACCTGATCTGGATGGGCGTGCAGATGTTCCGCTCGAAAGGCAAGCTTAACGCCGACGGATCGGCAAAAAGGCCGCGTGGCGGCTTCTTTTTGCAGGGGCTGCTGGTGGCGATCAGCAATCCAAAGACACTGGTGTTCTTCGGCGCCTTCTTTCCGCAGTTCATCGCGCCTGAAGGCAATTACGCGTTACAGATCGGCGTCATGGGTTTCACTGCGATGATCTTCGCCGCCGTCTCGGATTCGACCTACGCGCTGGCCGCCGGCCGCGCCGGACGCCTGCTGTCGGCCGGCCGCGTCAAGCTCTTGTCGAGGATCAGCGGCAGCTTCCTGGTCGGCGGCGGCCTGTGGCTGGCGTTTTCCAAGGCGAAGTAACGGCCGCGAGCCCGGCGACGCCAACAGCAGCATCCTGGAATAGGAAGGCCGATTGAAAGTCGGCCTTCAGGCCACCACATGGATCAACAGTTGGGGATTCATGTCTATGCCGTGGACTTACGCGGGTTTGAAAAGGAACGCGTTTGGCGTGATCCTGTTCATTGGTTTGTTCGCGGCGATGGTTCCGTCGGCTCTGAACAAATGGGCGAATGACGCAAGTCCGATCCGGTCGGTCGACCGGTCGATGCAACGATCAAAAGTGGACAGGGTAAAGGGCGCAATATCCAATATCTGCTGGTCCTTGAGAACGGTTCGACGGTCCTCGTTTACGACGACCTCCCGCATCTGATCGGCTCGCGCGTAGGCATCGAGCGCGTCACGCGCGACAATGGCTTCGTCTTTTACCGGTTTGCAAATTGAACGACGATCGATCGATAAGCTGTTTTCAAAGGTGAAGCGAGTGACATGGCTTTTTCGGGGAATCGCTCTTGAACAATGCCCCTATGCTACTCAACTCTAAGATATGGGGCCGACAAATATTTCTCTTAGAACCCGCATTCTTTTGCTTCGGGAAGAGTTTCGCGACAGAGTTGTTGGCATCACAATTTTGTGCGCGCTCGCTCTCGCGATCGCTGTGCCGATTGTAACTAGGCAGAACAGTCCGATCACTGGCACACAACTCGTAGGACGCACCGTCGAAGATGTTGCGACGATGCCTCTAAATCCGAAAGGTTCCGTCGGACATGGACTTTATTATAGATATGAAGTCCGCCTCCATGACGGCAACGCTCGGATATTTGTCGATGGTGAGGTGGAAACACCCCACATGATCGGATCGGAAGTCTCGATCGAAGAACAGCAACGCCAGGACGGTACCACCACCTACCGCCTGCTCAACTACTGAGCAGCCCTAAAGCCGCCCCAGCCTTTCCAGCAACAGCGCGAAAAACGCATCATGGTCGATGTCGCGCATTACCATGGCGTTCTTCGGCCGCTTGGTCACCCCCCACCAGTCGATCACCGTCATGCCCATCGTGAGCTCCGAGGCGGTTTCCACGCTGACATTGCAGTTGCGACCCTTGAACAGCTTCGGCTTCAGCAGATACGCGATCACGCAAGGATCGTGCAGCGGGCCGCCGTCGGTACCGTATTTCTCCTCGTCGAAACGTTCGAAGAATTCCAGCATGTCCGCGGTGGCCGTGCCGACCCTGGTGCCGAGCTTGCGGAAGGCCTTCGTGCGCTTGGCGGTGGTCAGCGCCTTGTGGGTGACGTCCAGCGGCATCATCACGATCGGAATGCCGGATTTGAACACGACATCGGCGGCATGCGGATCGACATAGATGTTGAACTCGGCGGTCGGCGTGACGTTGCCGCCCTCGAAGAAGCCGCCGCCCATCAGCACGATTTCCTTGATGCGCGGCGCGATTTTCGGCTCGCGGATCAGCGCCAACGCAATGTTGGTGAGCGGCCCGAGCGCGCAAAGCGTGATCGTGCCGCTCTCCTCCCTCATCAGTGTCTCGACTATGAAATCGACCGCATACTCTTCCTGCAGTTTCATCTTTGGTTCGGGCAGTTGCGGCCCGTTGAGGCCGGTCTTGCCATGCACTTCCTCGGCGGTGACCAGTTCGCGCGCCAGCGGCCGGATGGCGCCTGCATAGACCTTGACGTCCGGCCGGCCGGCCAGCTCGCAGATCTTGCGGGCGTTTTTTTCGGTAAGTTTCAACGGCACGTTGCCGGCCACCGCGGTGATGCCGACGATCTCCAGCTCGGCGCTGCCGAGCGCCAGCAATATGGCGACGGCATCGTCCTGGCCGGGGTCAGTGTCGATGATGATCCTGCGGGATTGGGGCATTTCAATTCCTTGTTTTGGCAAGTCTTTTTGGGCGGGACGTGTGACGGCTTGAAGTCTGCCGGGCGGCGGACCATATCAAGACCATCGGGAAAAATGCCATCCGGGTTTTTCCACTTTATGTCGCTCTTGAGAGGACACTGTAACATGAGCCGAATGACGCCTTTTTCCAGCCCGCTTCTCCTCGGTTTCGATTCCATGGAAAAGACGCTGGAGCGCTTGGCAAAGTCCGGTGACAGCTATCCTCCCTACAACATCGAGCGCCTCAGCGGTGCCGACGGCAAAACCGAAAGGCTGCGTATCACGCTCGCCGTCGCCGGTTTCGCGGAAAGCGATCTCGATGTCACAACGGAGGAGAACCAGTTGGTCGTGCGCGGCCGTCAGAACGACGACACCGAGCGCGAATTTCTCCACCGCGGCATCGCCGCGCGCCAGTTCCAGCGCTGTTTCGTGCTGGCCGACGGCATGCGGGTGATTGCGGCGGAATTGAAGAACGGCCTTCTGTCGATCGATCTCGATCGGCCGGAATCCGAACGGCTGGTACGAAAAATAAACATATCGGTGAAAGACTGATTTTTGCCGATAGCTCTCATGCGGGATGGCCTTGAGCGGCGTCTCGCGGCAAGGAGGCTTGAAATGACCAGAACTAACGAGAATATCATCATGACCAGCGGCGAATTCGCCCATCTCGGCGAAGGTTCGGTCGCCTATCTCAGGAAAGTGTCGAGCGACGATCTGCGCGGCCGTTTCCCGGGCCTCGGCGAAATCGCGCCGGGTCTGGAACTGTGGGCCCTGTTTGCCGCTAATGGCCAGCCGATCCTGCTTTCGGACGCTCGCGACCGGGCACTGGCTGGCGCGCTGGAAAACGATCTGACCCCGGTCGCTATCCACTAACGTCGCTATCCACCAACATTGGCGCCATCGACTGACAAATACGGCGCAGCGATCTGGCTGGAAACGGACAGGGCCGCTCACGGCGGCCCTTCAAAGGATTTAATCAAAACCTCAAGCGGCGTGCGAGGCCTGCGTGTCCGACAGCAGCGCATGGATGGCCACGGCGTCGCGCGTGCCCCTGATCTTGGCAACCGTGTCGGCGTCGCGCAGCACCCGCGCGATGCGCGACAGCGCCTTGAGGTGGTCGGCGCCGGCACCTTCGGGAGCCAAAAGCAGAAACACCAGGTCGACCGGCTGATCATCGAGGGCCTCGAAGTCCACCGGTGTCTCCAGCCGGGCAAAAACGCCGGCGATCCGCTTCACCCCAGCCAGCTTGCCGTGCGGAATGGCGATGCCGTTGCCGACGCCGGTGGAGCCGAGCCGCTCGCGTTGCAGGATGGTGTCGAACACCTCTCGCTCCGGAATGCCGGAAATTGCCGCCGCCCTTTCGGACAGCAATTGCAGCAGCTGCTTTTTGGAGTTCGCCTTCAACGCCGGCATGATTGCCGGAACGCTGACGAGATCGCTCAGATCCATGCTTGAAATCCCTTGTTCGCCTGCCGTCGCCAGTCCCCACGCTCGCGTGCGGCTGGTCTTTACCCCTGCGCGACCTTGGCCGTGGACGGGTCGATCCAGCCGATATTCCCGTCCGGCCGGCGATAGACGATGTTGAGATGGTCATTTCCGGCATTGCGGAAGACCAGGACCGGGCTGTCCTTGGTGTCGAGTTCGATCACCGCTGACGCCACCGACATGGTCCGCAGCGTCATAGTCGATTCGGCGACGATGGCCGGCGCGAAATTCTCCGGTATGTCCTCCTCGTCGTCGGCAAGCGGCGCCATCACCGTATAGGCGACGTCGGTGAGCTCGCCGTTGCTATTGCCTGAATTGTGCGACTTCAGCCGGCGCTTGTAGCGCCTGAGGCGCGTTTCCAGACGGTCTGCCGCGGTATCGAAGGCAAGCGTTGGATCCTGGGCATCGCCGGTCGCCTGCAGCGAAGCACCGGAGTCCAGCCGGATCATGCAATCGGCCGTGTAGCGCGACCCCGATTTGACGACTACGATTTGCCCTGAAAAGCCCCGATCGAAATATTTCCCGATCACTTCCCCGACACGGTCGTTGATGCGCGTACGGAACGCATCGCCGATATCCATGTGTTTTCCCGATATGCGCAGTGTCATCTGAAAACTGACCTTCCTTGCTCAGGCTTCAAACTGTCCCGAGTTTATACTCGTGGTCCGCGCGCACAAGCTTTTGCGGCGTCACTTGCGCCGATTTTAGATCCGAACTTTCCGGTTGATCACAAGCCGCCTTCTTGGCCGTCCCGTGGCCTACGTCGTGACGGACCATCTCTCGTGCGGGCATCGGCGAACTCAAATCCACTCGCCAGCCCGTCTCATGCGGGCGGGCTTCTAGCCACTTCGTCGCCGCTTGTCAATGAAGGGCGAAAGCTGTGGAAATTCCGCCGGAGATCAACGGCCGGCGCTGGCCAAAGCGCGTTTTTCGCGCCGCCGCTGCACCGAAGAGGGTATGTTCATGCCTTCCCGGTATTTGGCCACCGTGCGCCTGGCGATGTCGACGCCGCTTTCCCGCAGCATGTCCACGATGGCATCGTCGGAAAGCACATCGATGGCTTTCTCCTCGTCGATCAGCTGCTTTATGCGGTCGCGCACCGCTTCCGACGAATGCGCATCGCCGCCACCTGACGAAGCGATCGAGGCGGTGAAGAAATAGCGCAGCTCGAACACACCGCGCGGCGTCAGCATGTATTTGTTTGCCGTGACCCGGCTGACCGTTGATTCGTGCATGCCGATGGCGTCCGCCACCGTGCGCAGGTTGAGCGGCTTCAGGTGCCGCACGCCGTGGACGAGAAAAGCGTCCTGCTGGCGCACGATCTCAGAGGCCACCTTGAGAATGGTCTTCGCCCGCTGGTCGAGGCTGCGCGTGAGCCAGTTGGCGTTCTGCAGGCATTCGGCAAGGAAATCCTTTTCCGCCTGGTTTTTCGCATGTGGCGTGACCTGGGCGAAATAGATGTGATCGACCAGCACGCGCGGCAGCGTCTCGGCATTGAGCTCGACCGTCCAGCTGCCGTCATTGGCTGCACGCACCTCGACGTCGGCCACGATCGCATCGCTGGCACCGCGCGAAAACGCCATTCCAGGCCGCGGGTCGAGCGCCCGGATCTCGGCCAGCATGTCGAGCAGATCCTCCTCGTCGACGCCGCAAATCCGCTTCAGCGTCTGGAAATCGCGCCGTGCCAGGAGTTCGAGATTGGCGATCAGCACCTTCATCGCCGGATCGAGCCGGTCGCGCACGGCCAGCTGCAGCAACAGGCATTCGGCGAGGTCGCGGGCGAATATGCCGGCTGGCTCAAATGTCTGGCAGACCGCCAGGACCGGTGCCATCGCCGTGGCGTCCGTGCCGAGGCGGGCGGCGATCTCGGCCATGTCGGCACGCATGTAGCCGGCCTCGTCGAGGCCGTCGGCAAGCTCGCCGGCGATCAGGCACGCCGCCGGATCAGCAAAGGCGAGCGCCACCTGCTCGCCGACATGGTCGCGCAGCGTGATGGCCGCCGCCGCCATATCCGCGACGTCGAAGCCGTCGGAGGAAGAGGTGGAGCCGTTGCCGGACGCCGATTTCCATTGTGCCGTCAGGTCGGGCCCGAGCCGCTCGCTCGTACCAGGATCGTCAGGAAACAGGTTTTCCAGCGACGTATCGAGCTTTTCCGAGATCGCCTCGGCGCTCCACGCCGTTTCCGCCTCGAACCAGTCGCCGTCGGCAGCCGGTTCCGATGCGGCGTCGCCCTTCTGCGCCTGGTCGCTGGCGGCGTCCTCCTGCGGTTCGGCGCGTTCCAGCAGGGGATTGCGTTCGATCTCGTCGTCGATGAAGCGTTCCAGCTCGAGATGGGTGAACTGCAGCAGGCGGATCGACTGCATCAGCTGCGGCGTCATCACCAGCGACTGCGACTGTCGTAGCTGTAGTTTTGCCGCCAACGCCATGGTTCGGTTTCAAACGCTCCGTCTACGCACCCGCACTGCTGGAAGGAATTTTCCAGGCCAGCATAGAAACTGGCCCGGCTTTTGCTTGTCAAGGCGAGGAGCGGTAAAACTCGCCTGTCGGAGCGTTTTCAGGCAGAAAATTGAAGAAAAAGCTGCTGGACTACGCCGGAAATCCCGCTCGAGCCGGAATTTCGCACTTAGAGCGTAAATCCCTCGCCGAGATAAAGCCGCCGCACATCGGCATTTGCGACCACTTCGTCGGCTCGACCATGGGTCAGCACCTGGCCGGCATGGATGATGTAGGCGCGGTCGATCAGGCCAAGTGTCTCGCGGACATTGTGGTCGGTGATCAGAACGCCGATGCCACGTGCCGTCAAGTGGCGCACGAGCTGCTGGATGTCGGCGACGGCGATCGGATCGATGCCGGCGAAAGGTTCGTCGAGCAACATGTAGGCGGGGCGGGTTGCCAAGGCGCGGGCAATTTCGAGGCGTCGCCGCTCACCGCCGGAGAGCGACAGCGACGGAGCCTTGCGCAGATGGCTGATGTGAAATTCCTCGAGCAATTCGTCGAGCAGGCGCTCACGCTCCTTGCGGCTCTTTTCGACCACTTCGAGCACGGCCCGGATGTTTTGCTCGACATTCAGGCCGCGAAAAATCGAGGCTTCCTGCGGCAGATAGCCGATGCCGAGACGGGCGCGGCGATACATCGGCATCGACGTGACGTCGAAACCGTCGATTTCGATCGTGCCTTCATCGACCGGCACCAGGCCGGTTACCATGTAGAAACAGGTCGTCTTGCCGGCGCCGTTGGGGCCGAGCAGCCCAACCGCCTCGCCGGCGCGCACGCCCAGCGTCACGCCGCTGACGACTTTGCGGCCCTTGTAGCTTTTGGTCAGCCCCTTGGCGATCAAGGTTCCCTTGAACTTTGCCGCTTCGACGGTGACCCTGGCCGGTGCCGCAAGTTGGCTGGCGGCGCGCCCTGGAAGACGCGCCAGCAGCGACGATATGCCGGTCATCAGGGTTTCGCTGCTCCAGACTTCGCCGGCGGCGTGATCGACATCATGACGCGGCCGCCGCAGGCGTCGACCTGGGCAAGGCCGCTCTTCATCTGCACAGTGAGCTTGCAGCCGACAAGCACGTTGTCGCCTTGCGAGAGCACGACCTTGCTGCCCGAAAGCACCAGCACTTCGGTCTTCATGTCGAAAGTGCCGCGGTCGCCGGTGGCAACCTGATTGTCCGATTTGATGTAGACCTTATCGTCGACCTCGAGATGGTCGATGTTGGCGGATCCGGTCATTGCCGCGGCACCCGCCGGCTGGGCGCTTTTGGCGGCGCCTGCATCCCTGACGTAATAGACCGTCATTTTGCCGGCCTTGAGCACAGTTGGACCCTGGACGACGTTGACGTTGCCGGTGAAGACGGCAACGCTTTCCGCTTGGCGCACCTCGAGCTTGTCGCTTTCGATCTGGATCGGCTTGTCGCCCGACAGCCTGAGGCCGGACATTTGGCTGGTGGCCTTGGACTGCGCCAGCGACGGCGCCGTCCCCAAGGTCAGCCCCAAGGTTAGCAACGCCGAAATCGCGGCGAGGCGCCGTGCCGAACTACTGAACCGCATTGGTCTCTCCGCTCTTTGCCTCTGCCGCCTTCAAACTGGCGGGATCGATGTCGACGCGCACCTTGTTCTCGAAAACCAGGACCTTGCCATTGTCCTGGACCGACATCGAATCCGCCCTGATCCGCGACCCGCCGCGGCTGACATCGACGGGCTCGCTTGTCTTCATAGTGCCTTCGCCCATGTCGAGATAGACTGATTTGAATTTTGCCACCACACCATCCGTCGTCGACACGGTCACATCGCTGGTCAGGCTGAGCGTGTTGCCGTCGCGATCGTAGGTGCCGTGCGTGGCGTTGATGGCGGCCGTGTTGTCGGCCGCAATCGGCAGCTTGGCCTTGATGCCTTCCAGATCGATGATGCCCTGTTTGCTGACGTCCTGTATGGCGCGCAGGGCCGTCATCGAATAGGGCAGGTCCTGCTTGGTGAAGCCGTTGAGCTTGGGATTGGCCATCACCAGCTTGCCATCGGCAAAGGCGCCGCCGTCGGCCTGCACCTCGATTGCAGCGGGAGCCATGAGATAGGAATAGACCGGAAACGCGACCGCAATCACGGCAGCGACCAGCGGCACGGCCAGCTTGAGGATACGGACCCGGCGCGAATGACGCTGCGCAACGTCAAACGCGTCGACCCGCGCCCGGCCTGCGGCCTTGGGAGCCAACTCCGTCTCGGTGTTGGTCGGTTCGATTGGTCCCGCTAACATGACTGCTTCTTCTAAACCCCTGCCCGCCAGGCCGCCCTATAGGTGGGGTGCCGGCGCCCTCAAGCAAGCACAAGCCGAGGAAAACCGCAAAAATGTGACAGCCGCCCCTGTACAATGAAAATGGCCCCAGCGCAGCCTGTACCTCATACCAGATATGGGCGCACAGTGTTAGAGCCTGTAGAACGTGACAGGTTGAGGCTTGCCGCGAATGCCTAAGACGGCCTTTGGCGCAAGGCCGTCAGGAAACGGTAGCCGGGCGCGAATGGTTGCTTTAAAAGCATCTGCTCCCACCGACTACGAGGCTGACCATGGCATTGAGAGCCGACGACCTGATCGACCGCCGCCGCTTGCGCCGCAAGCTGACATTCTGGCGTGTTGCGGCGATTATCGTCGCAGCAGCCGGACTGATCGCCTTCTCGGCATGGATCTATGGTGACGACTTCACCGGCGCGGCTGTCGACCACATCGCCAAGGTCAAGATCGAAGGTACCATCACCGAAGACGAAGAACTGATCAAGCGGCTGGAGGCAATCCGTCAGTCGCCGCGCGTCAAGGCTGTGATCCTGTCGATCGATTCACCCGGCGGCACCACCGTCGGTGGCGAGTCGATCTATGAGGCAGTGCGCAAGCTCGCCGCCGACAAGCCGGTGGTGGCCGAGGTCGGCACGCTCGCGGCTTCGGCGGGCTATATGATCGCCACCGCGGCCGACCATATTGTCGCACGCAAATCCTCGATCGTCGGCTCGATCGGCGTGCTGATCCAGTACCCGGACGTCAGCGGCCTCATGGACAAGCTCGGCGTCAAGCTGGAGGAGGTGAAATCCTCGCCCTTGAAGGCCTCGCCTTCTCCCTTCAAGCCGACCAATGACGATGAGCGCGCCATGGTCCGCAAGCTCATCCTCGACAGCTACGACTGGTTCGTCGGCATCGTCGCCGAGCGCCGCAACATGACCAAGCCGGAGGCGCTGGCGCTCGCAGACGGGTCGATCTTCACCGGCCGGCAGGCGGTCACCAACAGATTGATCGACGCGGTCGGCGGCGAGGCCGAAGCAATCGACTGGCTTGCAGGCAAGGGTGTCGATGCCAAGCTCAAGGTGGTGGAATGGAAGGACACGGAAAAACGTGGTGGTTTCCTGTTCTCCAAGGCGATGGCGCAGACCGTCGGTGCTGCGCTTGGCCTGCCCGGCCATGGCGGCGACGTCCTTCACGAAATTGGAGCGGACCGCTTGTTTCTTGACGGTCTCGTTTCCGTCTGGCACCCTTGAGGAACCGCTTGGGACGAGTGAAAAACCAAATAAAATCATTCTGATAATTTCGGCGGCACTGCTTTTACGGGGAGCCTTTTTATGATCAAATCCGAACTTGTGCAGATCATCGCCACGCGTAATCCGCATCTTTTCCTGCGCGACGTCGAAAACATTGTCAGCGCCATCTTCGATGAAATCACCGACGCGCTTGCCGAGGGCAACCGGGTCGAGTTGCGCGGCTTCGGCGCGTTTTCGGTGAAAAACCGCCCTGCCCGTACCGGCCGCAACCCGCGCACCGGCGAATCCGTAGAGGTCGAGGAGAAATGGGTACCGTTCTTCAAGACCGGCAAGGAATTGCGTGAAAGGCTGAACGGAGGCAAATAGGCGCGGCGCCCGCCACCGCTCCCGCCTTTTCTTCCGAACGGAAAAACATGTTCAATCGCTTTCTCCTCATCGTGGTTTTCGTGCCGCTGGCCGTCATCCTGATTGCGTTGGCCGTCGCCAACCGCGAACCGGTCGCCTTCACGCTCGATCCGTTCAACCCCGGCAATCCGGCGCTGACGCTGACCATGCCGCTCTTCATTTTCCTATTCCTGGCGCTGGCCATCGGCATGATCGTCGGCAGCCTGGCTACCTGGACCAAGCAGGGCCGCTACCGCAAGCTGGCGCGCCAGCGCGGCGCCGAGGCAGAGAACCTGCGCCAGGCGGTCAGCCGCGCGCCCACCGCGTCGCAGGGCCCAGCCTTGCCGAAGCCGACGAACTGAGCCGCGGCTCGGGCCTGAAGCACAACCGGCCTAGTTCTCCACGGAGCCTTTCATGCTGACCATTTCCGCCGCCGAGGTCGACCGCGCGCTGACCTTTTCCGGGCTGGTCGAGACGTTGCGCGCCGCTTTTCGCGATGGCGCCGTGCAGCCGGTCAGGCACCATCACACGGTTGAGCGGCCCGATGGCGCCGCCTCGACGCTGCTTTTGATGCCGGCCTGGACCGACTTCAACGCAGCCGGCACCTCGGCCGATGGCCATATCGGCGTCAAGATCGTCACCGTGTCGCCCGACAACAATGCCGTCGGCAAGCCCGCGGTGATGGGGCTTTACCTGTTGCTCGACGGCGCCACCGGCGAGCCTCAGGCCTTGATCGATGGCCAGCGGCTGACACAGTGGCGCACGGCCTGTGCGTCGGCGCTGGCCGCCTCCTATCTGGCCCGCGCGGACGCATCGCGGCTGCTGATAGTGGGCGCCGGCGCGCTGTCGCCGTTCCTTGCAAAGGCGCATTCGGCGGTACGTCCGATCAAGAACATCCGCATCTGGAACCGCACGCCGGCCAACGCCGAAAAGGTCGCGGCAAGATTGCGTGCCGAGGGTTTTGCGGCCGAAGCAGCAGGCGATCTCGACGCCGAACTCGGAAAGGCCGATATCGTGTCGTCGGCGACCATCACCACCATGCCACTGATCAAGGGCGCACTCTTGAATCCCGGCGCCCATGTCGATCTGGTTGGCGGCTTCACGCCGGCGATGCGCGAAAGCGACGACGACGCGATTGCACGCGCCCGGGTCTATGTCGACACCCGCGCCGGCGCCACCAAGGAGGCAGGCGATATCGTCCAGCCGCTGGCCTCCGGCGTTCTGAAGCCGGAAGCCATCGTCGCCGATCTCTATGAACTGGCGCGCGGCCAGAAAAAAGGCCGGCAGAACGACGATGACATCACGCTGTTCAAGTCGGTCGGCGCGGCCCTCGAGGACCTCGCCGCCGGCATTGCCGTGTATCGGGCAAGTGTAGGGCAGTAGGGCAGTAGGGCAGTAGGGCAGTAGGGCAGTAGGGCAGTAGGAAACCGTGCTAATCGTGCGGCGCCGCGCCTAGTGCTACTTTGCTCTCGCCTACTGCCCTACTGCCCTACTGCCTTTGCCAATAAACCCGCAGCCGGTGGCTGTCGGGATCAAGCGCGATGAAGGTGCGGCCGAAATCCATGTCGGTCGGCGTCTGCAGAATTTTCAGCCCGCGGCCGGCCCACTCGGCATGGGTGGCGTCGACGGCACCCGGCGTGTCCAGCGCAAAGACGATCTCGGCGCCACCGCCTGCTGCCGCGGCGGCCGGTTCCACGGTGTGACGCGACCAGAGGCCGAGCTTGAAGCCGTTGTCGAGCACGAACAGCACGAAGGTCGGCGAGGTCTCGACCGGCTGCCGCCCAAGCAGCGCGCTGTAGAAGGCGCCGCTTTGCTCAGGCTTGTCGACAAAGAGGATGACGAAATTGGGCGGTGTCATGAATTGCTCTCCAGATGGTTTCGACTGGAGGAGCATACCGTACGCCACTGCCAGATTCTGGCAGCAGTCTCAACTGAGCAGCAGCCTTAGCTTGGCGTGTCGAGCGTCGCCCGCCATTCTTTGAGCAGCACCTGACGGCGACGCGGATAGCGCATCTCGGTGGCATTGAGGCCGGATATCCGGTCGGCGCGAAAGTGCCTGAAATCCTGGCGCATCTCGCACCAGGCCGCGACGACGCGCACCTTGTCGAAGAAGCCGAGTGCGAACGGCCAGACGGTGCGCTCGGAGGCAGCGCCGCCGGCGTCGCGATAGACAAAGCTCAGCTTGCGCTCCTCGCGGATGGCCTGCCGCACCACGCCGAGATCGATGCCTTCGGTGACCTCGGTGCGCGACCCGACCAACAGCGTCGAGGCGTCGAGCTCTTCGCGCAAATCGTCCGGCAGCACCGCGGCGATCTTGGCCAGCGCGTCGGTGGCGGCGTTCGCAAGCCGCCAGTCCGGCTGCTTGGCCACCCAGCGCGAACCGAGCACGATCGCCTCGATCTCCTCATCGGTGAACATCAAGGGCGGCAGCATGAAACCGGGCCTGAGCACGTAACCCAACCCCGCCTCGCCCTCGATCGGCGCGCCCTGCCCCTGCAGCGTGGCGATATCGCGATAGAGCGTGCGGATCGACACACCCATTTCGCCCGCAAGGCTGCGGCCGCTGACCGGCCGGCGATGCCGGCGCAGGATCTGGATCAGGTCGAGCAGGCGTTCAGCACGGGACATGAATCATGACCTAGTTTCAATCACGATAGAGCCCCAGCACTTTCGGCGGCAAGCGACATGGTGGCGGACGGGAACGTCTGCGCCCTGACGCCGTTGTCTGGCCATTATGGATATACGCGGGTTCCTGTTGTTCTGGTCGGTTTTGACCGCCATCGTCGCTGCGCTCAGCCTCGGACCATCCTTCGCCCATGTGCTGGAATCGGTGCCGCGGCTGACCAGATGGCCGCCTTCGCTCTGGCGTGAAACCACTGTCTTCAACGCTCAGTTCCAATTCTTCGCGATTGTCGGCGCACCGCTGGACGTGGCCGCGATCGCCTGTCCGGGGCTTCTCGCCTGGATGCTGCGCAGCGACCGCCCGGCATTCTGGTGGATTTTGGCCGCCACCGTGCTTTATCTGATGGCCCTCGTGGCGTGGTTTACCCTGGTCAAACCGGCAAACGATGTCCTGGCCACCTGGGTGCCTGGACCGATCCCGGACAATTTCGAAAGTATCCGGAGCAGCTGGGAAACCGGCCATATGGTCGTCACCGGCTTCAAGGCCGTTGGTTTCATAGCGCTCGCAGTCGGCCTGCTGTCGATCAGGCGCGGCTGATCCGGTTGCACACGTCGGCAGCCCTTTTGTTGCGCCGGTCAATGTGCTGTGGCAGAAGCGGCGAGCCGCCTTCCGGAGATGCGCCTTCTTGAAACCTTTTCGCGACAAACGCCGCGACAGCCGCCCGCCCGCGAAGGGCGGGGCGGAGCAGCCGCGGCGGCGCGACGCCGGCCTGACCGCCGGTTCGGAGCCTAAACTGCAGGACCGGTCCGAGCCGAAAGCCGCGCCGCGCCCTCTATCCCGCCGCGATGGCGCGCTGCCTGCCGAACATCTGCCGCTGATCCTCGAGGTCGGCGCCAATCAGGACTACGCGCTGCTCGACAGCGGCGCCGGAGAGAAACTCGAGCAATACGGCCCCTACCGCATCGTTCGGCCGGAGGGCCAGGCGATCTGGCAAAAGGCTTTGCCGGCCAGGGACTGGGAGCGCGCCGACGCCATTTTCACCGGCGATACCGACGAGGAAGGCATCGGCCGCTGGCGCTTCCCCAAGACGCCGCTCGGCGAGACCTGGCCGATGAAGCATGACGGCATAGATTATCTCGGCCGCTTCACTTCGTTTCGCCATGTCGGCGTCTTTCCCGAGCAGGCCTCGCACTGGGACCACATGGCCGGACTGATCGCGGCGGCAAAACGGCCGGTGAAGGTGTTGAACCTGTTCGGTTACACCGGCCTTGCCTCCTTGGTGGCGGCGCGTGCCGGCGCCGAGGTCACCCACGTCGATGCTTCCAAGAAGGCGATCGGGTGGGCGCGCGAAAACCAGGAAATGGCGGGCTTGTCGCAAAAGCCGATCCGCTGGATCGTCGACGATGCCGTGAAATTCGCCGAACGCGAGGAGCGCCGCGGCAGCCGTTACGACATCATCCTGTTCGACCCGCCCGCCTATGGCCGCGGACCGAAAGGCGAGGTCTGGCAGCTGTTCGAGGACCTGCCGGCGCTGACCGATATCTGCCGCGCGATCCTGACGCCGAAGCCGCTCGCCGTGGTACTGACCGCCTATTCGATCCGCGCCTCTTTTTTCGCCATCCATGCCCTGATGCGCGACACCTTCGCCGGCATGGGCGGCACGGTCGAGTCGGGTGAATTGATCATCCGCGAGAAATCTGCCGGTCGGGCGCTTTCGACCTCGCTGTTCTCACGCTGGGTGGCCTGAATGAGTGCGTACGAACGGCACGCGGGCGCGCCAGGGCAGGTGAAGGAAGTCACCAGCCTCGCCAACCCGCTGGTCAAGGCCATCAAGGCGCTCGCGCTGAAGAAATTCCGTGACCAGCAGAATGCCTTCATGGCCGAAGGCCTGAAGTTGGTCATCGACGCGCTCGATCTCGGCTGGTCGATCAGGACATTGGTCTTCGCCAAGGCCGGACGTGGCAATACGGCGGTTGAAAAGATCGCGGCGCGCACGGTCGCCGCCGGCGGCACCGTCCTTGAAGTTTCGGAAAAAGTGCTGGTCGCCATCACCCGCCGCGACAATCCGCAAATGGTCGTCGGCGTGTTCTCGCAGAAATTCCTGCCGTTGAAGGACATCCGCGTCCGTGACGGCGACGTCTGGGTGGCGCTCGACCGCGTCCGCGACCCCGGCAATCTCGGCACCGTCATCCGCACGGTCGACGCTGTCGGGGCCAGGGGCGTCATCTTGGTCGGCGAGACCACCGATCCCTTTTCGGTCGAAACGGTGCGCGCCACCATGGGCTCGATTTTCGCCGTGCCGGTCGCCAAGGCGTCGCCCGAAGCTTTTCTCGCCTGGCGAAAGAGCTTTCCCGGCCTCGTCGCCGGCACCCATCTGAAGGGTGCGGTCGACTACCGCTCGGTCGATTTTTCAAAAGGCCCGGTGCTTTTGATGATGGGTAACGAGCAGCAAGGCCTGCCTGACGAGCTTGCCGCAAACTGCGACAAACTGCTGCGGATACCGCAGGCCGGCCGCGCCGATTCGCTCAACCTTGCGGTGGCCACCGGCGTCATGCTGTTCGAGATCCGGCGCGGCGCGCTGAAGCTCGGCCCGGAGGATGCCCGATCGTGACGTCCCAAACCGTGAAACTGCAAACTATGAAGTCCTGGAGCCCCTACGCTTTTCTGGTTGTCGCCGCGATAGCGCTCGACCAGTGGCTGAAATATCTGGTCGAGACCGGCCTTGCCTTTCAGGAAAAGCTCGATCTCCTGCCTTTCCTGGCGCTGTACCGCACCTACAACACCGGCATCGCGTTTTCGCTGTTTTCGTCCTTCGGCGACACCGGCCTGGTGGTCGTCGCGGTTGTGGTGGTCGCTTTCGTGCTCTACCTTGCGGCCCGCACGCCGCCGGGCCACCTGCTTGCCCGCATCGGCTTCGCGCTGATCGTCGGCGGCGCGCTCGGCAACCTGATCGATCGCGCAATCTACGGTCATGTAATCGACTATGTCCTGTTCCATACGCCGGTCTGGTCCTTCGCCGTCTTCAACCTCGCCGACGCCTTCATTTCGGTTGGTGCGGTACTGGTCGTCTTCGACGAACTCATTAGCTGGCGGCGCGGAGCGTCGAGCGATTGACCTCACTCGCCTGGCGCCGCACATTCTGATCTGCAAGCCCGAGGAGAAAAAATGCCCGAAACCTTCAAAGCCATCCTCGTTTCGCGTGACGCCGAGAAAAACCAGTCAGTCGCGGTGACCGAGCTTACCGAGGCAGACCTGATGGAGGGCGACGTCACCGTCGCGGTCGAGGCGACGACGGTGAACTACAAGGACGGTCTTGCAATTACCGGCAAGGCGCCGGTAATCCGCCGCTGGCCGCTGGTGCCGGGCATCGATTTCGCCGGCACCGTCATCTCGTCTTCCAATCCTGACTGGCGCAAGGGCGAAAAGGTCATATTGAACGGCTGGGGCGTCGGCGAGACGCATTTCGGCGCCTTTGCAGGGCGCGCCCGCGTCAAGGGCGACTGGCTGGTGCCGTTGCCGGACGGCATGAGCCCGCATGATGCGATGGCGGTCGGCACCGCCGGCTACACCGCCATGCTTTGCGTCATCGCGCTGGAGCGGCACGGCATCGTGCCCGAGCGCGGCCCGGTGGTCGTGACCGGCGCTGCCGGTGGCGTCGGCTCGGTCGCGGTCTCGATCCTGTCCAGCCTCGGCTATCACGTCATCGCCTCGACCGGCCGCGCTGCCGAAAGCCCCTATCTGATCGACCTCGGCGCCGCGGAAGTGATTTCACGCGACGAGCTCACCCAGCCGGCAAAACCGCTCGCCAAGGAACGCTGGGCCGGCGGCGTCGATGCGGTCGGCAGTCACACGCTGGCCAACGTTCTGTCGATGACCTCCTATGGCGGCGCCGTCGCCGCTTGCGGCCTCGCCGGCGGCATGGACCTGCCGGCAAGCGTCGCCCCCTTCATCCTGCGCGGCGTCTCGCTGCTCGGCATCGATTCGGTGATGGCGCCGAAGGCGGTCCGCCTCGAGGCCTGGCGCCGCATCGGCGCCGATCTCGACCACGCAAAGCTTGCCAGCCTGTCGATGAGCATCGGCTTCGACGGCATCATCGGCGCCGCGCATGAGATCGTCGAGGGCAAGATCCGCGGCCGCGTGGTGGTGGATATATGAGCCCCCAAGGGATAAAAAAGAGCGCGACCGCTAAAATTCGAGCGATCAACCACAACCTTCGATAAGCTCTGTCTGGCAGGAGTTCCGTATGATTGCGGAACCCGGCATCAGAGAGGCGGAACCAGCCGAACGGGCCGACGGGACGGCCCCCGCGGCGCCAGGACGGCAGCTTGTCGCCGCGCCACCGCTGGCGCCGGAACTGCCGGCCTCCAACCGCGAAGGCCTGCCCTTCCTGACGCTCGTCGCCATCGTCGTGCTGGCAGGCTTTTCGCATCTGACCGGGGCGCCGATCTTCATCACCATCGGCCTTTTGGCGACAGCCATCGCCGGGCTCGCCATGCATCTGCGCAACAGGCGCACCGAGCGCCGCGCGGTGGCCCTGCTCGATGCCACGACCGCCCGCAGCCGCGCCGAAATCGAGACGCTGGCCGACCGCATGTGGGAGATGCAGGAGAGCGAGGAGCGCTTTCGCGGGCTGATCGATGCACTCGGCGATCTCGTCGTCCATCGTGACCGCGACGGCCACATTGTCTACGCCAACAAGGTTTTCGCCGACCTTGTCGAAACCGACCAGCGCGACCTTGCCGGCAAGACCCTGGCCGAACTAGGCATCGATGTCGGCATCGTCCCCGACGCCGCGTTTTCCGACCATGAATGCCTGAGTTCCACCGACGTCGCCATTCGCACGCCGGACGGCCCACGCTGGTTCTCTTGGATCGAGCTGTCGGTGCGCGACAAGGACAGCGGCGCCGTTTCGCATCGCGCCATCGCCCGCGACATCACCGCTCGCAAGCGCGCCGAATCCTCGCTGATCACCGCCCGCGAGCGGGCCGAATATGCGAGCCAGGCCAAATCGCGCTTCCTCGCCACCGTCAGCCACGAGATCCGCACGCCGATGAACGGCATCATGGGCATGGCCCGGCTTCTCGCCGACACCAGCCTTTCGCCCGAGCAGCGGACCTATGTCGGCGCCATCTCGACCTCGGCCAGCGCGCTGCTGGCGCTGATCGAGGACCTGCTCGACTACTCCAAGATCGAGGCCGGCCGCTTCGATCCCGAACCGCAGCCGATGTCGGTGCGCGAGATCGCCGACAATGTCATCGAGCTTTTGGCGGCGCGGGCTTTTGCCAAGGATATCGGCCTCGGCTGCCATGTCGAACCCGACGTGCCGCAGCTGATCACCGCCGACCCCGGCAGGGTCAGGCAGGTGCTGCTCAATCTCATCGGCAACGCCGTCAAGTTCACCGACAGCGGCGGCGTCCTGGCAAGCATCGCCCGCGTCCGCACCGAAACCACCGACCGCATCTGCTTCACCATCACCGACACCGGCCCCGGTCTGCGCGAGGAGGACATGGAGCGCATATTCGAGGACTTCGAACAGGCTGACGGCACCTCGACCCGTGCGCATGGCGGTGCCGGCCTCGGTCTCGCCATTTCCAAACGCCTGGTGATCGCCATGGGCGGCACTATCTCTGTGTCGAGCCGGCTTGGCCAGGGGTCCGAATTCGTCTTCGAGATTCCCGCTATTTCCGCCGTCGAGGCGCCGCAGATCCGCCAGGACGCGCTGTCGGGCCGGCATGCGGTGATCGTATCGAAGAACCTGGTCGAGGCCGAAGCCCTCGCCCGCACCATTCGCGCCAATGGCGGCACGGTCGATCTGGCCACCGCCGCCGCCCAGGCCACCGCTTTCGCCGAGGGCTGTGACGTGCTTCTGATCGATGCTGCCATGGAGCAAAGCGACGGCAGGCTGCTCAGGCGCCTGCGCCAGAGCGGATTTGCCGATTGCGAGGCAGTGACGCTGATCGCGCCGACCGACCGCGGCATGCTTGGCGAGTTCCGTGCCAACGGTTACGCCACCTTCCTGGCGAGGCCGGTGCGCGGCGAGACACTGCTGCGCGTGCTTTTGACCAGCCATGCACCGGTCATCGCCGAGCCGCAACTGCAAAGGCGCGGCGCGCAGGCGGGGCACGCCATTGGCGCCCGCCAGCAGGGCCTGTCGGTGCTGATCGCCGAGGACAACGACATCAACGCCATGCTGGCCCGCGCCACGCTGCTGAAGGCCGGGCATCGCGTGAAAGTGGTCGGCAACGGCAAGGCCGCGGTCGAGGCGGTCATCAGCACCGGCCACAAGCACCGCTACGACGTGGTGCTGATGGACTTGCACATGCCTGTCATGGACGGTCTGGACGCCATCGCCGCCATCCGCCGCCATGAGGAGGAGACCGCGGTGCCGCCGGTGCCGATCATGGTGCTGTCGGCCGACAGCCAGGAAAAGACCCGCCACGCCGTGCTCGCTCACGGTGCCAGCGGCTTCGTCACCAAGCCGCTCGACCCCGATGCCCTGGTTCATGCGGTCGAAGGGCAAGCGGCCGCCTGAGGCACAACATAGACGGTTGATAGATTACCCAGCCGACGAAGTATTGCCCGCAGAGCCGTATCACGGTACTGTCACAATCCTGTTGCACCTACACCGTATCCCCGTGCCAAGAGGGATGGCTCGAAGGAGAATCACTCGTGCATACAGTCATGCCGGAATGTGATGCTCGGCCGAACGCCAGCGGGCCTTTGCTCGTCGGCCGGAACGCCGATGCCGTCATAAAAGGCGCATCGCTCGGCCGCATCGGCAATCTCGAAGTGCGGCTCGCCCGCAACGAGCCCGAGATCGCTGCCGCGCAGGAAGTGCGCTACCGGGTGTTCTACGACGAGCTTGGTGCCAGGAAGGACCTGTTCCAGATGCAGGACCGCCGCGATGCCGACCGCTTCGATCCCCTCTGCGACCATCTGCTGGTCTTCGATACTTCGCTTTCCGGCCCCGAGCATCGCCGCATCGTCGGCACCTACCGCCTGCTGCGGCAGGAGATTGCCGCGGCCGCCGGAGGCTTCTATTCCGAAGGTGAATTCGAACTGACCAAGCTGATCGCGCGGCATCCCGGCCAGCGCTTCCTCGAGCTCGGCCGCTCCTGCGTTCTGCCGGAATACCGCTCGAAGCGCACCATCGAGGCGCTGTGGCAAGGCATCTGGGCCTATATCAATCATTACGGCATCGGCGTGATGACCGGCTGCGCGTCGTTCCACGGCACCGTGCCGGCGGCACATGCAGAGGCGCTGACCTATCTTGCCCACCACTGCCGGACGAATTCATCCTGGGACGTGCGTGCCGTCGCCGGGCGCTATTGTTCCATGGATCTGATGCCGATCGAGGCGGTCAATACCAAGGCGGCGATCGCCGCGATGCCGCCACTGGTCAAGGGCTATCTGCGCGTCGGCGCGCGCATTGGCGACGGTTGCGTCATCGACCGTGAATTCTCGACGGTCGACGTGTTCGTGGTGATGCCGGTCAAGGAGATCGGTGCCCGCTACGTCAATTATTATGGTGGAGAAGCGCAGCGGTTTGCGGCGTGAATAGTGAATAGTGAATAGTGAATAGTGAATAGTGAATAGAACATAGCACTGACTGCTGGAGCAGCAATTGGCTACTCACTACTAACCATTCACTATTGACCATTCACCCATTCACGCATCTTTCTCAGCCTGCTCGTTGACCGGCCCCGGCTCGACTGGCGCTTCGCTCGCCACATGCTTGGGGCCGCCCTTAGCGACGCCGACCATGGCGGGCCGCAGAACACGCTCGCCGATCGAATAGCCGGGCTGCACGACCTGCACGACCGTGTTGGCCGGTACGTCGGGATTGGGCACCTCGAACATCGCCTGGTGGAAATTCGGATCGAATTTCTCGCCCTCGGGCTCGAGCTTCTTCACGCCGTGGCGTTCCAGCGCCGACAGCATGGCGCGCTCGGTGATCTCGACGCCGTCGATCAGCGCCTTGAAGCCGGCATCGCCCGAAGCCTTGGCCTCCTCCGGGATGGCATCCAGCGCACGGCGCAGATTGTCTGACACCGAAAGCATGTCGCGGGCAAAATTGGCAACCGCATAGGCGCGCGCGTCGTGGACGTCGCGGGCGGTGCGGCGACGCAAGTTCTCCATGTCGGCCGCGACGCGCAGCGCGCGATCCTTCAGCTCTTCGTTTTCCTTCAGAAGCCGCACAAGCGCTTCATAGTCGCCGTCGACGCCACCTTCCCTTGGCTCCGCGGCAGCCTCGGTCTTCTCGGCTTCATCGGGCGCGCGTTCGTCTTTTGCCTGGTCGCTCATCGCCGTTTCCCGTCATTTTCGAATGGTGTGGATTTGCGCCCGATATCGAGGTTTAGCGGCCAAAAATCAAGGGGCAAGCGATACTGCAGCCGCTGTCGCTGATTGATGGCGGACGGCGCAGACCTTTCGATTTTAATTCAAACTTTACCGTACCCGACGTCTTTGCTTGCCGGGACACTACAATGCGGGAACCATTCCTCCCTTGGAAGAGTTTCGAAGCCGACACAGGATTTTGGATGATGCCCCGCAGGAATGGCGAAAAACGCGATGGGCTCGCCGCCGATATCCGGCGCCAGCTCGGCACCGAGGCGACCAAGCGCTTTCTGCGCACCTTGCCGGCCTTCCGCACGGAGTCCGATATTCCCGACCGTCTGAAGGAATTGCTCGACCGCCTGGACGGCGTGGAAGCCAAGGTGGTCGCAGGCGGGCGCCGTCGGTAGACACCATTGCAGGCCGTGCGCCCGGCGACTGCGGCCATCAATTCCTCGCCATCGCGCGACATTTACCCGCAGTAACTTTGCGTGATCGCCGGCTTGCGGCAGCGCGCTGCTCCGCCTATGTTTCATGATGAACATGATTTCCCCCGAAGCTGTGGCAAACAGCAAGCGCGCCTGGTTGAAAATCCTGTCGCGCTATAAAAAGCCCGACAGGCGTCGCAGCGCCGTCGAACTCGCCATCACCCTCATCCCCTTCGCCACGCTGTGGACATTGTCCTCGGCCGCTTATGCCTATGGCCATTGGTGGGGTCTGGTCCTCATCCTTCCAGCCGCCGGCTTTCTGGTGCGGATCTTCATGATCCAGCACGATTGCGGCCACGGCTCCTTCTTTGCCAATCGCTATGCCGACGACTGGATCGGCCGCGTCCTTGGCGTGCTGACGCTGACGCCCTACGATTGCTGGCGCCGCGCCCACGCAACCCATCACGCCAGCGCCGGCAATCTCGACGAGCGCGGCACCGGCGACATCAAGACACTGACCGTCGCCGAATACCGGCAACTGTCGTGGCGGGGCCGGCTCGCCTATCGCCTCTATCGCCATCCGCTGGTGATGTTCGGCCTTGGCCCGATCTGGATTTTCATTTTCGAGCAGAGACTGCCCTTGGGCATGATGCGGGGCGGCCTCACCCCTTGGGTGTCGTCGATGTCGACCAACCTAGCCATCACGGTCATAGCCGCGCTGCTCATCTGGTTCGTTGGCCCCGGCGCGTTTCTGGTCGTGCATTTGCCGATCGTCATCCTCGCCGGATCGGCCGGCATCTGGCTGTTCTATGTCCAGCATCAGTTCGAAGAGACGGAGTGGACAAAGGACTCCGAGTGGGAATTCCAGCACGCTGCCCTGCACGGTTCGTCCTATTACGACCTGCCGCCGGTGCTGAACTGGATCACCGGCAATATCGGCGTCCACCACGTGCACCACCTCTCGGCCAAGGTGCCATGCTACCGGCTTCCGGAAGTGCTGAGGGACTATCCGGAGCTGCGTGAGATCGGCCGCGTCACACTCCTCGACAGCCTGCGCTGCGTCAAGCTGGCGCTGTGGGACGAGAGCCGCAGCAAGCTGGTATCGTTCCGCGAAGCGCGGATGGCCGTGTAGACGTACCGCCGCACCTAAAGCGCGTCGCGCTCGACCGGCCTCATGCGACGCGCTTTAGGTTCTTGTTTATGCATGCCGTTATCGCAAAACCGCTGAACACTTTTGCGCGACATGCGTTAGGGGTGCGGCGGGCTCCACATTCCGAGCTTAAGCCGCCTGGCGCTGGTCGCGCATCAGGATCTCGCCCTGGCGGATCTCGGTGCCCAGCACTTTCAGGCATTCGCGCATGAACGCGGCAAGGCCCGGCCAGCCCTTGGCCGACACCAGATTGCCGTCGACATGGGCGCCGGTCGGCGCAACATCGATATAGATGCCGCCGGCCAGCGTGACTTCCGGCTCGCAATACTGCAGCGCCGCGACTTCGCGGCCGCGCACCACGCCGTCGACCGCGATCAGGATCTGCACGCCGTGGCAGATGGTGAAGATCGGTTTTCCCGTCTCATGGAAATGCCGCACCAGCGCCTGCACGCGCTTGTCGATGCGGATATATTCCGGCCCGCGCCCGCCCGCCGCGTAGACGGCGTCGTATTCGGCCGGGTTGACCTCGGAAAACGTCTTGTTGAGAATGTAGTCGTGGCCGAGCTTTTCCGTATAGGTCTGGTGGCCCTCGAAGTCGTGCAGCGAGGTCTTCAGGATATCGCCGGCCTTCTTGTCGGGGCAAACGACATGGACGGTGTGGCCCACCGCATGCATGGCCTGTTCAAAGACGAAAATCTCGTACTCCTCGCTGAACTCGCCAACGAGCATCAATATCTTCTTGCCAGCCATACCCGGTTCCTCCCTTGTGGCCACATTTATTCGGATCGCGAAATAATGGGTCTATCCTAAGGCGGAGAGGCGCAAAATAAAAGGTTGAATCTGGAATGTGGTCCGACCAGAAGGCTTCTGGCCCTCTGGAGCGGATCAGCCGGCGCGCACCCGCCGCCAGGAATATTTCGGGCCTTTGGCCTCCGGCTTCACCGCCGGCTGATAGAACAGCGGCAGTCCGCCTGTGCGGCCTTGCTCGAGCCGCTTCAGCAGCACCGGGTGCGATATCTCGAATTCATCGAAGCCGACGCGCAGCATATGCGGCAGCTGATCAATCAGCACCTGCCCGGTGGCGCGCATAGCGCCTGCAAAATGATAACGGCTGCGCAGCAATTCGCCCTTGGAGAACGAGCGGCCGTCATTGAACGCCGGAAACGCCAGCGCCACCAGTGACAGCTGATCGAGCAGGCCTGCGATCTTTTCGAGCTGATCGCCGGGCTGCAGCAGCACACCGATGCGCTCCTTCGCCGACCGCCGCACCTCCGGATCGAGGCCGAGAAACGCCTGCAACGGCAGGATGAAACGGCCATTGCCGACCAGCGCCTCGGCGCTTTCGGCATGAACCCACTCGTCCTCGCGGAACCCATCCGGTGTCCACAGCCGCATTGCGTTTTCGGCTATCAAGTCGCTCATCAAGAAAATTCCCAAGTCCACAATATTCTCAAATTCAAAACACCCCGGGGTGTGTCGAGATTCAGGTCAGGCCAAGCCGAAGCCGACGGCGGGCGCGAAGCGACCAAACTGGGTGGCTTCCGAGAACCGGAGCGGAGCGTACTTTGGGTACGTGAGCGCCGGAAGCGCAGGAAGCCGCCGTTTGCAGGCCGGCTGAATATCAACATATCCTAAAGCGAGGCGTCGGTCAGCGACCTTTCCAGCCCCGACAAGTGGATGCCGCATTCGGTCTTGGCGTGCCCGGCCCAGCGGCCGCTGCGCGCGTCGTCGCCCGGCTGCACCGGCTGCGTGCATGGGAAGCAGCCGATCGACAGATAGCCATAGGCGACCAGCGGGTTTTCACGCAGCGCATGTGCGCGCATGTAGCCGGCCTGGTCCGATGTCGTCCAGTGCGCCAGCGGATTGATGCGGATGCGCGAGCCGACCGCCTCGAACACTGGCAGCGCTGCCCGGGTCGCCGCCTGGAAGCGCTTGCGGCCGGTGAACCAGGCGCGGAACGGCTCGACGCCGCGCGCCAGCGGCTCGACCTTGCGGACGTCGCAGCAGGCGTCGGTGTCGGTCTCGTTCAGATTGCCGGTCGGGTCGATCCTTGCCAGCGCCGCATCGTCGGGCCTGATCACCCGGATATCGCTCAGCCCGAAATCGGCGGCCAGCGCGTCACGATAGCCGAGCGTCTCCTCGAAATGCTTGCCGGTGTCGAGAAAGATCACCGGCAGCGTGCGGTCGATCTCGGCGATCATGTGCAGCAGCACCGCCGAATCCGCGCCGAAGGACGAGACGGCGGCGATTTCGCCGTGAAAGAACTCCCGGGTCGACCGCTCGATGATCTCCAGCGGCTTCAGATGGCCGTAGAGCGCGTCGAGACCCGCCGCTTGGGCGGCGATGCCGGCCTCGACGTCGACAATACGGTCAAGCGGCCTTGGCTTCGCCAGCATAGAGCGCCTCCTTGAACGGCGCGGGACCGACTCGGCGGTAGGCGTCGATGAATCTTTCGTTTCTGTCCAGCCGAAGCCCGAGATAGGTCTCGACGATCTGCTCGATGGCATCGGTGATCTCTTCCGAACTGAAGCCGCGGCCGATGATCTCGCCGACCGAGGTGTTCTCGTCGGCCGAGCCGCCGAGCGTCACCTGGTAGAGCTCGGCGCCTTTCTTCTCGACCCCGAGGATGCCGATATGGCCGACATGGTGATGGCCGCAGGCATTGATGCAGCCGGAAATCTTCAGCTTCAATTCGCCGATCTCGCGCTGGCGCTCCAGTGAGGCGAAGCGCCGCGAGATTTCCTGCGCCACGGGAATCGAGCGCGCCGTTGCCAGCGCGCAATAGTCGAGGCCGGGGCAGGAGATGATGTCGCTGATCAGGTTGGAATTGGCCGTCGCCAGCCCGATATCGACAAGCGCGTCATAGACCGCCTTGAGGTCGGCCCGCGCCACATGCGGCAGGATCAGGTTCTGCTCGTGGCTGACGCGCAGCTCGTCGAAGGAATATTTTTCGGCAATGTCGGCGACCGCTTCCATCTGGCTGTCGGAGGCATCGCCCGGCGTCTCGCCGATGCCCTTGAGCGAGATGGTCACCGCCGCGTAGTCGGGATGGCGATGGGTGACCACATTCTGGTCCAGCCATTCGGAAAAGCTCTTGGAGTCGAGGCGGGCAAGCTTGACCGCCTCATCGCCTTCCGGCCGGTCGACAAGCGGAGGCGGCGCGAAATAGGCGTCGATGGCGCGGATGTCTTCTTCCGGCAGCCTCAGCTCGGCGTCCTTCAACTCCTGCCATTCGGCCTCGACCTGGCGGGTGATCTCCTCGACGCCGGTCTCATGGACCAGGATCTTGATGCGCGCCTTGAACTTGTTGTCGCGACGGCCGTAGAGGTTGTAAACGCGCAGGATCGCCGTGCAGTAGGACAACAGATCCGCTTCGGGCAGGAAATCGCGGATCTTCTTGGCGACCATCGGCGTGCGGCCCTGGCCGCCGCCGACATAGACGGCGAAACCGAGCTCGCCGGCAGCGTTCTTCTTCAGATGCAGGCCGATGTCGTGCGTCTGGATGGCGGCGCGGTCGCGCTCGGCGCCGGTCACCGCGATCTTGAATTTTCGCGGCAGGAACGAGAATTCCGGATGCACCGACGACCATTGCCGCAGGATTTCGGCATAGGGGCGCGGATCGGCAACCTCGTCAGCGGCGGCGCCGGCGAAGTGGTCGGCGGTGACGTTGCGGATGCAATTGCCGCTGGTCTGGATGGCGTGCATCTCGACGCTTGCCAGATCGGCCAGGATCGCCGGGATGTCCGACAGCGCCGGCCAGTTGAACTGGATGTTCTGGCGCGTCGTGAAATGGCCGTAACCCTTGTCGTATTTGCGGGCGATGTGGCCGAGCATGCGCAGCTGCTTGCTGTTCAGCGTGCCGTAGGGCACCGCGATGCGCAGCATGTAGGCATGCAGTTGCAGATAGACGCCGTTCATCAGCCGCAGCGGCCGGAACTGGTCCTCGGTGATCTCGCCGGCAAGGCGCCGCGCGACCTGGTCGCTGAACTCGGCGACGCGGGCCTTGACGAAATCGTGGTCGAACTCATCATAACGGTACATATTCAGGTCTTTCCGGGCGCGTCCGCCCGTTAGTTTCTTCGTTCGAGCATGATCGGGATTATGCTTGGGTCATCTATGCCGCGCGTGCGGCTTGCGGACGGGCCTGCTTGCCCAGGTCGTTGCGGGTGGTCGGGCCGGCGGCACGGATCTTTTCACGCAGCCGGACCGCTTCGACCGTGCCGTTGGCCACGGTCACGTCTATCAGGTTGACGTCGACCACTTCGTTGTTGGCGGAGGCCTTGGCGCCGATCGCCTCCAGCCGGTCCTCGGCCGCCTTGTCATGGGCGATGTCGGCATGGTCGATAGTCTCGGCCCAGCCGCCATTGGCGTACCAGACGGCTATGCCGTCGGCGAGGCGGTTCGCGGTCAGGACTTTCATTGGTTCACTCCTTGCGCGGCAGCACGGGCCACGCTTTCCTGCCTGTGTGCCGCCAGTGGCTCGGACCGTTCGAAATTGGCGCCGGCGACCGCGTCGCCGATGATGGTCATCACCGGGCCGCTGAGGTCGGCACGCGCCTCCAGCGATGGCAGGTCGGCGAGCGTGCCGTGGAAACGGCGGCGGCTGGCAAGGCTGGCATTCTCGACCACGGCGACGGCCGTATCCGGCGACAGGCCGGCTTCGATCAGCCGGCCGGCGACCTCTGCAGCGACCGAGCGGCCCATATAGACGGCGACCGTCGCGCCGGAAATAGCGAGCTTTGCCCAATCTGGCAGCGAATTTCCCTTGAGGTCATGGCCGGTGGTGAACACCATCGACGACGACACGCCGCGCAGCGTCAGCGGCAGTTCGAAATCGGCGGCGGCGGCGAAGGCCGCGGTGACGCCCGGAACCACTTCGTAGGCGACGCCGGCATCGCGAAGTGCCGCCATCTCCTCGCCGGCCCGGCCGAACACCAGCGGGTCGCCGGACTTCAGCCGCACGACACGCTTGCCGGCGTGGCCAAGCTCGACCAGCAGCGCATTGATCTCGGCCTGGCTCTTGGAATGGCAGCCCTTGCGCTTGCCGACCGGCAGGCGCTCGGCATCGCGGCGGCCCATGGCGACGATCGCCTCCGGCACCAGCGCGTCATGGACGATCACGTCGGCTTCCATCAGCAGGCGATGGGCGCGCAGCGTCAAAAGGTCCTCGGCGCCCGGACCGGCGCCGACAAGCGCGATATGGCCCGATGCCGGTTCTTTCGAAAGCAGCAGGCCGACGGCCGCATCATGCGCCTGCGAAAGCTCGCCGGCCTCGACAGCGCGGGCCGGCGCGCCGCCAAAGAAATCGCTCCAGAAGCGGCGGCGGGCGTTGCCCTTCGGCAGCAGTCTTTCGGCGGTGTCGCGAAACGATGCGGCGAGAGTTGCGAGCGGACCGAGCGAGGGCGACAGCATGCGGTCGATGCGGCTGCGCAGCATCTGCGCCAGCACCGGGCCGGCACCTTCCGTGCCGATGGCAATGGCGACCGGCGCGCGGTTGACCAGTGCCGGCGTGAAGAAATCGCATAGCTCCGGCCGGTCGACGGCATTGACCGGAATGCCCAGCCGGCGCGCATCCCCGGCAACGCGGCGATCGAGCGCCTCGTCGCCGCTGGCGGCAAACACCATCACCGCACCATTGAGATGTGCTGCATCATAGGCCTCGGCGATGTGGGCGGCCCCCGTCTCGGCGATAAAGGCCAGCAGCTCCGGGCTTGTTTCATCGCTGACGATGCGCAGCACAGCGCTCGACTGCGCGAGCAGCCGCGCCTTGGCCAGCGCTTCCTCTGCGCCGCCGACGATGGCTATGGCTTCGCCCTCGACCCGCATGAAGACGGGAAAGGCATTGAGCTTGGGCGTGGCTTGCGGCATGACGAGCGGAATCCTGGAACCGTTTGTCAGTTCTACGCGGGGGCGCGAAAAACCAGAAGGCACCCACTCGCGCATCGCTTCGTAGCAGGCAATCTCTTTTCTGCAAGCATGAAGGCCAAGAGAAAAATATTCCACATTCAAATGCGGAGCAGATTGAAGCTGCTGTTGCAGCCCTTGATCCGCTGCCTTTCTAGCGCCTGGAGGAGCTAACCACAAAACAGATTTTTCTAAATTCTATCAATTTAGTAGATTAAGCCGCCGGATGCTGACCGAGCGATCGACGGCAGCCCCGCGCTCTCGCCGGCCCTTGTCGGAATACCGGGTCCGAGTACCGGAACATTCCCGCCTCGGCACGCGTTTGCACTAGGGCCCAAGCCCGGTCATGCCCCTACGGCAAAGGCTTGGCGATGGGCTTGAAAAATCAAAAAAGGAGCGCCCCATGAGCAACGTCAGACTGAAACGCGGACTGTGGATCGTGGTGGCAGATGGCGAAAAGGCGCTGTTCCTCGAGAACCGTGGAGACGTCCAATATCCCGACCTTCAGGTCGTGCACGAGATGGAGCAGGAAAATCCGGCAACCCGAGAACAGGGCACGGACCGCCCCGGCCGCTACAGCGACGGCCCTTCCGTCCACCGCAGTGCGGTCGAGGACACCGACTGGCACCGTCTCGGCAAGGAGCGTTTTGCCGAAGAGATTGCCGACAGGCTCTACAAGCTCGCGCATCGCGGCAGCTTCAAGGAGATCGTGCTGATCGCGCCGCCGCCGGTGCTGGGCGACATGCGCAGGAAGCTGCACAAGGAGGTCACCGACAAGATAACGGCCGAAATTCCAAAGACGCTGACCAACCACAGCATACCCGATATCGAGAACCTGCTGCAGGCGACCTGATCGGCATCGGCGGCGTCAACCGCCGCCAGACTTGAACACGCCGCCCGCGATGCTGACAAATCCTGCCGGCTCGCTCGCCTGGAAAGCCTTCTACACGTGCTGGCCGCCATTGATGTGTATTTCCGAGCCGGTCACGTAGGACGCCTGCTGCGAGCACAGGAAGAAGATGATGTCGGCGACTTCCGCCGTGGTGCCCAGCCTTCTCAGCGGAATGGTCTCGACGATTTTTTCGGTGCCCGGCGACAGGATCGCGGTGTCGATCTCGCCCGGCGCAATCGCATTGACGCGAATGCCGTGCGGGCCGAAATCATGCGCCATCTCGCGGGTCAGCGAGCCGAGTGCTGCCTTCGACGTCGCATAGGCGGTACCGGCGAAGGGGTGCACCCGGGTGCCGGCGATCGAGGTGACGTTGACGATCGAGCCCTTGGCCGACGCCAGCTCCTTGAACAGTCCGCGCGCCAGCATGATCGGGGCAAAGAAATTCACCTGGAAGACGTCGCGCCAGACATGCATCGGCGTGTCGATCGAGTTCATGCGGCTGTTGCCGTCCTTGAGCTTCGGCGAGATGCCGGCATTGTTGACCAGCGCATGCAGCTGCCCGCCATGCGCCTCCAGCCGGTGGCGGATCTCGGAGATGGCGATGCCGACATCCTCCTGGTCGGCGAGGTCGACCTTGATATGGTCTTCCGGGCCGGCCGGCCACGGGCAGTCCTCGGCAAAGGCCTGGCGCGAGCAGGTGATGACGCGCCAGCCTTCGCGTGAAAAGCGCTTGACCGTGGCGTGGCCGATGCCACGGCTGGCGCCGGTCAGCACAATGGTCTTTCTGGTGTCGGTCTCTGCCATTCGCGGTCTCCAAACGGGAGATGTAGCGGAACGCGGCAGCGGTGGCGAGGGGGCCTGTTGTTCAGCCGCCTGTCAGGATGTCCAGGATCGACGTCTGCCGCTTCTTGACCGGGCCGCCGACATTGCCGGGCGGCACCGGATGCTTGATCGATGCGGTGGCGCTGTCGACCCCCGGCATGGCCAGGCCGCCGGCATCGACCGTCTCGGCAGGACGCACGGGACGCGAAGCCGGCTGGGTAGCTGCTGCAGGCGGCGCCGATTGGCCAACGGAAGCGACCGGCGCCGGCGGCGCCGTGTCGGACGGTATGTCGTCCGGGACGATGGTGTCGGGCGGCGTCGACTTCCAGGTTCCAGGCAGCGGCCGCACCGGCACGCCCTCATGCGCGGCGACCATGAACTCGTGCCAGGCCTGCGCCGGCAGCGCGCCGCCGGTGACCTTCTTCATCGCGCTGCCGTCATCATTGCCGAACCAGACGCCGGTGGTCAGATTGGCTGTATAGCCGATGAACCAGGCGTCGCGCGAATTCTGGCTGGTGCCGGTCTTGCCGGCCGCCGGCCAGGCGAACGCCGCCTTCCTGGCCGTGCCGATCTCGACCGTGCCGGTCATCATCGAGTTCATCATGCCGACAACATCGGGATTGACGACCCGCGGCGCACCGCCGCCATTGTTTTCGTAGAGCACCTTGCCGTCGCTCGTCGTGACGCGGCGGATGAAATGGATGTCGGGCTTATAACCGCCATTGGCAAAGGGAACATAGGCCGAGGTCAGTTCCAGCGGCGTCACTTCCGAGGTGCCGAGCGCGATCGATGTGTTGGCCGTCAGCTCGGACTGGACGCCCATGCGGTGCGCCGCCTCGACCACCGCATTCGGCCCGACTTCCATGGTCAGCTGCGCGGCAACCGAATTCAGCGATTTTGCCAGCGCCGTCGCCAGCGTCACCTTGCCGAAATATTTGCCGCCGTAATTGTCGGGCGTCCAGTTGCCGATCTTGATCGGCGCGTCGTTGCGCACGCTGTCCGGCGTGCGGCCGGATTCCAGCGCCGCCATGTAGACGAACGGCTTGAACGCCGAGCCCGGCTGCCGGCGCGCCTCCGAGGCGCGGTCGAACTGGCTGGTCGAATAGTCGTAACCGCCGACCATCGCGCGCACCGCGCCGGAATTGTCGATCGACACCAGCGCGCCCTGGCTGACATTGAGCTTCTTGCCGCTCTGATCGATCAGCCGGCGGATCGATTGCTCGGCGAGTTTCTGCAGCGTCAGATCGACGGTCGTGTCGACGACGATATCGCGGCGCACGTCGCCGATCAGGTCGGGCAGTTCTTCCATGATCGTATCGGCGACGTAGTTTTCCGAGCCGGTCCAGTAGGACGGCGCGCGTGTCGCCGGCGCGCTCATCGCCGTGGTCTGCTCCTTTGCGCTGATCTTGCCCTCGTCGCGCATCGCGGCGAGCACCAGCTGCGAGCGCTGCTCGGCCGCCTTCGGGTCGCGCGCCGGCGACAGCCGCGACGGCGCCTTGAGCAGGCCGGCGAGAAGGGCGGCCTCCGACAGCGTGACGTCACGCGCGCTCTTGCCGAAATAGCGGCGCGAGGCCGCTTCGACACCATAGGCGCCAGAGCCGAAATAAACCCGGTTGAGGTACATTTCGAGGATCTGGTCCTTCGTATGCTTGTGCTCCAGCCACAGCGCCAAGAGCACTTCCTGCACCTTGCGTTCCAGCGTGCGGTCCGGCGTCAGGAACAGGTTCTTGGCCAGCTGCTGGGTCAGCGTCGAGCCGCCCTGCGAAAAATGCCCGCCCAGCACATTGGTCACCATGGCCCGGGAAAGGCCGATCGGGTCGATGCCGAAATGCGAATAGAAACGGCGATCTTCGATGGCGATGACGGCCTCGGGAATATAGAGCGACATTTCGTGCAGGCCGACGGCCTCGCCGCCGCTCATGCCGCGATTGCCAAGCAGCTGGCCGTCGACCGAGACGATCTTGATGTTGGGGGCGCGATCGGGAATGGCCCAGGTGGTGGCCGCCGGCATTTTCGCGCCGTAATAGACGACGATGCCGGCAGTGGCGATGCCGCCCCAGATGGCCAGCACGAAGCACCAGTAGAACAGCCGGGCAAGCACGCCGAACACGCCGCGCCGGCTTTTGCCGCGCCCGCCGCGCGGCGGCTTGGCCTTGGACGATTTGCGCTTTGCAGCGGCTTTTCGGTTGCTCGGCACGACGCGGTCCTCCTCGCTTACCGAAAAACCCGCCGAGGATCTCGCCCCCGGCGATGCCTCGAAGCTGGGCTCGATGCGGCTGTCTTTCCGGTTCGCCATGCGCTGTGCTGTCTTCCCCATGCCTATGGCGTTGGGGTTGAAGACTAGATGCGGCGGTTTAAAGGCGGGTTAAGTCGGGAAAATCTGAATCGATTGGTAATCAAATGGGTGCCGGGCACCTATTGCCGCTGTTCACGCCGCCTGATTCTGACGTCAGCGAATCGGTCGGTAGCCTCCAGGATAGCGCGGTCATATTTCTCGGTCGTGCTGATGCCCAGTGGCCGGCAACCTCGCGTGGGTCGTTCAGACTGGCGCCCGCGTCTGGCTTGATTGGTCACGGATAGTGATCGGCGGCCAGAGCGCACGCTACGGCTTCGCCACTAGCTGTCAGCAACAGGAAGATGCCGGCCGAGAAGGCAGCCCGGCCCGGCGCTGGCACTTGGCTCTGGCAATGTATTTACGAGCGTGGCCGAGCAGGGGAGGACATGGCATCATCGCGATCAAGGTCCAGGCGGTTGCCAAGGTAGAATGCACCTTCACGCGCCTCATCGGCGCGCTCTTAATTGCACCATTGCGGCCTTCGCCAGTCCGTGGCCGGGCGACACTTCATTCGTAATCGTCGAATTTCATAGCGACTTTTCCCCTGTTTATAGGCGCAATCCGGTCGGAAAGAGGTGGGTTCCAAAGCTGAACTCTTCAACTTTCGCCAGCAGGCGTGATGCCATGGCGCTTTTCCCACAGCGCCTTTGCTTCATTTTGGTCCAGACAGACCAAGGAAGCCTTGCTGTGTAGGAGATTTCGACCCGGGTTGCCCAACTTGGGAAAGATGTCGCAATGGTAAGGGTTTGGACCATAGGGCTGGTCCGGCGCTATCGGAGTGTATGCGATCCCTAGCGGCTCAACACCCTGTTTAGTCTTTTGATCAATTCGATTCATCGTGTTCCGCACCGCAGAGACGCTAATCTTCGTCGCACCTAGGCCCTTCTGAGATACAATGCGGTCATTCACCAAAACGTTCGCTGCTTCCAACATCGAAAGCAACTCGACCGAACAGCCTCCTTCCATAGAAGTCCAAAGTTGCGGCGAAACTCCATACCCCTCGCCTTCAACGTGTACAATATGGGCTGACGTTTTAACTATTCTTAACAGGTCGTCATCGGCAGAAATCGCCAAGTCATCGAACCAGCTATCCGGATCATCATTTGGTTGCGGCGTTGGTGACAGCGTCAGCCCCCCGAGGGAAGTGTACTTGTAGCGCCCTGACAAAGCCCAGGATGGCCGCATCTCCCGATAGCGTGATAGGGTCCTTGTTGGCTACTTTAAGAAACAAGTGCCTAGCATCCTCACTATCAACACCATAAAACAAGGTCAAATATCTACGATGCCATTCGGCTTGTAAGGACCCATCTGCTCCTGGAATGATCTCGGGCAGCGGACCTGAATAATCCTCCAGTGCAGATTCTAATTCGGAAATAAATGCCTTGACCCTGTACTTGGGGAGGGGCTCGGCCCCATATCCGTCCCAATCTTTTCGAAGGCCGCTTAGTAAACTCCTTTGGGAATCAAGTGACTTTCGCACCGCAGCGTTCAATCCTCGCTTAGCTTGGGGCGGCGCAAGCCACGGATCTGCTAGTGCGATCATCCCGTAGACGTTTCCCGGCAGATCAATCTGCCGCACAAATGTTTTAAGGAGGCGATCATTCGCGGCCCAATCAGGAAAAGCGCCTACAACGTCGGGAGCGTAAAGCGTGCCGACCACCGTACCCATTACATGACGATGACTTGATGTATGAGGCGTCTCCGCCAACATCGACTGACTGCAAATGACCATAGGATCGAAAACAGGTCCAAAGCTCCCAAGTTCCGACGCATTATTGACACCAAGCACCGGCTCGTAAGCGGAGCTAGTACCGTAGCCAATGCCGGTTTCTGTAGGGGCATACATATTAAGGATCGCAGCGAATCGGGTCGGCACAAGCTGCTGTGGCTCCTCAAGCTTACCACGAGCCGTAGGACTCCCGTTGCCTCGATCAATTCGCGCGAATTTCATCGCACAACTGGCGAGCATGCCCTCGGAAACGTATTCAGGAAAAATGGTCATAACCGTCAGATAATATCAGCTGGGCCTCTTTTACAATCTCGTCGAGAACCTCATCAAAATCTTGCGCTCTCATAGGCGTCTCAGGTGCGGCAAATACGTCCACGTATTGGGTCGCGATGTAAGCCCCTAGGTGCTGAAGCATATTGCCTGGGTTTGCTAGGTCAACCTGCACGGCAACCCGCCGACCGTTGGCAACCCGATACATCCGCTGAATTGTGACGTTCGGGTCAACCAAGCTGGTGCGCGGCACATTTGTATGGAAACTTACGTCTATAGTGGCCTGAGGAACCACAACTTGCCCTGGCAGGAGCGAAACCGCTTTTGCGACTGAGCCTCCTAAGTCTGGGAATTCTTCGGAGGTTTGAAAAACCACAGCAGGCCTCAGAATGTGCTCTCCAGCGGAAAGCTTCTTCAAAACTGAGATGCCTTTAGCCATCGCAGAATTTGGCTGAGATACCGTTCCTAAGTTATTAGGGAGATTTTCAGGCGGCCTAATGACGACATCGATCCTGTTTAGTTGAACGATAACAATGAATTGCAAGCCGCCGATGGAACCTACGGCTTGGGAGCCAGCCCCCATCGGCAGCTGCTGGAAGCTGTCAGGCATTTTTCCAAACTCAGACTGCCAAAGTTCGACAGCCGTCCTGATTGGCGGCCGCGTTGTGAACGTCACGAACTGCAGACTGTCGTAGATAATTGCCATAAAAAACCAATCGATGAACGGTACAGCAAACCTAACCCCAATGGATTGACGAGTTCTTAGCAGCCATTCGACTCCGAAACAACGGCTGGCCCTCCCACTCAAGGCACTCATAGTCTTGGGAGTTTTCCGATCGGCCAGGGCTCAAGCGAAAGTGGCGCGACATTCAGTCGATAGGTTTCGAGACGGACTTCACGCGCTGGGCTAAATTGAGTTTCAGCTTTCGCAGCGATGAATTTGGGTCTCCTCAGACTCGAACTATCATTGAAAAATGTTGTATTTCGCTGGCCTGTCGCGCCGAAGGTCGAGAGTCCACCACTTGCCCATTTCTCCGAGTTTGACGACCCTTGCGGTAACAGGCGCTCACCAATCTTCAAGGGCGGGTTAAGTCGCAAATCGAAGCTGCTGCGATTGGAAGCCAAGCCACGAGAGACCTGAAAACGAAAAACCCGCCTCGGCGGGCGGGTCGTTGGAGCCAATTAGCACCATAGCCAAATTAATAGCATAGCTGCCGGCACAAAGCAAGAACAAAATACGCCATCCAGGAATAAATCGCTTCACCGTGCGATGCCGGCCGGCGACATACCCGGCCTCAGTCGTCGGCATCCGCATCGTCGGAGGCCGGCCGCCAGCTGATCGGCTCGATCTTCCTTTGCGTATGGCCGTCCGTATAGGCCCACCAGCCGGCGTCGCTTTCGTCCCAGTCGCCGCCGGCCGCCTTCAGCCGGTCGAGCGAACGGTATTGCGCGATGCTCTCGTTTATCACGCCGTCGCTGTCCTGCCAGTAGACGGTGACCTTGGAACCGTCCCTGGGTGCCGTTTCGATTGATTTTCGGGCAGCCATTTCAATTCCTCCCGGCCGACGGCGTTAAAGTGCCAGAAGGCCATCAGCTGTGGGCGAAGATGTCCTCTTCATCCCAGCCCATCAGGTCGAGTTTCGCACGCGTCGGCAGGAAGCGGAAGCAGGCATCGGCCTCCCTGGTCCGGTTGTCGCGCGCCAGACGCGCGCTCAGTACGTCGCGCAGCCGGTGCAAATAGAGCACGTCGGAGGCGGCATATTCGAGTTGCTCGGGCGACAGCGTCTCGGCGGCCCAGTCCGATGATTGCTGCGCCTTCGACAGGCCGATCCCGAGAAGCTCGAAGCAGATGTCCTTCAGCCCGTGCCGGTCGGTGTAGGTGCGCGTCAGCCGCGACGCGATCTTGGTGCAGAACACCGGCTCCGGCATGACGCCGAAGGCATTGTAGAGAACGGCGAGATCGAAGCGGCCGTAATGGAACAGCTTGGTGATGCTGCGGTTCTTGAGCAGGCTGACGAGGTTCGGCGCCTTCTTCTGGCCGGGCGCGATCTGGATGACGTCGGCCGAGCCGTCGCCCGGCGAGATCTGCACGACGCAGAGCCGGTCGCGATGCGGGTTCAGCCCCAGCGTCTCGGTGTCGATGGCGACCGCCCCGACATCGTAATGCAGCAGGCCGGGCAGATCGTTTTTGTGGAAACGTATGTCGCTCATCGTCTTCTCCGGTCGCGGCCCCGTGCAGCGATGCGCGACGGACCGTGCCCGTCCTTGCCGCGATCCGGCGAAAAATCAACAAAAACTTGAGTCTGGCGCAATTTCAGCGTGTCAGCGCCTCGAGAATGCGCGCCCAGGAGCGCTGGCCCTTGTGGAAGGAGCTCATCTCGTACTTCTCGTTCGGCGAGTGGATGCGGTCGTCGTCGAGGCCGAAACCGACCAGCAGCGATTCCATGCCGAGATAGGTCTGGAAATCGCCGACCACCGGGATCGAGCCGCCGCTGCCGGTCACCACCGCCGGCTTCGGCCATTCGTCGGACAGCGCCTGCTTGGCCTTGGCGAGGAAGGGCGAGTCGTAGGAAAGCTGGATCGCCGGCGAGCCGCCATGCGGGTGGAATTCGACCGAGCAGTCGGCCGGAACCCGCTGCCTGACGAATGCCTGGAAGGCGGCGCGGATTTTTTCCGGATCCTGTTTGTGGACCAGGCGGAAGGAGACTTTCGCCGAGGCTTGCGCGGCGATCACCGTCTTGAAGCCCTTGCCGGTATAGCCGCCGATGATGCCGTTGAACTCGGCCGTCGGCCGCGCCCAGGTCAGTTCGAGCACCGAGCGGCCCTTTTCGCCGGACGGGATCGACAGGCCGATCGGGCCGAGGAAGGTCTCGGCCGTCTCACCGAGCGACAGCCACGACTGCAATATCTGCGACGGCGTTTCCTCGACGCCGTCATAGAAACCCGGAATGGTGACGTGACCATCCGCATCGTGGATGTCGGCCAGAATTTTTGCCAGGATGCGGATCGGATTGGCGGCCGCACCGCCATAGAGCCCGGAATGCAGGTCGCGGTCGGCGGCAGTCACCGTGATCTCCTCGCCGACCAGCCCGCGCAGCGAGACGCAGATCGACGGCGTATCGCGGTCCCACATGCCGGTGTCGCAGACCAGCGCGAAATCGGCCTTGAGCTCATCCGCATTCGCCTCGAGAAACGGCTTCAGCGACGGCGATCCGGACTCCTCCTCGCCCTCGAACAGGATTGTGATTCGGCACGGCAATCCGCCATGCACCTGCTTCCAGGCGCGGCAGGCCTCGACGAAGGTCATCAGCTGGCCCTTGTCGTCGGCCGCGCCGCGGCCAGTGATCACCTTGTGGCCGGGCTCGATCTCCTTGACCGCCGGCGCGAACGGGTCGCTTTCCCACAGCTCGATCGGATCGACCGGCTGGACGTCGTAATGGCCGTAAAACAGCAGATGCGGCGCGCCCGCCGGCCCATCGTGATGCGCGACCACCATCGGATGCCCCGGCGTGTCGCGCACGCTGGCGTCGAAGCCGATCAGCTTGAGCTCGGCGACCAGCCATTCGGCGGCCTTGCGGCAGTCGGCGGCGTAGTCCGGATCGGTGGAGATCGACTTGATGCCGAGCAGGCCGAACAGGCGTTCCAGGCTCTGGTCGAAGTTCTTGTCGAGGCGGTCGAGAACAGGGGAAACTGCGGACATCTGGCGGGCCTTTCGATTCTGGCGGCGAATCTAGAGCCCATACGGCGAAACGGAAAGCCCGCGACCGTTAGGCCACAAGGCAGGATCTTGTCGAAAGGCAAAAAAATGCCGCCGTGGTGGAGGGGGAACCACGGCGGCCTTACTCGAAACGATGCGGCAGCCCGGAGAGGGGGGATAGGCTGCCGCAAGTGTCCGGGATAGGCGGGGGACGGGCCTTGCTCCGGACTTCGGCGAAAACTGCCGATGGCGTTTATCTGTGTCTGCGAACGTGGCGATTCAAGGGCACAAAAATTACACTTTTGTAACATAGGCGTGAGCGAACAAAGCTCCGGCCACGCCGGCAGGGCCGGCCAAGCTCGCACGCCATTTGTCAGGGTGTTGCCGGAACCCTTGGCGGAAGCCGCCTTTGGCATGGACCGCGGCGCTGCGCCGCGCTATCCCTCGTGCCATGAAAAAAGGCGATCATCTCTTCCTTGTCGACGGCTCCGGTTACATCTTCCGTGCCTATCACGCGCTCCCGCCGCTGTCCCGCAAGTCCGACGGGCTGCCGACCAGTGCCGTGCTCGGCTTCTGCAACATGGTCTGGAAGCTGACGCAGGACGCCCGCAACACCGATGTCGGCATCGTGCCGACGCATTTCGCCGTGATTTTCGACTATTCGTCGAAGACCTTCCGCAACGACCTCTACCCCGAATACAAGGCCAACCGCTCGGCGCCGCCGGAAGATTTGATCCCGCAATTCGGCCTGATCCGCCAGGCGACCAGGGCCTTCAACCTGCCATGCCTTGAGACGGAAGGCTACGAGGCCGACGATTTGATCGCCACCTATTGCCGGCTTGCCTGCGAAGCCAGCGCCGACACCACCATCATCTCTTCCGACAAGGACTTGATGCAACTGGTCGGCCCAACGGTTGCCATGTACGACCCGATGAAGGACCGCCAGATCGGCGTTCCCGAGGTGATCGAGAAATGGGGCGTGCCGCCACAGAAAATGATCGACCTGCAGGCGCTGACCGGCGATTCGGTCGACAATGTGCCGGGCGTGCCCGGCATCGGGCCGAAGACGGCGGCGCAATTGCTCGAACAGTTCGGCGACCTCGACACGCTGCTCGTCCGCGCCGGCGAGATCAAGCAGGACAAGCGGCGCGAATCGATCATCGCCAATGCCGACAAGGCGCGCATCTCGCGTGACCTGGTGACGCTGAAGAACGACGTGCCGGTGACCGAGGGGCTCGACGAGTTCGTGTTGCACGCGCCGGACGGCCCAAGGCTGATCGGCTTTCTCAAGACCATGGAATTCTCGACGCTGACCCGCCGCGTGGCCGAAGCGACCGGAACCGACGCGGGCGACGTTCCAGCCACCCCCGTCACCATAGAGCGTGCCGATACCGCGCATGGCCCCGATATGGGTTTTGGCGCGCCCGCGGCCGCCGAGAGCGCACCGCCGTCGGACAAAGCGGCACTCGAAGCCCCGGCCGCAGCCAAGCAAGGCGACACCCCATCCCTGCTTTCGGCGCTTCGCCTGGAGGCTGCCACCGCCCGCAAGATCGACACCAGCGCCTACGCCTGCATCCGCGACGCCGCGACGCTGAAGGTCTGGATCGCCGAGGCGATGGAGAGAGGCATCGTCGCCTTCGACGTTAAGACCTCCTCGCCCGATCCGATGCGGGCCGAACTGATCGGCCTTGCCATGGCCGTCGCGCCCGGCCACGCCGCCTACGTGCCGCTTGCCCACAAAAACGGCAATGGCGACCTGCTCGGCGGCGGCGCGGTCGAAAACCAGATCCCGATCCGCGACGCGCTGGCGTTGCTCAAGCCGCTGCTCGAGGACAAATCCGTCCTCAAGATCGTGCACGACATGAAATACCGCCTTGTCGTCATGAGCCGTCACGGCATCGAGATCGGCCCCTATGACGACACCATGCTGATCTCCTACGTGCTTGAGGCCGGCACTCACGGTGGCCATGGCCTGGAGGCGCTGGCCGATAAATGGCTCGGCCACGCGACCATTCCGCTGAAGGAACTGGCCGGTTCGGGAAGAAGCTTCGTCGGCCTCGATCAGGCCGACCTCGGCAAGGCGACGGCTTACGGGGCCGAGCACGCCGACGTCGCGCTCAGGCTCTGGCAGGTGCTGAAGCCACGGCTTGCCGCCAAGGGCCTGGTCTCGGTCTATGAACGGCTGGAACGGCCGCTGGTGCCGGTCCTGGCACGGATGGAGCAGCGCGGCATCTCCGTCGACCGGCAGATCCTGTCGCGGCTCTCCGGCGAACTGGCACAGGGTGCCGCACGGCTCGAGGACGAGATCTACCAGCTGGTCGGCGAACGCATCAACATCGGCTCGCCAAAACAGCTCGGCGACATCCTGTTCGGCAGGATGGGTCTGCCCGGCGGTTCAAAAACCAAGACCGGCCAGTGGTCGACCTCGGCGCAGCTTCTCGAAGACCTCGCCGCCGAAGGCCACGAATTGCCGCGTAAGATCGTCGACTGGCGCCAGCTGACCAAGCTGAAATCGACCTATACCGATGCGCTGCCCGGCTTCATCCATCCCGACACCAAGCGCGTCCACACCTCCTACGCGCTTGCCGCGACGACGACCGGACGGCTGTCGTCCTCGGATCCCAATCTGCAGAACATTCCGGTACGCACCGTCGAGGGGCGAAAGATCAGGACGGCCTTCATTGCCGACAAGGGCAACAAGCTGGTTTCCGCCGACTACAGCCAGATCGAATTGCGCGTGCTGGCCCACGTCGCCGAAATCCCGCAGCTCAAGCAGGCCTTCGCCGACGGCGCCGACATCCACGCCATCACCGCGTCCGAAATGTTCAACGTGCCGGTCGAGGGCATGCCTTCGGAAGTGCGCCGCCGTGCCAAGGCGATCAATTTCGGCATCATCTACGGCATTTCGGCCTTTGGCCTCGCCAACCAGCTGTCGATCGCGCGCGAGGAAGCCGGCGACTACATCAAGAAATATTTCGAGCGCTTCCCCGGCATCCGCGACTATATCGATGCGACCAAGGCCTATGCCCGCGAGCACGGCTTCGTCGAGACCATTTTCGGCCGCCGCATCCACTATCCGGAAATCAGATCGTCAAATCCTTCGGTCCGTGCCTTCAACGAGCGCGCCTCGATCAACGCCCGCCTGCAGGGCACCGCGGCCGACATCATCCGCCGCGCCATGATCCGTATGGACGATGCCCTGGAAAAAGCCAGGCTTTCCGCCCGCATGCTGCTGCAGGTGCATGACGAGCTGGTCTTCGAGACCATCGAAGCCGAGGTCGAGGCGACGATCCCGGTCGTGTGCCACGTCATGGAGAACGCGGCCATGCCGGCGGTGTCGATGTCGGTGCCGCTGCACGTCGACGCCCGCGCCGCCAACAACTGGGAAGAGGCGCATTAAGGCGGGCCACAGAGCCATATTCGGTTCAAGGTTCACGAGCAGCACCGGTATGCTATAGTGCCCGTATGATCACCAAGGCACTTGAGAATCTGGTAAGGCATGCGGAAGCTTGGCCTCGCGAAGACCAGGAGGAGCTTGCCGACTATGCCCGCGTCATCGAGGCGCGGCGGACTGGCGTGTATGCGACGTCGGAATCAGAGCGCAGCGCGGTCACAGCGGGCCTAGCAGAGGCCGATCACGGCACTTTCGTAGATGAGGATACCGTTCGCGCGGCCGACACCCGCCGCAGGCTATGAAGGTCCGATTTACGCGGCAAGCCTTTGCCGAACGCGAGGCGATTTTCAACTACCTCGAAGAGCGGGCGCCTCAGGGCGCCCTTTCAGTCATTTCTCGGATCCACGCTGGGATTTCGCGACTTGCCGAATTTCCAGAAAGTGGCCACGCGACCGATATTCCTGGCGTTCGCGTTCTCTTCATAGGTCGCTACCCGTACAAGGTTTTCTATCGTGCCCGTTCCGATGCAATCGAAATCCTGCACATCCGGCATACCTCAAAGAAGCCGGTTGGCTAGGCCGTAAACTAGGTGGAAAGCGGACTTGGGATTTGTGGAAAGCACTCATGGCGTATGTCATGCTAGAACCGCAGTCATCAAGAATGGTTCATGCATGAATTGGGAACAGATAGCATCGGATTTCGCTTGGGACGGCTCATGGCGAGACATCTACGTTCTGAACACGTCTGAGGCAGATTGGCAGGGCGTCTGGAACATCCTCCTGGAATGGACCCCGCCTGCTAGTTTCAGTGTCTCCGGCAAGATCGAGTCGATGCCATTGGGCGTCGAAGCGGCCCTGGAAAGCGAAACAGGCAGCTTACTGTCTTTTTACGTCGGGCCAATTCAGCTTGCATGTCACTTCTTCACCGTTATCGAAATTGAGTTCGACTTCGATCCAAGGCAAGTCAGCGGAAAAACCGAGGTTGAGCACCTTGACCGCTTTATGCGATTGCTCGGTGACGCTACTGGGAAGCAGATAATTCTCACGCAGGAAAATGATCAACAGGCTATCATCGCACGCTACTCTCCCGATCTTGAGAGGGTAGTTTGGACTGCACTTTCATAGCCGAATGTCTGCAACGGGTCGTTTGTTGACTGGCGGCTTCCGCCTCATGGAGGCTATCGCCAAACCATAGGAACCATCGTGAGCCCACCAGCGAGGCGTGAATACTGCCCCGCCGCCTTCGAAGTGTTGCCTTCGGGCTTGCTAAGCCGCTTCAGCCAAACACTTCGCACATGTCCCACGAAACTCGATCACCGCCTTCTTGGCGGCGAAGCCGGTCGAACGCACCCATTCGTCGAGCCGGTGTCCGACATCGTGGTCGGAGAACTCGGTCACCTGGCCGCAGGTGTCGCAGATGGCAAACGCCGTCATCGAATGGCTGTGGTCGTGCGGCTCGGCACAGGCGACGAAGGAATTGAGGCTTTCGAGCCTGTGCACGAAGCCGGATTTCACCAGCGTGTCGAGCGCCCGGTAGACCTGCAGCGGCGCGCGAAAACCGCGCTCGCGCAGTTGGTCGAGCAACGTATAGGCGCTGAGCGGGCCGCTGGCGGCCTCGAGCTTCTCGAGAACGCAAAGCTGGTTCTTCGTCAGTACATCCCTTGCCGCCATGATCCTGTTCCAAGCCGCTCCGTGCCGATCGCTGCCATTTCGCAAGCAGTCGGACCTCTTCCACTGAGATAGCGACGAACTGCCATTTTTGCTACTGTTTCTATTCGCAGCCGGTGGTCGGCTGGCCGGCGACGCCATATTCAAAATACTGACAAAATCCTCGGCCAGGCTGGCCGTGCTTGGAAATTCGATCGGGCTTGGGGAAGCAATCATGATCAAAGTGACGCGGCGGACGCTGCTTGCCGGCACGTCCGCGCTGGCCGCTGCCGGCCTGGTGCCGTTTCGGGCATTCGCAGCGGCGCGCACCTACCATGCGCTGCTTGTTGCCTGCACCGATTACCCGAACCTGCCGAAGAAAAACTGGCTGATCGGACCGAAAAACGATGCCGGCCTGGTGCGCGATTACCTCCTGGGGAACACGCCCGCGCCGGTAAAATTCCTGGCCGAAAACGTCACGCTGCTCGCCAAGGATGTCGAAGGCGCCAACGGACCGCCGACACATGCGGCGATCAAGGCGGCGTTGGCCGATCTTGCCGCCAAGGTCCAGCGCGACGATTTCGTCTACCTGCATTTGTCCGGTCACGGCGCGCAGCAGCCGGCAGCGAACAAGGGCGACGAGACGGACGGCCTCGACGAGATTTTCTTGCCGTCCGACATCGACAAATGGGTGAACCGCGAAAAGGGCGTGCCCAATGCGCTGGTCGACAACGAGATCGGCACCGCGCTCGACGCTATTCGCGACAAGGGCGCCTTTATCTGGGCCGTGTTCGACTGCTGCCATTCCGGCACGGCGACGCGCGCCGCCGAGGTCGACGACGAGTTGGAACGCAAGGTCGAGTTCGCCGATCTGGTCGGCGGCGACGACGCTGCCAGGGCGGCTGCGGTGAGAGCCTATGACGAGATTGCGTCGGCCGCGCCGCGCGGCTTTGACGAGGACGGGCAGCGCAAGCCGGCCTTCAAGCTGACGCCGACCGGCGCCGAGCCGACCACCAAGGGCAAATTGGTCGCCTTCTACGCGGCGCAGACGGTGGAGACGACGCCCGAGATGCCGCTGCCCAAGGGCACGGCCGATGCACCGCGTTTCGGGCTGTTCACCTTCACCATCCTGTCGAAACTGGCCGAGAACCCCAACATCACTTATCGCCAGCTCGGCCAGGCCGTGCTGCAGCAATATTCGGCGGACGGCCGCACCCGGCCAACGCCGCTGTTCGAGGGAGAACTCGACGCACGCGTCTTCGGCACCGACAAGACCGAGGCGGTCATGCAATGGCCGATCGTCATCGAGAACGACAAAGCCACGATCGGCGCCGGGTTGCTGCATCGCCTCACCCCCGGCAGCAGGCTCGCAATATTGCCGTCGGCGCTGTCGCCGCTGTCCGAGGCGCTTGGCTATCTCCAGGTTCAGTCGGCGAAAAACCTGGAAAGCCGGGTCAAGCCGGTCGAGTTCGGCGGCAAGCCGGCGCTCAAGCTGGCCGACATCCCCGCCAATGCCTATGCGCGGCTGGCCGAGCTCGCCGTCGACTACAAGCTCGTGGTCGCGCGGCCGGCAGCGGCCAAAGGCCTCGAGAAAGAGGCCGCGCTGGCGAACTCGGTTCTCGACGAACTGGCGGCCAGGGAGAACTCAGGGTTCCACATCGCGCTGGTCGAGCCCGGCAAGAGCGCAGATCTGCGTCTCGCAGTGCTGCGCGAGAACGCCATTGCCGGCGCCGCAGAAGATGCCACCGACACGCCGGCGCTGTGGTTCCTGCCGGCTTCGGGCGACATGACGCTCAAGGACGGCAACAAGCCGCCGTTGATCGTCATTCATCCGGACGGCCGCGAAAAGTTGATCGAGGCCGCCGCAGGGAATCTGACGAAAATCTTCCGCGCCATCGGCCTGTCGAGGCTGGCCGCCGCTTCCGATTATCGGCCGGAAGAGGTCAGCGTCGAGTTCCGGATCAAGCGTTTTGACAGCGACACGCTGCAGCCGATCGAACCGTCGACGGTGCCGCGTGTTTCGCCCGACGATCAGGTCCACGTACTGGCCAGGAACGGTTCGACCAACCTGGTCGACATCAACGTGCTCTACGTCGGCTCCGACTATTCCATCCAGCATTTTCTTGCCGAGCGCCTGACCGAAGGCGCCGTGCTCGAGGAAGGCCTGTTCAAATTCACCGACACCAGCTTCGGCATGGAGCGGATGATCGCCGTCTTGACCGAGGCGCCGCCGCAGAGCGAGAAGCAGGATCTGAGCTTCCTGGCGCAAGAGGGGGTTGTCTCGGTAACGCGCGGACTGGGACAGCCAAGCTTCGCCGACATGCTGGCCGATATCAGCATGGCGCCGGCGACGCGTTCGGCCATGCGGCTCACCGACGACAAGGGATCGAAGGGCGCCGTGATGATCTTCCCGATGGAGACGGTGCCGCGCGCCTGAGGCGGGGTCAGGTGCCCGGCCGGGCCTCTTGCCTAATCGGCTGATAATGAACATTCTTCGACCGCCGCTGCCGGCGGCCGAACGGAACGGATGAGGGCGTTCGTGAACAGGATCGTATTTTCGTGGCGCGCAACAACCGCCGGCCTTGTCGCCGGGCTGTTGCTGGCCGCCAATGCTTCGGCGGACGAGGCTTGCGGCCTCTGCGCCAAGGAGGTCGTCATCAACTCCGAACTGGCGAGCTGCTTTCTCGACCAGTACGACCGGATCGCCAAAACCGGCAACACCGCCGTTGTCGTCGATCTCAGCAGCTGCGCCTCGCGCGGCGTGGTCGAACCATTGCCGTCGCCGAGCAAGGCGCAGGTGGCGCCTGACGTGCAGTTCATCGTTTCGCGGGCGCAGCTGGATTGCCTGAAGAAGAAGCTGGAGGCGCCGGGCATCGTGCTCGACCCGTCCGCCACCATAGAACTGGACAGCTGCGGATGACGAAAGCGGGGGGCAACGCAACGCAGCAGGTAGTGACGGCGCCGGTACCGCAAAAGAAGCCGGTGTCGCTGCCGGAAACCGTCGAAGGCCTGCCGTGGGTGAGCAATCACGAGGTCAAGAAGGAGGCGAACCCGTTCACCGATCGCGACTGGCGCATGCTCGTCTATGCCTGGTCCGGATTGCTGGTGCGCCTGGCGATCATCTTCACCTTGATCTTTTCGGTCTACCAGTTCCTAGCGAACCAGGAGCAGAAGCGCGTCGAGCAGACGATGTCGCTGGTCGAGCTCTGGGAAAGCAAGGACTACCAGCAGGCGCAACGGGCCCTCAAGCAACGCCTGGCGGCGCTCAACGCCAAATACGGCAATCTGCTCAGTGCCAATCCGACGCCGACCGAGGAACAGGTGTTCAGGCAGCGCATCGGCATCGAAGCGATGAGCGCAACCGGCGGCGACATGCCGCTTGCCGAGTTCAGCGACAATTTCGACCGCATCGTCTATTTCCTCAACCGCCTTTCCTTCTGCGTCGAAGGCAGGCTGTGCTCGCGTGAGGTCGCCGACTCCTATTTCCGCGACTATGCCGCTTCGTTCTGGAGCTATTTTGCCGGCTATATCGACAAGGAACGCAAGGCCGGTTCACCGACTTTCGCCCAGCCGATCGAGAACTATGTCCGCCAGGCGCCACCCTCGGCCCAGTCCAGATAATTCCCGAAAATGCGAAAGCCGGCGACGGAAATGCTCCGCCGCCGGCCGGTTTTCCGCGACGATCGCGGCGGAAACTCTGCAGGCCTATTTGTACAGGCTGTTGATCCACTGGACGTTGATGGCGTTCAGACGCACGGCTGTGTTGGCATCCGGGCTCTCGGCCACGTTCACGCCGGTGATGACGCGCTGCTTGGAGCCATTGTCGTAGGCATAGACCGAGCTGCCGCTCGATCCTGGATACGTGTCGCAGTCGTACTGGAAATACTCGGTGGCGATGTGTTCGGCGAGCACTTCGCAGGTCGCCTTCCACATCGTGCCCATCGGCTTGTCGCCGGGATAGCCGACGATGTTGGCGGTGAAATCGCCGAGATCCACATAATTGGCATAGCCCAGCCAGCCGAGGTTGGTGCCGACATCCTGCTTCAAGGTGACGATGCCGAGATCCCATGGCACGACCGAGCCGTAAAAGCCCTGGTAATTGTCGATGAAGCCCTGGATGATATAGGCGCTTTCATAGGTGAAGGCGCCGAACGGTGCGTCGTCGGCAGTCTTGCCGTTGAGAGCCGGCACGAACAGGATGTCGTCGAGCCAGGCCTTGTCCTCGTGGCTGTAGAGGCAGTGCGCCGCGGTGAGCACCGTGCGCGGGCCGATCAGTGTTGCCGAACAGCTGCCATAGCTGCCGCTTTTCGATTTGCCTTCGAGGTAGCCGATCGCGGTGAACGGGTAGGTTTTGGTATTCTTGATCTGCTCCCGGTCGTCCGTCCCGAACACCTGGCGGCCGGCCTCTTCGCCTCCGCTCAGCCCGGAATTCTCGGACTTCTGTCCCTCGGCGGGCGCGTTCATTTCCTTGATGACAAGGTCCTTCAGCGTCTCGTTCGGATCGATCTTGATGTCCTTGCCATCGGCGGAGCGGCCGACGATGCCATAGGATTTGACGGCCGTTGCTTCGTCGGTGAGCGGCGCGGCGCGGTTGGCCTCGTCCTCGGTCAGTTTCGGCGGGGCGATCGGTTTCGCCCGGCCGGGCTTGTAATCGCCCGATGTCACATCCCGCATGCTTTCGCCGTTGCCGGCATTGGCGGAACCTGGATCGGCTGCCAAGGCAGGAACCGCCCACATTGCGGTGGAAAGCAACGCGGACGCAATAATGCTATATGTCAGTTTTGTCATGGTGAGACTCTCCCAAAAGTCAGCAAGGACTGGATCAAGATACAGAAATATTGTCGAGATCGTGGTGGCGCAGAAAAATGAAATTGGTTACCGGTGCCTTTACCGGGCCATTATTCAGTGCAGCCAGTTTAGGTCCCCGCCAAAAATGCCTGCAACGGTATACTGCCTAAAATAATCCAACATTGGCAACGACAAATTGCTTCCACATAGCCCGTGGGGGGCTATAGGATTTTGGGCGGGTTTGGCTCGACAGCACGACTAGCAGAAATGGTGCTCGGCTTTGTGACGGATCATGCTTCGCCGTGGAGCATGATCTCACCGGCCGGTTCCATTTCAGTGGATCATGCGTCGGCGACTGACCTGTCGGGAACATCGTCTCAGGGGGTTCGAGGTGAAGATCATCCATAGGTTCAGACCGATTGCCGCCGCCGCACTGCTCGGCATCGCGGCGGCCTTGCCGGCCGTCAATTCCGTTCATGCCACGGACGCGGCCGCGCGGCCGGAGGCGGCGATCTCGCCGATGAAACGCGTGGCCGAGGCCAGGGCCAAGGCCAAGGCGGAGAACCCCGACGGCGCCGATCGCGTCTACGGCGGCAAAGAGGCCGAGAAGGGCGCTTACCCGTTCCAGGTGGCATTGTTGACCACCAACAGACTGGACAAAAGCCCGGCCTCGCAGGCGAATGCGCAGTTCTGCGGCGGCAGCCTGATCGCGCCGCAATGGGTGCTGACGGCGGCGCACTGCCTCAATGACGACGGCGAGCCGATTTCGCCTGATATGGTCACCGTGCTCACCGGCGCCACCGATCTCAGCGAGGGCAAGCGCTACAAGGCGGCGGAGATCATCGTCAACGAGGGCTATAGCGAGCAGACGCTGGACAACGATCTCGGCTTGATCCGGCTGGCCGAGCCGGCCGATGCTCCGACCATCAAAATTGCCCGTGAGCCGACACCGGACACCGGTAAGACGACGGTCACCGGTTGGGGCAAGATGCAGGACGGAGCGTTTCCCACCGCGCTGATGGTCGCCGACCTGGACCTCCAGCCGAACGCAACCTGCAACAGCGGCATCAAGGCGATTTATGCGCATGATTTGAAGGCAGCGCTCGGCGAGCTCGCCCGCCGCATGCGTTACTCGGAAAGGGGCATCGAGGCGGCCGCCAACGCGATTGCAGCTGACATGGCCGATCCGCTGACCGGCAACATGATCTGCGCCGGCACCGCAAGCGGCGAGCGCGACGCCTGCAACGGCGACAGCGGCGGACCGCTATTCATGACCGGCGCCGATGGCCCGGTGCAGGTCGGCGTCGTCAGCTGGGGCGAAGGTCCGGCCGACGGCAGCACCGCCTGCGGCCACAAGAACGCCTACGGCATCTACACGCGGCTGGCCAATTACACCGGCTGGATCGAAGAGAAGATGAAGACGGCAGCGCCGGCAGCGCCCAAAGCCCTCGGCACGGCGCAGAAGCCCGCCACGCCCTGACCGGTGTCATTTGCTGAATGACGGCGGGAGCAATCCCGCCGTTTCTGCCCGGAACCTTAGGTTGGGACTAGAACCAGCGATCGCGGCGCTGGTCTGTGGCGGCCAAGGCGAGGCCCAGTAGCGCCCCTACGGCCGCTCCGAGTATGAAGGCGGACGATATTGTGCCGGGATTCTCCTGGACAACCCCGGACACTGTCTGCGCCCTGTTGCGCAGGGCTTGTGCCGTCCGCGAGGCGCGCTCAGCAGCGTTGCCATACCAATCGCCGGCGTCCTCAATCGCCTCTTCCGCGCGTTCGGCCAAGGTTCGGTTGATCTTGTTGATCTCGCGCCTCAGCTGCGCGACCTGCTTCTCCAGGGCTTCCTGAGCTTCACGTTGAGTCATCTTCGGTGCTGCGGATTCGTTCGGTTCGTCGGCCATTGTAATCTCCTTTGCTCAGGCTCGGCTCAACGGCCGGCCCACTGTGCAGGTTCCTCCGCAAAACGCGTATGTCCGGTGTTTGTTCGGTGAGAAACCGGCTTTTGTCCGGCATGTCTGCGAATTCGGCATCAACATCGGATCGTTCCGGCGCTCCCCGCGTTGGTGAAAACGCCACAAGGGAGGAACCGCCATGGACGACGATCGGCATGAAAAAATTCGGCAGCGAGCCTATGAAATCTGGGTGCGCGAGGGCCGCCCGCACGGCGCACATGAGCGTCATTGGCAGCAGGCGAAACATGAGCTTGACCTCGACGACGCGACAACGGTGCCGGCAGATGATGGCGCGGCCGAGCACGGTCCCACTGGAACGATCGCCAGTTCCGACGTTCTGACGGTCGAGGCACTGGCGATGCGCACCGGGATAACCGGTGATCAGGCGCAAGAGCTGATCGACAGGCTTGGCAACGACAGAGCGACGCTCGAGGAAGCCGCGCGGAACCTCAAGGCAGCCGAAGGTTAGAGCGTGTTTGAGAAGGGGATTCCCAGCGCTGCTTATCAAGCACGCTTTTAGCGGCGCTCGACACCCTTTGCCGCCAGGATGTCATCAACGGCTGCCGACATCAGAAATTCCGACAGCTGCTTGGCAGCTTCTGCGTCCGTTGAATCGGCGCTGATGCCAATGGCGAAGTCAACGTAACTCTGGAGTTCTTCCGGAAACCGACCGACAAGCATGACCTCGGGAGCGGCCGCGAGAATCGAAGTCACGGGAACGACCCCCAACTCGGCTTCCCCACGTCCCACGGCCGGCGCTGTCTGCCCTCCTGGTATGGCCACCAGCTTGGGCTTCACCTCATCCGCTATCCCCAAACGTTCCAGCAAACCGGAGAAGTAGCCACCGCTGGTTCCTTCACTGGCGTAGGCGATCGATCTGGCGCTCTTCAACGCCTGTTCGAATGCTTCCACGGACCCGATGTCGAGCGGTCGACTGCCAGCCTTGGCCGCCACCCCCATTGCTATCCGGCCGAACGCTACCTGGCTCCCCGCCTTGACCTTTCCCAAGGCGGCCAGATCCTGAACCAGGTTCGGATTGGTGATGACGAGGTCAAAAGCTTCCCCAGCCTCAATCTGCTTCTTTACTGTCGGATTGAGCTCCCACTTGACCGCAACTGTGAATCCCGTGGCCGCTTCGAACCGAGGTATGAGCGCAACGACGGCGGGGCGGACCGCAATGGCGCCAAAAAGCCGGATTTCCTGATTCATGGCCTAACCCCGAATCGATCGTAACGACCTTCCTTGGAATGCGTATCTAAGCCTTCATTCGGCGACCAGATGCCGAAGTCGCCTACTTCCTTGACGGACCCTTGCGCTCGGCCGATGCCGCCCAGAGATTGATGTCCGACTCGCGGGCAAAGCTGTCGATCTCGGCGAGCTCTGCATCGCTGAAGTCGAGCGCCTCAAGCGCGCCGACGCAATCCTCGACCTGTTCCGGCCGGCTGGCGCCGATCAGCGCCGACGTCACCCTGCCCCTGCGCAGCACCCAGGCCAGCGCCATCTGCGCCAGCGTCTGGCCGCGGCGACGGGCGATGGCGTTCAGCGCCTCGATATTGGCGACGGACTTGTCGTTGATGAATGCCGGGCGCAGCGACTTGCCCTGGCTGGCGCGGCTGCCATCGGGGATGCCGCCGAGATATTTGTCGGTCAGCATGCCCTGCGCCAGCGGCGAGAACACGATGCAACCGACGCCAAGCCCCTCCAGCGTATCGAGCAGGCCGTCATCCTCGACCCAGCGGTTGAGCATCGAATAGCTCGGCTGATGGATCACGCAAGGCGTGCCGAGCTGCTTCAATATATCGGCGGCCTCGCGGGTGCGCTGCGAATTATAGGAGGAAATGCCGGCATAGAGCGCCTTGCCCGAGCGCACCGCGTGATCGAGCGCGCCCATCGTTTCCTCCAGCGGGGTGTCGGGGTCGAAGCGGTGCGAATAGAAGATGTCGACATAGTCGAGCCCCATCCGCTTCAGGCTCTGGTCGAGGCTGGCCAGCACATATTTGCGGCCGCCCCATTCGCCATAAGGCCCTGCCCACATTTCGTAGCCGGCCTTGGTCGAGATGATCAGCTCGTCGCGATAGCCGGCAAAGTCCTTCCGCAGGATCTCGCCGAACGCCCGCTCCGCCGAGCCGGGCTGCGGGCCGTAATTGTTGGCGAGGTCGAAATGCGTGATGCCGAGGTCGAAGGCCTTGCGCGTAATCGCCTGCTTGGTTCTATGCGGCGTGTCGTCGCCGAAATTGTGCCACAGCCCAAGCGAGATCGCCGGCAGCTTCAAGCCGGAGCGCCCGCAGCGATTGTAGATCATCTTTTTGTAGCGGTTCTCGGCGGGGACATAGGGCATGGGAAATCCTCATATCTCATATCGAAACGCGCCCGACGGCTGCCGACGCGATGACGGGCAAGTCGGCTCCAGCCTCACCCTTAGCCTCTCCCCGCGCAAACGGGGAGAGGCTGTTGCGGTCCTTGGGAGGTGCGCCGCCTACTTCGTTTTCTTCTTCGCCAGCAGCTCCTTCGCCGCCTTGACGCCGAGTGCCGCGGGCCGCTCGCAGCTGGTCTGCATGGCAACGAACTTTCCGGTCTCGCCCGAGCGCAACAGGCCGGTCATGACGTCGACGGCATGCAGCGCCAGTTCCATCGAGCAGCGGTGCGGCCTGCCTTCGGTAATCGCTATCGCCATATCGGCAAGGCCGGCGGTGCGGTAGTTGGCCATCATGCCTTGCGAATGCATCTCGTTGGGCACGCCGAACGGATGCGGCCATTTCGGCAGCTTCTTGACCGGCTTGGCGGCCTCGGTGAAACGCACGTCGCCGCCGAAGAAGTTCGGATCCGGCACGAACACCGTGCCGGCCTCGCCATAGAGTTCCATCGGCGCGTGGCCGTGGCTCCAGACATCCCAGCTGGTGTTGAGCGTCACCACGGCGCCGTTCTCGAACTCCAGCACGCCGTGGATCGTCGTCGGCGTGGAGACCGGGATCTTTTCGCCGGCGCGCGGCTTCGAGCTGATGATGCGTTCCGTCATCGGGATCGAAGCGAAGGCCGCGACCCGCTTCACCGGCCCGATCAGCTGGATCAGGTTGGTGATGTAATAGGGTCCGATATCGAGCACCGGCCCGGCGCCCGGCTGAAAGAAGAAGTCCGGATTGGGGTGCCAATGCTCCATGCCATGGCTCATCACATGACATGTGCCGCTGGTGACCTTGCCGAGCCTGCCGGTGTCGATGAGGTCGCGGACAAGCTGGTGCGCGCCGCCGAGGAAGGTGTCGGGGGCCGAACCGATGCGCAGCCCCTTGCTTTCCGCCCGTTTTTTCAGGTCGAGCCCTTCCTTGACCGACAGCACGAAGGGCTTCTCCGAATAGACGTGCTTGCCGGCATCGAGGATCTGCTTCGACACCTCGTAATGCACCGCCGGAATGGTCAGGTTGACGATGATGTCGATATCGTCGGCCTTGAGCAGCCCCTCGACGGTCTCGGCGCGCAGCTTGAACTCTTTTGCCCGCGCTTTCGCCGCTTCCATGTTGATGTCGGCGCAGGCGCGCATCTCGATGCCGCGAAACAGCGGCGCCAGCGAGAAATACGCCTTCGAGATGTTGCCGCAGCCGATGACGCCGATGCCAAGTTTTGTTGCCATGCTGGTGTGCTCCTAATAGGTCTTGGCGGCTGCGATCGAGCGGCGGGCGAAGCGCTCGATATCGTTGGGATTGTCCTGTTCCATGACGTAGTATTTTGCGGCGCTTTTGGCGTGTAGCGCCTTGATCAGGCCGGGCCAGTCGATGGTGCCGTGGCCGACGTCGGACCAGCCGTCCTCGTCGAGGCCCTCGCCCGGCTTGGCCAAGTCCTTGACATGGACGGCGACGATGCGCTTGCCGTGCTTCTCGATCCAGGGCAGCGGATCGACGCCGCCGCGCACCACCCAGGCGACGTCCATCTCCCAGCCGATGTCGGGCGCGGAGGACAGGATATGGTCCTGCGGCACCGAGCCGTCGGCAAGCGCCTTGAACTCGAAATCATGGTTGTGCCAGGCAAAGCCATAGCCGGCTTTCCTGGCCGTCTCGCCGACCTTGGCCAGGCGTTCGCCGAAGCCGCGCCAGCCGGCTGTATCGGCCGGCCTGAACTCGGCGTTCAGGAACGGGCAGATGAGCAGCGTGATGCCGAGCGCGTCGGCCGTCCTGCGCACGCCGTCGAAATCCTTCTCGAGCGCGTCGATCGAGAAATGCCCGGTCGGCATGGCGAGCCCGTTCTTGTCGAGCTCGGCACGGAACGCCTTGGGACCGTCATAGACGCCGCCGAACCCTTCGACTTGGCTGTAACCAAGCTCCCCCAGCATCTTGAGCACGCCCTCCCAGGGCTGGAAATTGCGGGCGCTGTAAAGTTGGAATGACCAGTTCATCGTCTCTGTCCGTTTTCTTGTGGATGGTTAGTTTTGGGGGGATGAGTCTTGGGGGAGTGGAAGAGTCTTGGGAGTGGAAGAGTCTTGGGAGGCTAAATCATGCTCTAGAGGCGGTTACCTGTGGCGGCGTCGAAAAGCGAGGCGCGCATCGGGTCGAAACCGATGCCGACCGCCTCGGCGTTGTTTGGCGTGCGCTCGGCTGTCACCCGCACCGTGAAATTCTGGCCGGCGAGCTTCAGCCAGACCAGCGTGTCGGAACCCATGGGCTCGACGACCTCGACATTTGCCGTGGCTGCGAACGGCCATCCCGTGCCGCTGTTGAACGCCACGTGCTCGGGGCGGATGCCGAACACGGCCGGCCCTGGCACCGGGTCCTTCTCGAAAGCATAGGTGGCAAGCGGTATCCGCACATCCTCGGCGACGAAGTGCCAGTCGCCTGCAGCTTGCTCCAGTCTGCCGTCGAGGAAGTTCATTGCCGGCGAGCCGAGGAAGCCGGCGACAAACCGGTTGACCGGCCGGTTATAGATGGTCTGCGGCGCATCGAGCTGCTGGATGACGCCGCCCTTCATCACCGCGATACGGTCGGCCAGCGTCATCGCCTCGATCTGGTCGTGGGTGACGTAGATCATGGTGTTCTCGAGCTTGCGATGCAGCAGCTTGATTTCGACGCGCAATTCCGCGCGCAGCTTGGCGTCGAGGTTGGAGAGCGGTTCGTCGAACAGAAAGACATCGACGTCACGCACAAGTGCGCGCCCGATCGCCACGCGCTGGCGCTGGCCGCCGGACAGCGCCGCCGGCTTGCGATGCAAAAGCGGTTCGATCTGCAGGATCTCGGCGGCCCGGGCGATGCGCTTGGCGATCTCGTCCTTGGCGAGGCCGGCAACGCGCAGCCCGAACGACAGGTTCTTCTCCACCGTCATCTGCGGATAGAGCGCGTAGGACTGGAACACCATGCCGATGCCGCGATCCTTGGGCTCTTCCCAGGTGACGTTCTTGCCCTTGATGAAGATGCGGCCTTCGGAAACGTCGAGCAGCCCGGCAATGCAGTTGAGCAAGGTCGACTTGCCGCAGCCGGACGGGCCGAGCAGCACGATGAATTCGCCTTCGGCAACATCGAGGTTGAGCGTCTGCAGCACCGATATCGCACCGAAATTCAGCGACAGGTTCTGGATCGAGACGCTGGTGCCGTTTGCCGCAATGCTGCCGTTTGCGTTCATCGCCATCATCCTTTCACCGCGCCGGCGGCGATGCCGCGCACAAACAATTTTCCGGACAGGAAATAGACGATCAGCGGCACCAGGCCGGTCAGGATGGTGGCTGCCATGTTGACGTTGTATTCCTTCACGCCTTGCACCGAGTTGACGATGTTGTTGAGCTGCACCGTCATCGGATAGGTGTCGGGGCGGGTGTAGACGACGCCGAACAGGAAGTCGTTCCAGATGCCGGTCACCTGCAGGATGATGGCGACGACAAAGATCGGCAGCGACATCGGCAGCATGATGCGGAAATAAATGCCCCAGAAGCCGGCGCCATCGACACGCGCTGCCCGGAACAGCTCCTCCGGCATGGAGGTAAAGTAGTTGCGGAACAACAGTGTGAGGATCGGCATGCCGAAGATGGAATGGACGATCACCAGGCCGCTGAGGCTGCCGTAAAGGCCGACTTCGCGCAGGATGATGACGATCGGATAGATCATCACCTGATAGGGGATGAAGGCGCCGACGATCAGGATGATGAAGAAGGTGTCGGCACCTTTGAAGCGCCAGTTGGCAAGCGCATAGCCGTTCACCGAGGCGAGCGCGATCGACAGGATCACCGACGGGATGGTGATGCGCACCGAATTCCAGAAGCCACGCGACAGCCCGTCGCAGTTGAGCCCGGTGCAGGCGCTCGACCAGGCCTTGACCCAGGGCTCGAAGGTGATCTCCATCGGCGGCGAAAAGATGTTGCCGAGGCGTATCTCGGGCATGCCTTTGAGCGACGTCACCACCATCACATAGAGCGGCAAAAGATAGTAGAGCGCCACCACGATCAGCGTGCCGTAGAGGAAGATGTTGCGGCGCGAGAACGTGTGGCGCGGCTTCGGTCCGCTCGGCCCGTAGGCTTCGAGCCCGCCGGCGCCGCCAATAGCGGGCAATGAAACGGTATGGTCAGACACGCTTCTTGCCTCCGAACTCAAGATAGGCCCACGGCACGATGACAATGATCACCGACACCAGCATCATCGTCGAAGCGGCGAACCCTTGGCCGAGGTTCTGGGCAAAGAACATGTAGTCATAGACATATTTGGCCGGGACTTCGGAGGCGATGCCGGGCCCGCCGCTGGTCTGGGCGACAACCAGGTCATAGATCTTGACGATACCGGCAGCGATGATGACGAGCGTGGTGATGAAGACCGGCCGCATCATCGGTATGATGATGAACAGATAGGTCTTCCAGGTTGGTATCCCGTCGACCCGCGCTGCCTTCCAGATATCCTCGTCGATGCCGCGCAGGCCGGCCAGCATCAGGCACATGATGAGCCCGGTGCCCTGCCAGAGAGCGGCGATCAATATGCCGTAGATGACGATGCTGGAATCATAGAGCGGATTGAAGCTGAAGCTCTCCCAGCCGAGGCTGCGCACCACTGCCTGGACACCGAACTCGGGGTTGAGCAGCCACTGCCAGACGAGGCCGGTGACGATGAAGGACAGGGCGAAGGGATAGAGGAAGATGGTCCGGAACGTGTCCTCGAACCGGATCTTCTGGTCGAGCAGGGCGGCAAGCAGGAAGCCGATCACCAGCGAGAACAGCAGCGACAGCACGCCGTAGATCAGCAGGTTCTCGATCGAGACCAGCCAGCGCGGCACCGACCACAGCCGGTAGTACTGGTCGAGCCCGACGAAATTCAGCCGTGGCAGGAGCTTCGAACTGGTGAAGGAATAAAGCACCGTCCACGCGCTGCCGCCGACAAAGATCACCAGCGCGGTGAGGATCATTGGGATCGAGGCGATCTTCGCATTGAGGTTGCGAAAGAGTTGGCTAGGGCGTTCGCTCTTGCTCATCTGCACAGCCGCGCTGGATCGGGTAAGGGCCGGAGGGTCAAGAGGCCTTGACCCGAGCTCCCGACCCTGCGTTTGCAGGGGCGGGAGTGAGGCGGTCGGTCGATCGCTCAATCGGCCGAACCGACAATGGCGGCGAAGCGCTTCTGCGCATCTTCCACGGTCATGTCCTGCTTGGCGAAGAACTCGGAGAAAAGATCCTCCTTCTGCTTCTGCGTATCCTGCGAAAGCAGCTGGTCGGTCCACGGCATGACATTGCCCTTGGCGAGAATTTCGAGCCCCTTCTTCATGCAGTCGTTCGCCGCCTTGAGGTCGACGTCGCCGCGAACCGGCAGCGAACCTTTCTTGAGATTGAAGGCGACCTGCGTCTTGGGATCGAGCAGCGTGTGGGCCAGCACTTCCTGTGCCTTCGATTTTTCGGGATCCTTCAGCAGCGGGAAGTAGAAAGCGTCGCCGCCGGTGGCGATGACCTCGTTGAGACCGAGGCCCGGAAGGCAAGTATAGTCCTTGCCGGCGGTCTGGCCGGCAACCTGGAACTCGCCCTGCGCCCAGTCACCCATGATCTGGCCGCCGGCCTTGCCGGTGATGACCAGATTGGTGGCCTGGTTCCAGTCCTGCACATTGGTGTTCTTGGCCATCTTGCGGGCGTCGTCCGCGGCCTTGAAGACCTTGGCGACCTCGGGCCCGGCGGCGAATTCCGCGTCCTTGTCCTTGTAGACCTTGAGGAAGGCGTCGGTGCCGCCGACCGCCGCAAGCAGCACGTCGAAAGCGCCGGAGGCCTGCCAGGGCTGGCCGCCGACCGCTAGCGGCTGGATGCCTGCCTTTTCAAGCGCGGGCGCCGCAGCGACATATTCATTCCAGTTCTTCGGCACCGGCACGCCGGCTTTTTCGAAGGCCGCGTTCGACAGCCACAGCCACTGCCAGGAGTGGATGTTGACCGGCACGCAATAGATCTTGCCGTCGAGGGTACAGCCGTCGAGCAGGCTCTTCGGCTGCACGATTTCCGTCCACTTTTCCTTGGTGGCGAGATCGGTGAGGTCGCGCATCAGCCCGGCCTGCACCAATTCTTCCGCCTGCCGGCCGTGATTGAACTGGGTCGCGCCCATCGGGTCGCCGCCGGTGATGCGGCTGATCATGATCGGCCGCGCCGTGCCGCCGGAGCCGGCGATGGCGCCGTCAACCCAGTGATTGCCGGTTGCGTCGAAAGCCTTGGCGAGTTCGGCGACCGCCGCCGCCTCGCCGCCGGAGGTCCACCAATGGGTGACTTCCAGATCCGTCGCGGCCGCCGGGCCGGCAAATTGCAGCGCGACCGTCGCAGCCAGCGCAGCAGTCATGAGTTGGTATCGCATTTCGTTCCTCCCAGAATCTGAAACGTTACAGATTTTCGATACGGCAATTGCTTGAGGCGCGCAACCCCTCAGGCGAAGGTGGCATCAAGTTTTTTCGAAGCGCGAATAAAATCGCACGGCTCGCCGGCCTACCGCATCGCAACAAGAGGGGTTGCACTGCAAAATGGAATGCTGCGACGCCAAAAAATCGGAAAAGCCCGTTCCAATCACGGTTTTGCACCGACTGCAGCACCGCTCGTTCTGCATCTGTCACCAGTGATATGGCGATGGTCGTGACAATCTGTAACGTTTCAGTATATAGCGGTTTCATTCGGTGAGGGTCCGCGGTGAACCCGCGGCCCGCCGATTGCCGGCCTGTCCGGCAACTGTTATGCGCCTGACGGGGCGGGATGAATGAACAGGCACCAAAAAGAGAAGGCCGACGAAGCGTCGGGCCAGGGCCGGCCGACACTGAAGACGCTCGCCTTCATGACCGGGCTGGGCGTCACCACCGTGTCGCGCGCGCTGAAGGATGCGCCCGAGATCGGCGCCGAGACCAGGCGGCGCGTCCAGCTTGTCGCCAAGCAGATTGGTTATCGGCCCAACCGTGCCGGCGTCCGCCTGCGCACCGGCAAGACCAATGTCATCAGCCTGGTGCTCAACACCGAGCACGAGATCATGAGCTTTGTCTCGGATATCATCTACGGCGTTTCCGAAGTCATTGCCGACACGCCCTACCATTTGATCGTGACACCCTACTCGCGCTCGCAGGATCCGCTCGACCCGATCCGCTACCTCGTGGAAACCGGTTCAGCCGACGGCGTCATCATTTCGCGCACGCAGCCGAACGATCCGAGGGCCCGTTATATGCTGGAGCGCGGCATCCCCTTTGCCACGCATGGCCGCACCGATATGGGGCTGATCCATCCCTACCATGATTTCGACAATTACGCTTTCGCAGCCGAGGCGGTGCGCCATCTGGCCGGCCTCGGCCGTCGCCGCCTGGCTCTGTTGGCGCCGCCGGTCGAGCTGACCTATCACGGCCACACGCTCGCAGGCTTTGCCGATGCGCTGAGCGAGGTCGGCGCCAGCGAGATTCCGTTCAACACCGTTTCGATCGATCATTCGATCGAGCAGATCAGAATGCGGACCGCGCAGCTGATGCGCCGCGAAAGCCGCCCGGACGGTTTCATCAGCAGCGCCGCCGCCGCGACGCTCGCCATCGTCGCCGGCATCGAAGACGCCGGCCTCAAGCTTGGCCGCGATGTCGATGTGGTGTCCAAACAATCGTCGGAGCTTCTGCACCTGTTTCGCAGCGAATTGCTGGTCGTCAACGAGAACTTCCGACTGGCCGGCGCCGAACTCGCCCGCTCGGTGCTGGGCTGGATCGGCGGCGCCGCACCCGGCACCCTGCAAAGCCTGAGCGAGCCGGGCGAAGTGCAGGCCTATCGCCGCCCGGCGTGAGCGGGATATGTTCAAATTGCATTTCTGCGACGCCAAGTGCTTCCACTTGGCTGCAAAATGCGCGCTGCTGACTGGCAATCTTGGGCCGGAAGCGGAAGGTCAGCTTTGGAGCTGCAGTCTCACGAACGGACGTACGGTTCTCTGCCAACTATGGCCACTCTTGGCCCGAGCGGACAGTGTGTTCCCATGCAATTCTGACGGCATGTACTGACAATCGCGTCTTGAGGGGTGTTGAGCTCAATGACTATCGGGTGGGACGCTCGCGCTCCAAACCGCCGATATTTGACGGCGAGGCGTCAGCGCATCCAGTGCGGCTTAGAAAGCGCTGTCACTCACTTCGCGATGAAGAGAGAAACAACGACTATTGGTACATTGCGCCAACCGGTTTGGCCGCAGGCTCAGCAGCTATCCCCCGAGTTCAGCCGCTCGCCTGTAGTCGTTGATAGACCTCAGCGACGAACGGCGAGTGGTTTCCTTCCTGATAAACGATGTGCAGAGCCTTACGCGGCCGCGTCACCCCGACGTAGAATTGGCGGCGCGCCTCGAGTTTCTGGCCCACAGTCTTGTCGTAGTAGTGCGGGATCACGTCCGCATTCATTGCGAACAGGATCACAACGTCCCACTCACGTCCCTTCGCGCTGTGCAGCGTGCTTAGCGTCAGACGACCTTCTCCTTCGACCCACCCGGCGAACGTTGAGAGCGGGATGTGGATGTCGCCGGTTTCAGGGTCAGTCCGCTCCCGCATACGGTCCAGGCCACTCCAATCCCCCATTGGATTTCGTGCGCGGGCACGCCAGGACGTTCCTACTTCATCCTCGAAATTCTGGAGCCATTTGTGCGCATCGGGGTCGGTCCCAATACCCTTATGGAGAAATCTCATCAGTTCGTCGCGGATATCGGCACGTTCCAGATTTGAAGCATCTGACCCGTAAACAAGGGAGCTGGCTTCGCGCGCGAGGTCAAGAAAAGGCGGATCAGCTGATTTCCAGCCCCCCGACTGCCATGCCGCAGCGCGCTCCAAAAATCGGCTGAGCCGCAGACTCCTTTTTACCAGAGCATTGTTGTCAGCCCTTACGATGGGAACTCCCCCTACTGCCGCTGCGAGGGCAAGCGAATTGGACTGCTTGACCGTTCGATAGAGTATTGCAATCTCGCTGAGCGGTGTCCCGGCTGCCATTATCGGGGGTAGAAGCTTCTTGAAAACGTAGTCAGCCTGAGTGTCGAGATCACCTGCCACGCCGTGGAAATCGACAGTGCCAATGCCGGCGTTCGGCCTGCCCTGATAGTCCCTGGCCTCTCCAAGTGCTGCAAGCGATGCCGCAATGATGCGGGTACCGGAGCGGTAGTTGAAGCGCAGTCGGATGGGGATCACATCGTCTCGTTCGCTTAGGCTCTTCAGAAGCTCCGGTGCCGCGCCCTGGAACCCGTACATGGATTGATCTGCGTCGCCGACGGCGAATAGGCGGATCCCCGCGCCAAAGCAGAGCAACAGCACCAGTTCGTGTAGCGCATGCCCGAGGTCTTGGTACTCGTCGACGAAGAGGACCGGGTACTTTGCGCGCACCGCATTGCGTATCCATTGGTGCTGCTTAACCAGGCGGTAGGCGAGGAGCGGCATATCGTCGAAATCGACGAGTCCCTGACCGTGTAGGTCAGCCTCATAGGCCTCGACGAACGCAACTAGCTCGGGATTGTTAGCCCATTCTGGCGCGTCGCGGTCGACCTGGTCGCGCCTCTTCTCGGCTGCGAACTTCCAGCGTTCGTGGGGATTGCCGGGTCCGCCGATCGTCTTGGCAAATGCACGTTCCACCGCACCCCGGCGCTCAGCGTCGGTCGCCGGCCGGGCATCGGTGAGCTCCGGCATGGCACAACGCGCATATGGCAAGAGGATCTGGGTAAACGCGAAGCTATGCACCGTGCCGATAAACACATACCGGTTCTCTTCGATTCCGAGCTTCGCCAAGCGCTCCTGCAGCTCAAGCACACACTCGTTGTTGTAGGTGATGCAGGCAATCCCGCGGGGCTCAAGCACGTCCTCGATGAGTGTCCGTACCATCGCCGTCGTCAGTGTTTTGGTTTTCCCGCTACCGGGGCCAGCCAACACCACACAGTGGCCCTTTGCATTGACGGCGCCGAGTTGTTCCTGATTGTCGCCCAGGGCGGCGATCGCTTCCTCCAAAAGCCGAGTGTCGGTCATTCCAGCTTGCCCAGCAGATCCTTGATCGCGTCGGTAATGTACGCCGGAGGTGCCAGCCCCTTCAGAGCCTCTCCCAATTGTGTCGCGAATCGGCCCTTGCTGACGTACCCAATCATCAGCATTAACTGGTGCGGATCGAGATTGGCGGGTGTCTGCTGCCAGTCTGTCACTCGGGCAGTGAGGACAAGACCGAAGTCCTGCTTGGCCAGGACACCTAGCAGCGGCTGCAAGAGGTTGGGAGTGTTCGCGATCTCTGTCTCGAGCGTCGAACCATTAAGGTAGATCCCGTGTTCCTTTGCCCTCTTATGCAGCTCACCCACATCCTTGGTCATCTGCTCGATGACCGGCGGTTCAAGCGGAGCACGACCGTCGGCCGAACGGATAAGAGGCACAAGCGTGAGGGCACGCCGCCAGCCTACGGACATGCCCTCCTTGTTCATATCCCAGTCGGTGATGATGACGAACGGGATGTGCAGCGCCGCGGCGAGTTTGGCGTAGGGCGCGAAGTTCGTCCCTCCCACCGAACACACCGACACCCCAAGCTCGTCGAGATGATGGCCCATGGTCTCGGCGAAGATCGGGATCAGCTCGCTCTCGGCATCGCCTTCCACGAAGATGATCCCGCGAGCGAAAAGCATGTCTGCGCGGGTGGCGTCGAGATATCGCTCCAGATCGTCCAGATCTTCCTTCGACAACGGAAGCTTTGCAACCGAGTATGCGCCGGCAGATGACTCGCCCGTGTCGCGCAGATGAACGAGGGACCGTATCGGCGCTACGCTCGCGATGCTTGGAGAATGCGTGGTCAGGATGAGGCTTCGCGTGATCTCCTCGCCTTCGGCCTGCTGCTCGGCAAACAGAGCGCTGAAGACCTTTCGTTGCAGATGAGGGTGTAGATGCGCCTCGGGCTCCTCGACAGCGACGATTGTGAAATTGCGTTCGTTCTTCGTCCGGCGCCACTCGAACTCAGCGAGGCGCAGGGTCAGAAGTGCGAGATTGGCTGATCCTAAGCTCGCTTCGCCTATCGTCCTCAGCCCTTCGTCGATGAGCAACTTTATGCTGCGAAATAGGCGCAGCGGGTCGGTCGAGGCAAACCCGAACTTGGCCTTGATGTCGTGATGGTCGCCAGCCAGCGCCACCATCTGCGCCCGCAGGTTCCTCTCTAGGTCCTCAATGGGCTTGAGACCGGTGAGCGAGGCTGTTGCGGCGTTGATCTGCGTGCTGACCTTGTTGAGGTTCGCGGTATCGACTTTGGAGATTGCATCATCGATCAGGGGCCTCAGTGGAGAACCGCGCCAAGTCGCAAGTTCGCTCTCAGCATCGCGAAGTGCCGGGAGCACGTCGAGACAGATGCGCCTTCGCAAGTCGGGGCTTAGCCCGCGAGTTTCGACGCCGCCGCCGAAGATCTTGAACTCGTAGTCGCTTTCGGTGGGGCTTTTCCCGGCGCCATGCTTTTTGCGGAACACGTAGCTCAGTCGAGCGACCGTATGGTCAGCAGCGAGGCGATAGTCGGTCAGTAAGGCGGCAACCGCCGGGGAACCGTCGAAGTCCCCGAAATCGATATGCACTTCGATGGTTGGCCCCGCTTCACGTTCCCCGGCCGACAAGCCGTCCCAGAAGTCGCTGAGCTTGAGGTACCGCGCACTGTCGGGCAGGCTCGCGTCGAGCACTAGCCGCATCGCATGGAGAAGGTTGCTCTTACCTACGCGGTTCTCGCCTAGAATGACCACGTTGCGGTCTAACGGGACATCGACATTCGGAAGATTGCGGAAGTTCCGTATCTGAAGCCGGGCTATGTGCATGACGGTCCACCCAATATATATGCGGCATACTGTTCCACTGTATCGCCCGATTCAACGCTCCGCGCAGTCGGTCCCTCGGATCTTTTAAGGATCGACGCTGCGCGACTATCGAGATGTTATTATTCTGGAGCAAAAACCTCGGTGTACTTTGACCTGGACGGTGTGGTGCGTCTGACGTTGTGCCCCTCAGTGTGAAGAAACACAGGGTATAAATCTCACTTCTGGATTCGAAAGGGACGTATCCATTGGTGCTGATGAAGCCGCCACTTCAAGTGGCTAGGAAGAAGTAGGTTTGGGCGAACTGACGGGGTCGCGAAACGACATCCGCCAGCATTGGAGAGCAAACCGTTGGAAACAGGGTTTTCATTTCTGTGCACCTGCCAGCCTAATTATCGAGTGAAGAAACCGGTTTATCCCTTGTGTCGACAGAAAATTTGAAGTGATGCTTGGCTGCAATCTACACTAAGCGGGGCACATATGTCTGTTCTGGATATTCCTCTGCGAAAGGCGCTGCAATTGTTCTATGCGCCGCAGTCGTTGCGGCGGACAATTTTGAAGGAGGATATTCGGCTTGACCGCATAAAAGAAGCCGGCGGCACTAGAAGCCGAGGCGGCGATTTCTATTTGCCTTTTTGGTCAGACGTCAAACGGCATATATCGGGCGACGGTGATCTAACACAACTGACTGACGACCGTATAAAGTCAAACAGGAGTTTTAGGCGACTATACCCGCTGCTGAAAGACGGCGTCCTCGAATTGCTCAGTGCGAAGTTGCGTTGGTCAAACGAACCAGTTGAAATCGTCCCCCAAAGCGTGCACGGTCACCTGCGAATTGAGTATCTAGGTGGCACAATTCGCATAAGGGATGCGCTTCACGCGCGCGTCAGGAGTGAATATACCCGCGTCGTGTACCCCTATTTCAGCGAAGAACCGGCGCTCCCCGAAGAGGGCGGAAGGTTGGGCCTATGGGTGATGCAACAAGCGCTGACGGAACTTGATCCAGGTGACATGCGTATTATCGACGCTCTTCGTCGGACATTCTACTCGCCGCAAACGACGCCGCTGCAAGGTAACGAAGAGGCGGTTTTCCGTGAAAATTACAGGTCGCTGATCGGCGAGTGGGAGCGCCTAAAGCATGAATGAGAGTTGCGGACTTCCTTCCACGAAGGAACCCATGAGAGCCTAGCAAGCGCCCGTAAGCAGGATCTGCACATTAGCTGGCGGCAAAACGGCATTCCCGCGCTACCATTCCGTGGGGAGTCTTGATAAGAAGCCAGCAGTTCGTTTGCCATCAGGTCATGTTTGATCGTTACGATCAGCGGCAGCTCCTAGATTTGTCGACGAGACGGCGGAGCGGCCGATAATGCGGCGCTAACCCGCCGCGCCGCTTCCCCATGGGCCATGGAAAGCGCCCTGCCCATCGATGCGCTCGAAGCCGTGCGCGCCGAAGAAATCGCGCTGCGCCTGGATCAGGTTCGAGGTGCCGCGGCCCTGCCGGTAACTGTCGAAATAGGCAAGTGCAGATGACAGGGCCGGCACCGGCGAGCCGGCTTCGGCCGCCCTTGCGACGACACGGCGAAGCGACGGATGTGCCTCCTGCATCAATGAGACGAAAGCCGGCGCCATCAACAGGTTGGTGGCTGCGCCGCCGCCGCCGAAGGCCTCCGCCATCGTATCCAGCAATTGCGAGCGGATGATGCAGCCGGCCCGCCAGATCTTGGCGATGACCGGCATCGGCAGGTTCCAGTTGAATTCCTTCGACGCGCCGCTCATCACCGCGAATCCTTGCGCGTAGGCGGCGATCTTGCCGGCAAACAGAGCCAGCTCGAGATCGGCGAGCAGGGCGTCCCTGTCTCCGGAAATCTTGCTCACGCCGCCGCCATAGACCTTTTCGGCGGCAAGCCGCTCGTCCTTGATCGACGACAGTACGCGTGCCGCCACAGCCGCTTCGATCGCGGTGGCCGGGATACCGAGCTGCTGCGCCTCGATCACCGACCATTTGCCGGTGCCTTTCTGGCCGGCGCGGTCGAGGATGATGTCGACCACCGGTTTGCCGGTCTTGGGATCGTCGGCGGCCAGCACCTTGGCGGTGATCTCGATCAGGTACGAATTGAGCCTGCCCGTGTTCCACTGGGAAAACACCTCAGCGATCTCTTTCGGCCCCATGCCGAGCCCGTCGCGCAAGATGCCGTAGATCTCGGCGATCATCTGCATGTCGGCATATTCGATGCCGTTGTGGATGGTCTTGACGAAATGGCCGGCGCCGTCGGTGCCAAGCCACGCCGCGCAAGGCTCGCCCTTGAACTTGGCCGAGATCGCGGTCAGCACCTTTTCGACGCGCTTCCAGGACTCTTCGGTGCCGCCGACCATGATAGAGGGACCGTGGCGTGCGCCCTCCTCGCCGCCGGACACGCCCATGCCGATGAAGGTCAGGCCCGAATCGGTAAGCTCGGAGAAGCGCCGCATCGTATCGCGGAAATTGGCATTGCCGGCGTCGATGACGATATCGTTGGCCGACAGCACACCGCGCAATGCCGCGATCTGCTCGTCGACCGGCTTGCCGGCCAGCACCATGATGATGATCGGCCGCGGCGGCCGGATCGCGGCGGCCAGTTCTTCGAGGCTGTAGCAGGGCACCACCCTATCCCGAAGCGCGCCGGCATTTTCGACAAAGGCATCGGTGCGCGCCGCGGTGCGATTGAAGACGGCGATGCGGTGCCCCTTCTCGGCGATATTGAGCGCCAGGTTGGAGCCCATCGTGCCAAGGCCGATCAGGCCTATTTCGGCTTTTTCCATCGTTTCTTCCCTGCTTTCGGATCTTGTTGCTTTGAGCCGCGATTGGGTTGGATGCCCATTCTTGATGACGATGATTGACGGGGGTTCGCGGCCGCGTCAACCGTCTCGCCGAATTGTGTTGCGCGGACCAGCGCTGTCTTCATGGCCGGATATCGATCGGCGCTTCGATCTTCACCATCTCGAAATCCGAGACCAGGATATCGAGCCGCGCCGTCCAGCGGCCGGCGACCGGAATGACGAGTTGGTCGACCCGCCAGGTGCCGTCGCCAAGCTTCGTCGCCGGGCGTTTTATCGGCTCGACACCGGAATCGGGCTTTGACAGGACCAGCGTCACCTGCTTGGCGTCGAGCGGGCCGAAATCGCCGGTCATGATGAAGATCGAAGCGGCAACAGGCCCGGTATGGCCGGGCACAATGCTGAGATCGGCCATCGCTTGCAGCGTGTGGATATGCACCGATGCCGGCTGTGCGGCGGCGATCGCCAGCGCGCGCGGTGGCGGCGTGAAGCGCCAACCGGCGGCGATGCCGAAGATCGCGACCACGATCAGCACCTCGATGCCGATCGAGCGGGCCAGTCGCCTCTGGACTACCGTCTTTCCCGCCTCGGCGGGGACCGTAAGCTTGAAGCGGTTGACGGCGGCGAGCGTGAACAGAAAGACGAGCAGCACCAGCTTGAGCAGCAGCAGCCGGCCATAAGCGGTATGGACCAGCGCCGACGGCGTTTTCACCTGGATGACGGCGAGCACGATGCCGGCTGCCGCAAGCCCGACCACGACGGGCAGGATCGCTTGCGAAAACCGGCGCAGCAACGGCCCGGCTTCGGCCGGCTGCCGTTTCAAGGCTAGACCGAGCGGCGTCAGCGCTCCGGCCCAGACAGCAATGCCGACGCCGTGCAGAAACACCATCGGCCTTGTCAGCCATTGCGGCTCGGCGGCACTGGCATGCCCGCTGGCGGCAAGTGCAGCGCCGACGCCGACCAGTCCGGCCAAGGCGAGCGGCCTTGCGTCGGCGGGCGGCACGACCAGCGATAGCAGGCCAAGGGCGAGCGCCATCAGCGCGATCAGCACCGTCCAGCCGAAGCTGGTACCGAGCGCGGTCTGCCAGATGACCGGCTGCGCCAGCAGGGCAAGCGGCGCGCCGAGTGCATCCAGCCCCTGGAAACCGAGCGACAAGAGTGCGGCGGCCAGCCCGCACAGGATCGCGGCGACGATCATGTTCTGGCCGGATCGGCCGCCTTGCGCCAGCCAGCCTAGCGCAAAGGCACCGCCGACACCGAAAAACAGGCCGATGTATAGAAAAACCTTGCCGATCCAGATCGCCGTTCGAAGCTCCCGGTCGACAGCTTCGGAGGCGGCCGGCGCAGCACTCGGCGCACCGACCGAGAACAGCACCGAGCCGCCGACCGGATGCCCGTCGGCGGAGATTACCCGCCAGCTCAGCACATGCGTGCCCGACGTCAGCGCCTGCGGATTGTCGATCTCGACGGTCTGGCCGCTGAGCCGGAAAGAGCTCAGCGGGATCGACGTACCGTCGGGCCGCACCAGCGTCAGCACCAGCGGCGAAACCGGCTCGCTGAAGGTCAGCGACATCTGCGACGGGCTCTGCGCCAGCACCGCACCGTCAGCCGGCTCGGCCTTGATCAGCGCCGCATGGGCGAAGGCTGCGTTTGGCGCGGCAATGGTGGCAAGCAGCACAATCGCAGCCAGCAGGCCGATGGCAAGCCGGCCGGTTGTGCAGGCCGTTCGCAGGATGGATGTCGCGCTCATGTCACCGCCACAAAGACAGCGGCGCGCTCTTTCGGATAGAGCGCGCCGCGTAAGGATCACGTCTTCGGCAGCAGCTTGAGGCCGGGCGCCGGAAATTCCAGCGCGTCCTCAGCCTGCCCGGCCGCCGGAATCTCGATCCAGCGATCTGCAATGCCGTCACATTCCTGCACCACCGGGAAATGCAGCATCTGGCCTGCCGGCAGGTCGGACGCCAGCGTCGCGCGAAAGACGAATTCGTCATAGAACTCGTCCGGCAGGCTGCCGGCGCTCCAGTCGATCTCCTTGACGCCGCTGGTCACTGCCTGGCCGTAGAGCTGGTAGGACTTTTCGTATTTGCCGTTCTTGACCTGCAGTGTCCAACCCGGCTTCGGCATCGGTTTGACCGAGAGCACCCCTTCCGGGATCTGCACGCGCAGCGCGGTCGTCGCCTTGCCCTCGCAGCCATGCGGCACCCGAAGAACCGCCTTGTAGGTCGAGCCCACCGCCGCCTCCGGCGTTTCGAGCGTGATGTGGGCAAAGGCCGCGCTGGTCCCGAGGACAAGAAGCACGCAGCCGGGCAAAAGAGATTTCTTCATGAGGCTACCTCTCGAAGCGGCCAAGTCAGTCGTCGTCCTGGGGCGCCGCGCTGCCGATGCCTTGCACGGCGAATTCAATCTGCACGGGCCCGGCTTTCTCGAAGGTCAGCGTGGCGGAGAACGTTTCGCCCTCCTTGGGCTGCCGCTTCAAATCCATGAACATCAAATGATAGCCGTTGGGCGCCAGCGCGACCTTGCCGCCAGCCGGGATTTCGAGGCCGCCGGTGACCGGCCGCATGGTCATCACGCCATTGCTGACGCCCATCTCGTGCAGTTCGGCCTTGGCCGAAATGTCGGAGGTGATCGACAGCAGGCGATCCGCCGCACTGCCTGTGTTGGTGATGGTGAAGTAGCCGCCGGCCACCTTGGCGCCGGCTGGCGTGGCGCGCGACCAGGGGTGCCCGATCTCGAGATCGCCAAGCTTGAACTCGTGTGCCAACACCGTCTGGGCGCTGGCGAACAGGAGGGCAAGAACGCAAAGGGCGACGCCGAGACGCTGCTCGAAACTACCCAGTGCGAAGCGCCTGCGGCTGGATGCGGCAGCGCGAAAAGAGTGAGACATGATTGCTCCGTGGACTTTAAGGGGGATCGCGCCGATGGCCGGTCGCGAACGATGTCGATAAACGCGCCGGCAAAGCGTTGCGCGGCGCGAACCAGAACGGATCAGGCCGTCGCCGGTGGTGCACGCGGATTGGACGGAGTGCGGGCGCGGGCGAAATCGCGATGCCGGAAGGCCGGCAGGAAAAAGGCGATGGTTTCGATGGAAAGGCTGCGAGCCAGGCTCCCGGCTGCATCCAGCGGCGCGTAGACCGCCGAAACGAGATTGCAGCCAAGCATGCAGCAAGCCGGCATGTGCTGCTGATGCGGATCGCCGGCGGGGAGTTGCGCCGCACCGTCATGGGTGCAGATCGTGTTGCCGAAAGCATCGAATTGCGAGGCTTTCGGCTCGACGCCGGACGCAAACGCGCCGAACATCGACTGGAGCATGAAAAGCCACGCCGCGGCGAACGCGACCGGCATGCTCCATCGTCTCCGGCGTATGGTCAAGAACCAGCCTCTTCACGCAGCAACGTCAGCTCTCTAGCACGGAGCCGGCGGCCGAAAAATCGCCAAAACGTTGCTGCGGCAACGCAACACAATCACGCGCGTTGCGGCTGCCTGCCCTCGGGAATGGACGTCAGCAGCGTGTGGCGGGCCGATTTCAGGTGCTTGCGGCAGGCGGCGTCGACCTTGGCGAGATCGCGCGATTTGAGCGCGGCGATATAGGCGAGATGCTCCTGGACCGCGACTTCGTTGCGCTCGCGCTCCTGCGCCTTGTTCCACTGGTAGTGGTAGTGGAAGATCATGGCGATGACGTCGTAGAAATCGACGATGAAGCGGTTGTGCGACGCCCGATGGATCAGCCGGTGAAAGCGCTCGTCAAGCTCGGAGAATTCGTTGAAGCGCACGGCGATCTCGCGCTCCAGCCGGTGATGCTCGTCTTCCAGGCGGTCGAGGTCGGCCCACACCGGGCTGTCCTCGGGCAGAGCGGCAAAGGCTGCGGCCGAGCGCAGTTCGAACATCTCGCGGATTTCGGTCAGCTCCAGCGCGAAGGCGCGGGTAAAGCCTTTCAGCACCCAGTGGCTGTTGCGGCGCTTCTCGATCAGCCCAAAGCGCGAGAAGCGGATCAGGAATTCGCGCACGCTGGTGGTGCCGACGCCGATCTCGCGCGCCAGTTCGAGCTCGTTGATCTGCATGCCGGCTTCGGCACCGCTGGCAAGCAGCCGCCGCATGAAGGAGCGCTCGATGATCTCGGCCAGCGTGTCGGTTTCTTCCTCGGGGAAGAAATCGTCCGGTCGCGGTTCGCGCAGGACCGTCTTGCTGCGCTTGTTCCAGTCGATCAGCCCGGTTTCTTCCATGCGCGCAAGGATAGTGCGGACCGTCGTGCGGCTGACGCCGAGCAGCGTACCCAGCTCCGGCTCCGAAGGCAGGCTCCTGGTTTCGTCGAGCAGCCTCAGACCGCGATTATAGGCGTCCTTGTAAACGTTGTTGCTCTTCGACATCCCCTGCCCCGTGGCGCATCTGCGTTTGCGGCCAGTGTGAAGCGTTTCTCGCGCATGAAACCGGTACCTTTTCGGAAAACATCATGCGCAACGCTAGTTTTGGTTGTAGAGCCTGCTTCTCGCATCCAAAAGACGCGTCGCGCTCTGGCGAAAAAACAATTGACGCAAAAATGTTTTTTCACGATAAAAGACATTATATGTTAAGAGCCGCGTGTCAATCCGCTCGCGCACCCAGGAACACACCCAGGAAGCTCCCGTGAACGCCGCAAACAGCATTCTTCTGTCTCCCGCCGACAATGTCGCGGTCGCCAATGGCCGCATCGAGATCGGCACCGTGCTGCCGGGCGGCGCCGTCGCCGCCGCAGTGATCGAGCCGGGCCACAAAGTGGCGATCAAGCCGATTGCGGCCGGCGAAGCCGTGGTCAAATACGCCCAGGCGATCGGCCGCGCCACGCAAGACATCGCGCCCGGCGAGCATGTCCATTCGCACAATCTGGTCTTCGAAAGCGGGCGTTTGCCGGTGGTGCCGCCGAGCGAGGCAGTGCATGCGACCGAGGCCGACCGCGCCCGCACCTTCATGGGCTACCGCCGCGCCGACGGCCGCGCCGGCACGCGCAACTTCATCGGCATTCTCGCCAGCGTCAATTGCTCGGCCACCGTCTGCCACGCCATCGCTGACGCGGCGAACCGCACGCTTCTGCCGCAATATCCCGGCATCGACGGCTTCGTCCCGATCGTCCACGGCCAGGGCTGCGGCATGAGCGCCACCGGCGACGGCATGATGGTGCTACACCGCACGCTGGCCGGCTACGCCCGTCATCCGAATTTTGGTGGTGTGCTGATGGTCGGGCTCGGCTGCGAGGTCAACCAGCTCACCCTCTACGGCCAGAAGGGCGTTGCCGCGGGAAAACGCCATTTCAACATCCAGGAAGCCGGCGGCTCGCGCAAATCGGTCGAGAAGGCGCTGATCGTGCTGGCCGAGATCGCCGAGGAGGTCGGCAAGCTTCAGCGTGAGCCGATCCCGGTCAGCGAGATCGTCGTCGGCCTGCAATGCGGCGGCTCCGACGGCATGTCCGGCATCACCGCCAATCCGGCGCTGGGTGCCGCGGTCGACATTTTGGCCGGCGTCGGCGGTGTCGGCATCCTCTCCGAGACGACGGAGATCTACGGCGCCGAGCACCTGCTTGCCTATCGCGCCGCCACCCCCGAGATCGCCGCCAAGCTCGACGGCTACGTGAAATGGTGGGAAGACCATGTCGCCAAGCATGGCGCTTCCATCGACAACAACCCATCGCCGGGCAATAAGCGTGGCGGCCTGACCACCATCCTGGAAAAGTCGCTCGGCGCGGTCGCCAAGGGCGGCCAGACGCCGCTCAACGGCGTCTTCGGCTATGCCGAAAAGGTCATCGGGCACGGGCTGGTGTTCATGGACACGCCCGGCTACGACCCGGTCTCGGCCACCGGCCAGGTGGCGGGCGGCGCCAACGTCATCGTCTTCACCACAGGCCGCGGCTCCTGCTTCGGCTGCCGGCCGACGCCGTCGATTAAGGTCGCCAGCAACTCGACCATGTATCACACGATGGAAGAGGACATGGACGTGAATTGCGGCGTCATCGCCTCGGGCGAAAAGACCATCGCCGGCATGGGCCGCGAGATCTTCGAACTGATCGTCGAGACGGCTTCGGGCCGCAAGACCAAGAGCGAAGAGTTCGGCTACGGCGACAACGAGTTCGTGCCTTGGCATCTCGGAGCGACGCTCTAAGCCGGACATGCGCAATAGTCGCGAACACCGGACGTGATCGCCAGGCGTCACAGTTCCAACGCTCCCGAAAAAGAATGAACATTCCATATTGACTGGATGATGGAATTAATATTCCATGCGACATATTGGAGGAGATTGGCAGCGGAGTTCCGAGGGAGCAAGCTTTCCCGCCCAGCCATTCGAGCGGCCATCAAACATCGCTTGCGCCGACCGAGGTGATGCACTATCAAAATGCGGTAAATGTTTTTTATTGATAAAGTTCCGTTTGGGCCGCGCCATCCGAATGGAGCTTCCGTAACATTCACCGGGCGACTTAGGGAGGACTCCTAATGAAATTCGTGACCAGCATTCTCAATCGCCGCGCCTTCGTGGCTCTCGCAGCCTCCTCGATGCTTGCCGGCGTGATGCATTCGGCGCCGGCATCCGCGGCCGACGCGACCATTCCGATCATCGTCAAGGACACCACGTCCTTCTACTGGCAGATCGTTCTGGCCGGCGCCCGCAAGGCCGGCAAGGATCTCGGCGTCAACGTGCCGGAGCTCGGCGCCCAGGCCGAGACCGACGTCAACGGCCAGATCTCGATCCTCGAAAATGCCGTCGCCGGCAACCCGGCGGCCGTCGTCATTGCGCCGACCGAAGCCAAGGCGCTCGGCAAGCCGATCGACGAGGCCGCCACCAAGGTCAAGATCATCGGCATCGACTCCGGCGCCGACTCCAAGGCCTTCACCTCGTTCCTGACCACCGACAACATCCAGGGCGGCCGCGTCGCCGCTGACGGCCTTGCCGCAGCCATCGGCGAAGCCAATGGCGGCAAGGTCGAGGGCGACGTCGCCCTGATCACCGCGCTTCCGGGTGCCGGCTCGCTCGAACAGCGCGCCCAGGGTTTCAAGGAACAGCTCGCCGCCAAATATCCCGGCCTCAAGCTGGTCGCCGACAAATACGCCGACGGCCAGGCCACCACCGGCCTCAACATCGCCACCGACCTGATCACCGCCAACCCCAACCTCAAGGGCATCTTCGCCTCCAACCTGATCATGGCGCAGGGCGTCGGTCAGGCGATCGCCGAGAACAGTCTTGCCGGCAAGGTCGGGCTGGTCGGTTTCGACAGCGACGAGAAGCTGATCAAGTTCCTCAATGACGGCGTCATTTCGGCTCTCGTCGTTCAGGATCCGTACCGGATGGGCTATGACGGCATCAAGACGGCGCTCGCCGCCTCGAAGGGCGAGAAGGTCGAGGCCAATGTCGATACCGGCGCCAATTTGGTTACCAAGGCCAACATGAAGGATCCGAAGATCGACGCGCTGCTCAACCCGAAGCTCGACTGAGCATAGCCGCAAGTGAACTGTTTCCGGGGCCTTTCGCCCCGGAAACATCCCACTCGTGCCAATCGCGAGGCCAATCTTTGGGGGCCAATCTGGGAGGATTGTCATGATGTCGACGGCGCAGGAACTCCATCCGGCCCCAACGCTGGAACCGGGCAGGACCATCCTCGAACTCCGCGGGCTGGAAAAGCGCTATCCCGGCACCCATGCGCTGAAGCCGGTCGATCTCGCCTTCAAGGCCGGCGAGATCCACGCCATCGTTGGCGAGAACGGCGCCGGCAAATCCACCCTGATCAAGCTTCTTACCGGCGTCATGCCGCGCACCTCCGGCGACGTCATCTGGGAGGGCAAGCCTGCCGCATTGGCAACGCCGCATGAGGCGATGGCGCTCGGCATCAATGCCGTGCATCAGGAAGTCGTCCTGTGCCGCCATCTCACCGTCGCCGCCAACATGTTCCTCGGCGAAGAGGATTCCCGCTTCGGCATCCTGCAGCAGCGGGCGATGATCAGGCAGGCGCAGAAGATCATCGACGATCTCGGCTTCGACCTGCCGGCGCATGTCATGCTGGGTGACCTGACCATCGGCCAGCAGCAGTTGATCGCCGCCGCCCGCGCCACCGTGCGCGGCACCAAATTCCTGATCTTCGACGAGCCGACCGCCTATCTTACCCGCAAGGAGGCCGACCAGCTGTTCACGCTGATCCGCCGGCTGAAGGGCGAAGGCGTCACCATCATCTACATCAGCCATCGCATGGAAGAAGTGTTCGAGCTCGCCGACCGCGTCTCGGTGCTGCGCGACGGCACGCTGGTCGGCACCAGGAACATTGCCGAGACCAATGACGCCGAGCTGGTCAAGATGATGATCAACCGCTCGATCGAGCAGGTCTACCACAAGGAGCATTTCACCCCCGGCGCGACCATCGTCGAAACCAGGAACCTGTCCGGCAAGGGTTTCGAAAATGTCTCGATGTCCGTCCGTGCCGGCGAGATCGTCGGCCTCTATGGCCTGATCGGCGCCGGGCGCAGCGAGTTCGTCACCACGCTCTATGGCCGGCACCGCAAATCGGCCGGCCAGATCCTGTGGGAGGGCAAGGAGGTCAAGGTCAATTCCGAACATGACGCGATCAGGCTCGGCATGGCGCTGGCCCCGGAAAGCCGCCGCGACCAGGGCCTCTGCCTCAACCTGCCGGTCGGACTCAACCTCAATCTGCCGATCTACAAGCGCATCTCGAGCAATCTGCTGATCTCCCGCGCGCAGGAAAAGGCGCAAGCCGATCGCCAGATCGCCGACCTGCGCATCAAGACGCCGACGCGCGGCGCGCTGGCCTCCAGCCTGTCCGGCGGCAACCAGCAGAAGATCGTCATCGGCAAATGGCTCGCCCACGGCGCCAAGCTATTCATCTTCGATGAGCCGACTGTCGGCGTCGATGTCGGCACCAAGGCCGAGATCTACCGCCTGTTCGGCGCGCTGTTGTCCAAGGGAGCCGGCATCATCCTGATCTCGTCCTACCTGCCCGAGGTCTATGAGCTCGCCGACACGCTGCACGTGTTCCGGCGCGGCAAGCTGGTGGCCACGCATGGGTTTCGTACCGCTGATCACGAGGAGATCCTCACCCAGGCGCTGGCCGAGAAACAAGAAAGACCGGGAGGGAAGATATGAGCACCGAGGCGATCGCTGCCGAAAGGCCGAAACGCAACTACAACGCCCTGTTCGGGCTGACACTGCTGGCGCTGCTGGTTCTTTTATGGATCATCCTGTCGGTGGCGACGCCGAGCTTCGCCTCCGCCAACAACATCTCCAACCTGTTACGGCAAGGGTCGATGATCGCCATCCTGGCGGTCGGCCAGACCTTCGTCATCATCACCGGCGGCATCGACCTTTCCGTCGGCGCCGTGGTCGGCTTCGCCACCGTCATCGTCGCGATGCTGATCAACGCCGGCACACCGGTTTTCCTCGCCATCCTGATCACCTTGCTGGTCGGCGTCGCCATCGGCATGTTCCATGGGTTCGGCATCGTCAAGATGGGCCTGCCGCCCTTCATCATCACCCTGGCAACGCTGACCTCGCTGCGCGGCATCGGTCTGTTGATGACCAATGGCAACTCGATCTCGATCAACAACGACGCCTTCCAGACGTTCTCGCGCAGTTCCTTCGCCGGCGTCCCCAATCTGTTCTGGATGGTGATCCTGGTCGGCATCCCAGCCTACATCTTCCTGCACCACAGCCGCTGGGGCCGCTATCTGTTCTCGGTCGGCTCCAACGCCGAGGCGTCGCGCCTGTCAGGCGTCAACGTCCAGCGCACCATCTACATGGCCTACACGCTGTCGGGCCTGTGTGCGGCCTTCGTCGGCGTGCTGCTTGCCTCGCGCATCGGCATCGGCAATCCGACACAGGCCGAGGGCTGGGAATTGCAGGCGATCGCCTCCTCGGTGATCGGCGGCACCTCGCTGTTCGGCGCTGTCGGCTCCGTGCACGGACCGCTGCTCGGCGCCTTCATCCTTGCCACCATCAACAACGGCGCCAATCTGCTCAACGTCAACGCCTTCTGGCAGCGCATCATCACCGGCGTGCTGATCATCGTCATCGTCTATTTCGACGGGCTGCGCCGCCGCGGCAAATAGACTGCCTCCCAATAACCGCCGGCCTCGCGACAGCAGGGCCGGCGGTGCCATGAACCGACTGGATTGAAGCATGAAAGCCGTCGTCTGCCGCTCGCCCGGCGAACTTGTCCTCGAAGACCGTCCGGCGCCTGGCGCGCCCCCCGCCGGCTGGGCGCTGGTCGCCGTCAGCCATGTCGGCATCTGCGGCACCGACTATCACATCTTCGAAGGCAAGCACCCGTTCCTCGCCTATCCCCGCATCATGGGCCACGAGGTTTCCGGCACCGTGACCGAGGTTAGTGAGGACGTCGATCTCGCCGTCGGCGAAGCGGTGATCGTCAATCCCTATCTCGCCTGCGGCAAATGCATCGCCTGCCGGCAAGGCAAGCCGAATTGCTGCGTCAGGATCGAGGTGCTCGGCGTCCACCGCGACGGCGCCATGTGCGAGCAGATCCTGGTGCCGGCGCAAAATCTTTATCCGGCAAACGGCCTGTCGCTGGCCGATGCCGCCGCCGTCGAATTCCTGGCGATCGGCGCCCATGCCGTGCGGCGCTCGCTCGCTGATCCAGGTGCGCGCACACTGGTCATTGGTGCCGGCCCGATCGGGCTCGGCACGGCGCTGTTCGCCCGCATCGCCGGGCTCGACGTGACGCTGCTCGACATGAGTGCGGAGAGGTTGGGTTTCGCCGAAAGCGAACTCGGCTTCGCGACCCTCGACGGCTCGCGGGGCGCTGCTGCCGACCTGGTGCGGGAAGCAACCGGCGGCGACGGCTTCGACGTGGTTTTCGATGCCACCGGCAACACCCGGTCGGTGCAGTCGGCCTTCGCCCATGTCGCGCACGGCGGGGCGCTGGTCCTGGTTAGCGTCGTCAAGGACGACATCGCCTTTTCCGATCCCGAATTCCACAAGCGCGAGATGATGCTGATCGGCAGCCGCAACGCCCTGCGTGCCGATTTCGACCATGTCGCCGCCTCGATCCGCAACGGCGCGCTGCCGCTGACAAAGCTGGTCACCCACCGCACCACGCTTGGCGAGACGCCGCACGACCTCGCCCGCTGGGCGCATGAGAAGTCCGGCCTGATCAAGGCCGTCATTCAAGTCGGATGATGCCAGGGCTGCCGCATCTCAGAGCGCCGACAATTTGAGCTCGATCCGCTCGGCCGGGAAGCGCGACTCCGAAAACTGTATCGGCTGACCGTCGGGCGTGACGTTGACGGCGACCGTCACCAGCACGATGGCGCCGGGCTGCAGCTCGAGGTCCGCAAGGTCGGCGGCATCGGCATGGCGCGCCGACAGCACAGTCGATTGCCTGAGATAGTCGTCGATGCCGAAACGTGCCAGCGATGCGGTGATCGAACCGGTTTCCGCCATGGCGGCATCGATGCCGGCAAAGCGCCTGGCATCGAACCAGCCGGCCGCACGAGACACCGGCATTCCATCGGCTTCGCCGCGCGTTTCCAGGCGTATCACATCGGCCCCCGTCGCAAGGCCTAAGCCCTCTGCGACACGACGGTTGGCCGGCTCGATCGATGACGCGAGCAAGGTGATATGCCGCTCGGACGCCTGTCCTTGCAATCCCTCGGAAAAGCGGGTGCGGGCGCCGATCGGATAAGACAGCCGCTTGCGCGACAGCACGAAGGTGCCGCGCCCTTGCTCCGCCCTGAGCACGCCCTCCTGCACCAGCGCTGCGATAGCGCTGCGCACCGTGTGGCGGTTGACGCCATAGCGTCCGGCCAACGCGATCTCCGGCGGCAGCGCCGCATTTTCGGGAAAATCGCCGACGGCAATCGAATGCAGGATCTGATCGGCGATCTGCCGCCACAGCGCGACACCGCTGCGCCGCTCGATGCTGTTGGCTTGTCCGATCATCTCCCGCCCCAATTCCTCGCGCCGATCTTTTGGCCCGTGTCACGTGCCCGTCATGGACACGCGCTAGATAATGGATATAATTTGTATAGTTGTCTATATCAATAGACAAAATGAACGCAGACGAGGAGCACCGCCATGCGAGGACGGGAAGCGCGAGAGCAGGCCGAGCGCAAGGCCGTGATGGCGACGCTGGCGCAATCGGCCGGCGACGACATCGTCCGCCTCTGGGACGAAGCCGGCCTGCCTTGCGAAGCGGAACTTCTGCGTGGCCCCGAAACCGGCCTGGTTACGGTACGCGGCCGCATCGGCGGCGGTGGTGCCCCTTTCAATGTCGGCGAGGCGACGGTCACCCGTGCCACGGTGCGGCTTGCGTCCGGCCATGTCGGCCACTGCTACGCGCTCGGCCGCGACAAGCAGAAGGCAAGGCTGGCGGCAATCGCCGATGCGCTGTGGCAGGACCCGGCCCACCGCAATGAGGTCGAGATCAGGATCGTTGCGCCATTGCAGGCGGCACTGGCCAAGGCGCGTGAACAGCGCCGCGCCGAGACGGCGGCGACCAAGGTCGATTTCTTCACCATGGTGCGCGGAGAAGACTGATGGATATCGCCGCTCAATCCATTGAAGGCGGCTTCGCCGATCCGGTATTCAATGCCCAGACCGTATTCCGTGCCGTGATGGACGCGATGGCGCGGCCGGGCAGCGTCCAGCCCTTGCCGGCCCTTGCCCACCCACCGGCGCCGCTGTCGGCCACCGCCGGCGCCGTTGCGCTGGCGCTGTGCGACAACGACACGCCGCTCTGGCTCGACCCGGCTTTGCAGGTGTCGGCGGTGAAATCCTGGCTTGGCTTCCATACCGGCGCGCCGCTGGCCAACACCCCGGCCGACGCGCATTTCGCGCTGATCGCCACGCCGGCCGAGATGATGGCGCTCGACGGGTTTTCGCAAGGCACCCAGGATTATCCCGATCGCTCCACGACGCTGATCCTCGAGGTCGGCGATCTCATCTCCGGCGCTGCGCTGCTGCTCGAAGGCCCGGGCATCGAGAAGACGGCGACGATCGCGCCGGCGCAAATGCCGCGCCATTTCGTCGAGCAATGGAAGCAGAACAACCAGCGTTTTCCGCGTGGCGTCGATATCATCCTCGCCACGTTCGACGCAATTGCCTGCCTGCCGCGCACGACGCGCATCAAGATGATGGAGGCGTAGCATGTATGTTGCGGTAAAGGGTGGCGAGACGGCCATTCGCAATGCTCACAAACTGCTCGCCGACCGCCGGCGCGGCGACCGTTCGGTGCCCGCACTTCGTCTAGACCAGATCGTCGAGCAGCTGGCGCTCGGCGTCGACCGGGTGATGAGCGAAGGTTCGCTCTACGACAGGGAACTGGCGGCATTGGCGATCGTCCAGGCGCGCGGCGACATGATCGAGGCGATCTTCCTGGTTCGCGCCTATCGCACCACGCTGCCGCGTTTCGGCTACACCAGGGCGATCGACACCGGCACGATGCTGGTCGAGCGGCGGGTGTCGGCGACCTACAAGGATCTGCCCGGCGGCCAGTTGCTCGGCCCGACTTTCGACTACACCCACCGGCTGCTCGATCCCGAACTTGCTGCCGACGGCGATGTCGCCGAGCCGGAACAGCGTGCAGGCGAGGCGGAGGCGATGCCGCGCGTCTCGGCCATCCTCGCCCGCGAAGGCCTGATCGAGCCCGACGGCGACATGCCCGGCGATCATGTCCCCGGCGACATCACCCGTGAGCCGCTCGAATTCCCGATGGCGCGTGACATCCGCCTGCAGGCGCTGTCGCGCGGCGACGAGGGGTTTCTGCTGGCGCTCGGCTATTCCACCCAGCGCGGCTACGCGCGCAACCATCCCTTCGTCGGCGAGGTTCGCATCGGCGAGGTCGAACTGGAACTGGACGTGCCGGAACTGCCCTTTGCCGTGCCGCTCGGCAGCATCCGCGTCACCGAATGCCAGATGGTCAACCAGTTCAAGGGCTCGGCCAAGGCGCCGCCGCAATTCACCCGCGGCTACGGCCTCGTCTTCGGCCAGAGCGAGCGCAAGGCGATGGCCATGGCACTATGCGACCGCGCGCTGCGCGCCTCGGAGTTGGGTGAGGATGTCATCGCCGCCGCGCAGGACGAGGAGTTCGTCATCTCGCATTCCGACAATGTCCAGGCGACCGGCTTCGTCGAGCATCTGAAGCTGCCGCATTATGTCGACTTCCAGGCCGAGCTCGACCTCGTGCGCCGCATACGCACCGAGCACGACGCCCGCGAAAATGCCGGCAAGGACGAAGAGAAGAGGCAGGCAGCGGAATGACTTCAGTTAGCTCCACCACCGTGACCTCCCCCGTCTGGGGAATGGCCTCCGGATCCGCCGTAACCGCTACTGCCGCCAATGGTCTCGCCTTGCGCGCCTTCCCTCGGCTCAGGAAGAACTATTCTTCGAAGCACAAAGGCAACCACCCCGACGAACACCAGCAACAGGATCCCGAGGCGCATCCATCCGGTCGGGGTCATCGGAGCCCAGCCCCTTTTCCGTGTCTTGGAACTCAATTCGGTAGCACAGAGCGGAAGCGATCGCCATGACCGACATCGCCACCTACAACTTCGCCTATCTTGACGAACAGACCAAGCGGATGATCCGTCGGGCGATCCTCAAGGGCATCGCCATTCCTGGCTATCAGGTGCCGTTCGCCTCGCGCGAAATGCCGATGCCCTATGGTTGGGGCACCGGCGGCGTCCAGGTCACCGCTTCGATCATTGGCCCGGACGATGTGCTCAAGGTCATTGACCAGGGCGCCGACGACACCACCAATGCCGTCTCGATCCGCGCCTTCTTCAAGAAGGTCGCCAATGTCGCGGTCACCACCGAGACGGCCAAGGCGACCATCATCCAGACCCGCCACCGCATCCCTGAATATCCGCTGAGTGCCGGTCAGGTGCTGGTCTACCAGGTGCCGATCCCCGAGCCGCTGCGCTTCCTCGAGCCGCGGGAAACGGAGACGCGCAAAATGCATGCGCTGGAGGAATACGGCCTTATGCATGTGAAGCTCTACGAGGACATCGCCAGGCACGGCCGCATCGCCACCACCTACGCCTACCCGGTCAAGGTTGAGGGCCGCTATGTGATGGATCCCTCGCCGACGCCGAAATTCGACAATCCGAAGATGCACCGTTCGCCGGCTTTGCAATTGTTCGGCGCCGGCCGCGAAAAGCGCATCTACGCGCTGCCGCCCTTCACCGATGTGGTCAGCCTCGATTTCGAGGACCATCCGTTCGAGGTGCAGACCTTCGACCAGCCCTGCGCTCTGTGCGCGGCCGAGAACGTCTATCTCGACGAGGTCATCCTCGACGATCATGGCGGCCACATGTTCGTCTGCTCCGATACCGATCATTGCGAGAAGCGGCGCAACGCCCCTACCTCCCCCTTGTGGGGAGGTCGCGCCGAAGGCGCGGGTGGGGGTACTGCCACCGCCTTACCCCCCACCCCGGCGCTACGCGCCGACCCTCCCCACGAGGGGGAGGGTAAGGAGAAGCAATGACCGACGAACCTTTGCTGCGCGTTTCGGCGCTGTCCAAATCCTACGGCTCGCGCGTCGGTTGCGAGAACGTCACTTTTGACCTCTGGCCGGGCGAAGTGCTGGCGGTGGTCGGCGAATCCGGTTCCGGCAAGACGACTTTGCTCAACTGCCTGTCAACTCGACTGCTGCCCAGCTCCGGCACCGCCAGCTACCGGATGCGCGACGGCCAGTTTCGCGAACTCTACCGCATGAGCGAGGCCGAGCGCCGCTTCCTGATGCGCACCGATTGGGGTTTTGTCCATCAGAACCCGGCCGACGGGCTGCGCATGACGGTGTCGGCCGGCGCCAATGTCGGCGAGCGGCTGATGGCGGTCGGCGACCGTCACTATGGCAGGATCCGCGCAACGGCGGTCGACTGGTTGTCTCGTGTCGAGATCGACGAAGACCGCATCGACGACGAGCCGCGCGCCTTTTCCGGAGGCATGCGCCAGCGCCTGCAGATCGCCCGCAACCTCGTCACCGGGCCGAGGCTGGTGTTCATGGACGAGCCAACCGGCGGCCTCGACGTCTCGGTGCAGGCGCGCCTGCTCGATCTGTTGCGCGGCCTGGTCACCGATCTCGGCCTGGCCGCCATCGTCGTCACCCACGATCTCGCCGTGGCGCGGCTGTTGTCGCAGCGCATGATGGTGATGAAGGACGGCCGCGTCGTCGAAAGCGGCCTCACCGACCGCGTCCTCGACGATCCGCGCGCGCCTTATACCCAGTTGCTTGTCTCCTCGATTCTGCAGGTGTGACGATGATTGCTCCGGCGTACCCCCCTCTGGCCTTCCGGCCATCTCCCCCTCAAGGGGGGAGATCAGCAGCTTTTATGTCCCGCCCGTTCTGCGACACAGGAGAATGGCGAAACCGAATGCGACAGCCAATCTCCCCCCCTGAGGGGGAGATGGCCGGCAGGCCAGAGGGGGGTGTTGGCCCGCAGACGAATGACGATTGGAGAACCCTCTGATGGCAACCCCGCTCGTTGTCTCCGATGTCGCGAAGAGCTTCACCATGCATCTGCGCGACGGCATCAAACTGCCGGTGGTCGCCGGTGTCTCGTTCGCGATCAGGGCCGGCGAATGCGCCGTGCTCGGCGGCCCGTCCGGCGCCGGCAAGAGCTCGATCCTGAAAATGCTCTACGGAAATTATGCCACCGATGAAGGCCAGATCATCGTCCAGCACGAGGGCGGGCTCATCGATCTCGCCTCGGCCAGCCCGCGCACCGTGCTTGCCGTGCGCCGGCTTACCATCGGCTATGTCAGCCAGTTCCTGCGCACCGTGCCGCGTGTCTCTGCGCTCGACGTCGTGGCCGAACCGCTGGTCGAGCGCGGCGAGGAGCGCGAGGTCGCGCACGGCAAGGCACGCGCCTTGCTGGCGCAGCTCAACCTGCCGGAGAAGCTCTGGGCGCTGCCGCCGGCGACGTTCTCCGGCGGTGAACAGCAGCGCGTCAACATCGCGCGCGGCTTCATCACCGAGCACCCGATCCTGCTGCTCGACGAGCCGACCGCTTCGCTCGATGCCAGGAACCGCGATGTGGTGATTTCCCTGATCGTCGCCAAGAAGGCAGCGGGCGTCGCTTTGCTCGGCATCTTCCACGATCACGACGTGCGTGAGGCGGTCGCCGACCGCGTCATCGACGTGACCGCCTTCGCCGCCGGGAAAATCGCCGCATGACCAGGAAACTGTCGGAGGCGCCGCTGATCCACGAGACGGCGGAAGTCGAGAACTCGACGCTTGGCCGCTGGACCGAGATCGCCGAGCGCTGCCGGGTTTCCGAAAGCACGCTCGGCGACTATTCCTACATGATGCAGGACTGCGGCGTCTGGTGCGCAACGATCGGCAAATTCGCCAACATCGCCGCAAGCGTGCGCATCAACGCTACCAACCATCCGACCTGGCGGCCGACGCTGCACCATTTCACCTATCGCGCCTCGGATTATTGGGACGACGCCGAGCACGAGAGCGAATTCTTCGCCAAGCGCCGCGCCAAACGCGTCACCATCGGCCACGACACCTGGCTCGGCCACGGCTCGACCATCCTGCCGGGCGTCACCGTCGGCGATGGCGCGGCGGTCGGTGCCGGTGCGGTGGTGTCGAAGGACGTCGCGCCCTACACCATCGTCGCCGGCGTACCGGCCAAGCCGATCCGCGAACGCTTCGACCGCCGCACCGCGGAGCGCTACCAGGCGCTCGCCTGGTGGGACTGGGACCATGCAAGGCTGCGCGCCGCGCTCGACGATTTTCGGGAATTGTCGGCGGAGACGTTTCCGGAGAAATATGGCGGCTAAGGGATCGTGAATGGTGAATGGTGAATAGTGAATGGCGGGACGGATAGGTTTCGAGGCTTAGGGAAGCCTCTCTTGCCACCATTCACCATTCACCATTCGCTATTCACCATTCACCATTCGAGCTTCTCGCGCCGAGTTGATCCCGCCCCGCTCCAGGCTGTGGGCAGTAACAAAACTGACATCGTTCCGACACCGCAGGTTCATGCGGCTGCGCTAGCCAGGGTAAACAGACCTTCAATTGCGATTGGACTGGAGCCTGCACCATGTCAGCTACGCTCGAAATCCGCGGCGTCACCCGCCGGTTCGGCAAGAACACCGCCGTCAGCAATGTTCACATCGCGATTCCGCAAGGCCAGATGGTCGGCATCATTGGCCGCTCCGGCGCCGGCAAATCGACGCTGCTGCGCATGATTAACCGCCTCATCGATCCCAGCCAGGGATCCATCCTGTTCAACGGCGTCGAGGTCTCCGGGTTGCGCGGCTCGCCGCTCCGGCGATGGCAGCGCGACTGCGCCATGATCTTCCAGCAGTTCAATCTCGTGCCGCGCCTCGACGTGCTGACCAATGTGCTGCTCGGCCGGCTCAACCACCGCTCGACCCTGTCCAACCTGTTCGGCATGTTCTCCCGCGGCGAATGCGCCGAGGCGGTTGCAGCCCTCGAGCGCCTCGACATCGCCCGCACCGCCCTGCAGCCGGCCGGCACGCTTTCCGGCGGCCAGCAGCAGCGCGTTGCGATTGCGCGCGCCATGATGCAGCAGCCGAAGGTGTTGCTGGCGGATGAGCCGATTGCCTCGCTCGATCCGCTCAACGCCAAGGTGGTGATGGATTCGCTGCAGGACATCAATTTGCGCGAGGGCATCACCGTCATCACAAATCTGCATACGCTGGATACGGCCCGCACCTACTGCAACCGCATCATCGGCATGGCCGCCGGCAAGGTCGTCTTCGACGGCCCGCCCGAAGCCCTCAACCGCGAGGCCGTGCGCATGGTCTACGGCGCCGACAGCAATGGCGGCGAAATCTCCGAGGCCATCACCTCCACCAGTGTCGCCATCAAACAGAAAATCGCTGCATCCGCCGGACCGCTCGAGCCCGCATTCCCGGGATATTGAGAACGGCCTGATCGCCCGCCCGCGTCAAAGGCACCTGTCAAAAAATTCGTACGCTACCGGCGCGAGGCCGGGACCAACAGGAGAGAGATAATGTTCAGGAAGATGGTTTTTGGCGCCGTTTCATTGCTCGCTATCGCGGCAAGCGCCGCTCACGCCCAGGATATCAAGGAATTCCGCATCGGCATCCTTGGCGGTGAAAACGAAGCGGACCGGCTGCGCAACTTTCAGTGCCTCGCCGATCACATGAAGTCCGAATTCGGCTTCGAGAAGGTCTCGCTGTTCCCGGCCGCCGACTATGACGGCGTTATCCAGGGCCTGCTCGGCGGCACGCTCGATTTCGCAGAGCTTGGCGCGTCGGGCTATGCCAGCGTCTACCTCAAGGATCCGAACGCCGTGACCCCGATCCTCACCACCCAGCAGACCGACGGCGCGACCGGCTATTATTCGATCGGCCTTGCGCTGAAGTCGTCCGGCATCACCGACATCAAGTCGGCCAAGGGCAAGAAACTCGGCTATGCCGACCCGGATTCGACCTCCGGCTACCTGATCCCGCTGACCCAGATCCCGAAGGACACTGGCGCTTCGAACGAAACCTTCTTCGCCTCGACCCAGTTCAATGGCGGCCACGAGAACAACCTTCTCGCGGTTCGCGACGGCAAGGTCGATGTTGCGGTTGACGATTCCTCGGGCATCGGCGACTTCAAGAACGGCTACACCTCCGGCACCTTCCACAAGGAAGTCGCCAAGGGCGCCGTGGACCCCAACGATTTCGTCGAAGTCTGGCGCTCCGGCTCGATCCCGAACGGCCCGCTGGTCGTGCGCACCGCACTCGGCGGCGATATGAGCGCCAAGCTCGCCAACTTCTTCACCAGCCTGCCGGCCAAGGACAAGCCTTGCTTCGAGGCCATCGAAGGCGGCGATTTCACCGGCTACGTTCCGGTGAAGCCGGACTTCTACAGCGTCATCGTCGAAGCCCGCAAAGCCGCGATCGGCGGCTGACGACAATTGCGGAAAGGGCGGCGTCCATTAGAGCGACGTGCGTCCACTTGGACGCACAAAGTACGCTCTAACACTTAGATGCCGCATCGTGCTTTCCGAAAGTCAACTTTCGGGCCGATGCGGTCGCCGCCCTTTTTGCGTGTCCGCTCGTGACCCCGTATGACCTTCGCCGCTACAATTCGTTCAGACGCGGTCCGGCAGGCAGCAGACGCCTGGCGACGCCAGACGTCCTTGCGCCGGTTCTACACGGCGCTCGGCATCGGCTCACTGCTTGTCGCCATGTGCACAGCCATGTGGTTCGCCGACGAGGCCAATGCCGGACATTTCTTCGATCGGCTGCCGCACATACTGGATTTCCTTAGTTGGCTTGTTCCCAAGGACTGGAACGACGTCTGGCGGGCGCTGTTCGACATCGCATCGCCGCACGACAAGGGCAGCCAAGAGTTCAACTTCCCGCTTGGCCGCGTCTATCTCTGGGGCGGCTTTTATCTACCCGAATATTTCGAGCTGATGCTCACCACGCTTAACGTGGCGCTGGTTTCCACTTTCATCGGCTTTGTCTTTGCGGTGCCCTTTTCCTTCATCGCCGCGCGCAACTTGACGCCCAGTCCGGTGCTCAGGCTCGTCGTCAAGCGCTTCATGGAACTGCTTCGCGCCTTCCCCGAGATCGTCATTGCCGGCCTGTTCGCAGCCATCCTCTCGACCGGCCCGGTCGCAGCCATCATCGCCATCGGCCTGCATTCCATCGGCGCTCTCGGCAAGCTCTTCTACGAGATCAACGAAAACATCGACATGCGCGCCGAAGAAGGCCTGCGCGCGGTCGGCGCCAACTGGTTCGAGCGCGTGCGCTTTGCCGGCCTGCCGCAAGTGCTGCCCAATTTCATGTCCTACACGCTGCTCAGGATCGAGATCAATGTGCGTATCTCGACCATTATCGGTGCGGTCGGCGGTGGCGGCATCGGCGAGGAACTGAAGCTCTCCATCTCGCGCGGCTTCGGCGCCAAGACGCTGGCATTGGTGCTGCTGCTGTTCACGACGATCTTCCTCGTCGACCAGTTTTCCGCCTGGCTACGCCGCAAGCTCGTCGGCGAGCAGGCATTCATGATGGGTGCCTGACCATGATCCCAAAAAGTGGATTCCGGTTTTTGGAAAAGATCATGGCAAATCAACAAGAAGACTGCCCATGGCCGCAATGACCGCCGATCAGATGCGGTCGATCGAGGAGCGCTTTCCCCAAGTGTTCCGGCGGCCCTTGTACAAACGCTTCGGCCCGCTGGTCCTGTTCACCGGCATCCTGCTCTATCTCCTCTACGCCTTGTGGTTCTTCAGCCTGCCGCAAGTGCTGAGGGAATCGCACTGGGAGCGCCTGCCGCTCTTCCTGACGCAATGGATCAGCTACGATCTGCAGCCGGAATTCCGTCTCGACCAGCCTCAGATCACACCCAGATATCCGCGTTTTTCGGCGCTCGGCGAAGACCCGCATCCCGATTGGGTCATCACCAACGCCAACGGCTCCTACACCATCCTGATCGACGGCCGGGCCAAATCGGTCACCTTCGACAAGACCGAGGCGACGCTGGTCGCCAATGGCCAGACGGTGCCGGTGTCCTTGGCCAGCGGCAAACCGGTAATATCCGGCCCGGTGCCGGAGTGGATCACCGCGCATGACGATGAGATCGTCGCCAGGATGGGCTTTGCCGGCGAGGTCCGTATAACCGTCGATCGCGTCAAGGTCCGCAAACGCTTCCTCGGCTGGGCGAATTTCGTCTTCGACACACGCTCGCCCTTCTTCGGCAAGTCGCCCGGCGAGGTGGTCTCGTTGCTGATGTCCGGACCCCAGCTCAAGCCGGGCACATCAAACATTGCGCTGGCCGCCGACAATATCTGGAACAACGCCCAATGGCAGCATGGCGACGTCTGGACGAAGCTGTTCCAGACCATCGTCATGGCGTTTCTCGGCACCTTGCTCGGCGGCATCGTTGCCTTCCCGCTCGCCTTCTTCGCCGCCCGCAACATCACCCCGAGCGGCCTGCTTAGCCAGGTGCTAAAGCGGTTCTTCGATTTCATGCGTTCGGTCGACATGCTGATCTGGGCGCTGTTCTTCACCCGCGCCTTCGGCCCGGGCCCGCTTGCCGGCAGCGCCGCGATTTTCTTCACCGAGATCGGCACGCTCGGCAAAGTCTATTCGGAAGGCCTCGAGAACATCGACGACAAGCCACGCGAGGGCATCCAGTCGACCGGCGCCAATGGCTTGCTGGTGCAGCGCTATGGCGTGCTGCCGGAAGTGATCCCGGTCTTCATCAGCCAGACACTCTATCAGTGGGAATCCAACACCAGGGGCGCGACGATCATCGGCGCCGTCGGTGCCGGTGGCATCGGCCTGAAGCTCTGGGAGGCGATGCGCACCAATTCCAACTGGGCCAATGTCTTCTACATGGTGCTCTTGGTCCTGCTCGTCGTTTTCATCTTCGACAGCATTTCCAATTTCCTGCGCCGCCGCTTGAGCAGGACGATCCACGACTACAACCGGATCCAGGCCGGCCAGGGCTGACGGGGGCGTTACGCAGACGTGCGGTTAGGGCGCCTTCCTCCATCCATTCCTGATATGCCTGTAGCCGTCGCGGTAAACAGCTTCCGGGCCTTCGGAAAAGTCGCGCCACACCTTGGTGGCCGCGGCCAAATCCTTCAGCGAACGCCCGAACGCCTCGATCGTCAGCCAATCGTCGTAGCCGCTCTTGCGAATGGCGGAGAAAGTCTCCTTCCAGGGGACGTGGCCGCGGCCCGGCACGCCGCGATCGTTCTCCGAAATATGGATATGGACGATGTTCTTGCGGTTGCGCGTATAGGCCCCGATCGGGTCAGCTTCTTCGATATTGGCATGGAAGGTATCGTACATCGCCTTGACGTGCGGCCGGTCGATCGCGTCGATATGCTCCGACAGATCGTCCATCGTGTTGAGCAGATAACATTCGAAGCGATTGAGCGCCTCCAGCCCGATAGTGACGTTTCTGTTGCCGGCATGATCGCCGATGGCGCGTTGCGAGGCGACCGAGCGCTTTTTCTCGGCCGCCGTCGGCCCGCTGCCGGAAAAGGCGCCAAGCGTCGAATGCAGCGGACCGCTCAAAGTGTTCGCGCCCAGCGCTTGAGCGCAATCAATCGTCGATTTCATGTAGTCGATACCGGCCTTGCGCGTCGAGCCATCCGGCGAGATCAAATTCATCGCCGGATCGCCCATCGCCGAGACGGCGGTGCGTTCCAGCCCGATACGATCGAGCAGCTCGCCGAGCTTCTTGTAGTCGTCCGGCGTGCCGGAGAAGATCGGTATCTCGACGCCGTCGAAGCCGGTCGCCTTGATATCCCTCAACAACGGCTCGTGTTTTTTCGTGACACTGGTCGTCCACAACAACATGCACATGCCGATTTTCATCGACGCCCCTCCCCTTCATTCGCTCGATCGCCGGAGGGGTGGTGAGATTCAGGTCAGGCCGAGCCGAAAATGGTGGGTTCCGAGAACCGGAGCGGAGCGTACTTTTGGTACATGAGCACCGGAAGCGCAGGAAACTGCCATTTGCAGGCCGGTCTCACCTGAATATCACCACCCCTTCAGAGCTTCGTCCACGCTCCATTCTTCTTCGCCGATTTCACGCAGGCCTCGATGAAGGCCATGCCTTCGACGCCGTCTTGCACAGTCGGGAAAACGACATCCTTAGCCGGCTTGCCGCCCTTCCCGCGCGCCGCACGAATGGCCCGCGCGGCTTCCTGGTAGATGTTGGCGAAACCTTCGAGATAGCCTTCCGGATGGCCTGGCGGAACGCGGCTGACGCGCCCGGCGACGGGCAACGCTCCCGCGCCGTTTCGGGTGATCAACTGCTTCGGCTGGCCGAACGGCGTGTACCAGAGATAGTTCGGATCGGCCTGCACCCATTCGAGCCCGCCCTTCGAGCCGTAGATGCGCAATTTCAGGCCGTTCTCGTGGCCGGGCGCCACCTGGCTTGCCCAGATCATGCCCTTGGCGGAGTGCGACCCGCCGACCGGCTTGAAGCGCAGCAGCACATTGATGTTGTCGTCGAGCAGCCGCCCCGGTACGAAGGCATCGAGATCGGCCGACAACGAATCGAGCTCCAGCCCGGAGACGAAACGGGCGAGGTTGTAGGCGTGCGTGCCGATATCGCCCAGCGCACCGCCGGCACCGGCCTGCTTGGGGTCTGAGCGCCACGCAGCCTGCTTCTGGCCGGTGGCGGCCAGATCTTCGGTCAGCCAGTCCTGCGGATATTCCGACTGCACGATGCGGATATCGCCGAGCTGTCCTTTGGCCACCATCTCGCGTGCCTGCCGCACCATCGGATAGGCGGTGTAGTTATGCGTCAGCACAAACACCTTGCCGGTCTTTTCGACCAGCGCGGCCAGCTTCTTTGCCTCGGCCAGCGTCGTCGCCAGCGGCTTGTCGCAGATGACGTGGATGCCGGCCTCTAGAAAAGCCTTGGCGGCCGGCACGTGCACATTGTTCGGCGTGACGATGGCCACCACCTCGATGCCGTCCGGCCGCTTGGCCTCGGCCTGGGCCATCTCGGCATAGGAGCCGTAGCTGCGTGCCGGATCGAGCCCAAGCTCGGCCGCCGAGGCCTTGGCGCGCTCCGGATTCGACGACAAGGCGCCGGCAACCAGCACGAACTCGTTATCAATGCGCGCCGCGATGCGGTGCACCGCGCCGATAAAGGCGCCTTGTCCGCCGCCAACCATGCCGTAGCGGATCGGACCGCCTCCCGTTTCCGTCTTCGATGCGCCAACCATGATTTTCTCCCTCGTTATCTGAGATACCCCTCCCCCCTTGAGGGGGAGGGTCGACGCGTAGCGCGGGTGGGGTCGCCGGGCATGAAGCTCGGCATGGACCGACCCCACCCGGCCCTCCGGGCCACCCTCCCCTCGGGAGGGATATCTGTGCTAGATCCCCATCATGCCGCGCAGCACCTTTTTATCGGTCGTGCCGCCGGCGAAATCGTCGAATGCTTTTTCCGTCACCCTGATGATGTGGTGCTGGATGAAGGGGGCGCCTTCGGCAGCACCATCCTCCGGGTGCTTGAGGCAGCATTCCCATTCCAGCACCGCCCATGAATCGTAATTGTATTGGGTGAGCTTGGAGAAGATGCCGCCGAAATCCACCTGCCCGTCGCCGAGCGAGCGGAAACGCCCGGCGCGGTTGGTCCAGCTCTGGTAGCCGGAATAGACGCCTTGCCGCCCGGTCGGATTGAATTCAGCGTCCTTGACGTGGAACGCCTTGATCCGCTCGTGGTAGATGTCGATGAATTCGAGATAATCGAGCTGCTGCAGCAGGAAGTGCGACGGGTCGTAGTTGATGTTGCAGCGCTTGTGGCCGCCGACCGCATCGAGGAACATCTCGAATGTCGCGCCGTCGAACACGTCCTCGCCCGGATGGATTTCGTAGCCGATATCGACGCCGTTCTCGTCATAGACGTCGAGGATTGGCTTCCAGCGCTTGCCCAGCTCGGCAAATGCTTCCTCGATCAGTCCCGCCGGCCGCTGCGGCCATGGGTAGAGGTATGGGAAGGCCAACGCGCCGCAAAACGACACCGACGCCTTGAGCCCGAGATTCTTCGACGCCTTGGCGGCGAACTTCATCTGTTCGACCGCCCATTGCTGCCTGGCTTTTGGATTGTTGTGCACCGCAGCCGGCGCAAAGCCGTCGAACTGCGCGTCATAGGCGGGATGCACCGCCACCAGTTGCCCCTGCAGATGCGTCGACAGTTCGGTGATTTCGACGCCGGCATCGGCGCAGATGCCCTTCACCTCGTCGCAATAGGCCTTGGAGGAGGCTGCCTTCTCGAGATCGAACAGTCGAGCGTCCCATGTCGGGATCTGCACGCCCTTGTAGCCCAGACCAGCCGCCCATTTGGTGATCGAGGCCAGCGAATTGAACGGCGCGGCGTCGCCCGCAAACTGCGCCAAGAACAGACCAGGCCCCTTCATCGTCGTCGGCATCGGCATCTCCCTATGTTTCACGACCAAGCATAGCGCCGATTGAAAACAGGGCCAGCGTCTTTGGTCTCTTTGCACAGCGCACTCAGCGCTGCTATTCTGGTATTACCAAATGCCGAAATCTGGTCAAGCCATTTGACGCGCTGCGACGGTCCTGCAACCATGCCGAGTTAAGCCACATGTTTAAGTATAATCAATAGCATAGACAGGAGCCAACGCTTGATGGCAGCAGTTCTTGCCGTCCAGATGAAATTACTGTAGACCTCCCTTCAAGCCCAATTGGTCGAACCAGTTTGCAAAAAATGCTGGGACGCCTTGGGGAGGAATCATGCGGCACGCTTCGGCAGAGTGCGCCGCAGGCGAACTGGTACAGGCGATTCTGGGAAGGATAGACCATGCATCTTTCGACGCACAATTGGATGCGGGCGGAGCCGCTGGAAACGACGCTCAAGCGCATCAAGAAATTCGGCTACGAGTCGATCGAGATCTCCGGCGAACCCGAACAGTACAAGCCCAAGGAGACGCGCGCACTGTTGAACGAGTACGGCATTCGCTGCTGGGGAGCGGTGACGCTGATGCTGGGCGAGCGCAATCTCGCCGCCAAGGACCAGGGCCAGCGCGAGCGCTCGGTGCAGTATGTCAAGGACGTGCTGACCATGGTCAGCGAACTTGATGGCGAGATCATCACGCTGGTTCCGGCCACCGTCGGCAAGGTGGTGCCGGACGGCACCGAGGAAGAGGAGTGGAAATGGGTGGTCGACGCCACCCGGGAATGCTTCACCCACGCCAAGAAGGTCGGCGTCAAGATCGCGGTCGAGCCGCTCAACCGCTTCGAGACCTATCTGTTCAACCGCGGCGCCCAGGCACTGGCGCTGGCCGATGCGGTCAGTCCCGAATGCGGCGTCTGCCTCGACGCCTACCACATCCACATGGAAGAATTTAACGTCTACGACGCCATCCGGCAGGTCGGCAAGCGCCTGTACGACTTCCATGTCGCCGACAACAACCGCTTCGCCGCCGGCCTCGGGCAGATCGACTGGCTGAAGATCGTCGGCACGCTGAAGGAGATCGGCTATGACGGCGCGCTGACCAATGAATTCGTCGCCCCCGTCGACCGCACGCCGGCTGCCCCCTATCCCGACATGGTCGAACGCAACCCCGTCGACATCTCGCCGGAGCAGCTGAAATTCATTCAGGACCACGGCTCCAGCGTGCTCACGGAGAAATTCTACACCGACCAGATGCGCATCAACGCGGAAACGCTGCTGCCGCTGATCAAGTAGCCGAGCCGTTTGGAAAAGCCCTTCCGCCTCACCGCGGCCGGGCCGAGGATTAACATGCGCATCAAGACGGTCCAAGCCTGGTGGGTCCGCATACCGATCGAAGCCGCGAAGCAGCACCGCAGCGACTTCGGTCAGGTGGCGACGTTCGACGCCGCCATCCTGCGCATCGAGACGGACGACGGGCTGGTCGGCTGGGGCGAGGGCAAGAATGCCGCCGGCAGCGCCGGCAGCTACGGCGCCCTTGTCCATTTGCTGAACTACGAGGTCGGCCCGCAGCTGGTCGGCCGCGACCCGGCTGACATCGGCGTCATATGGGAGATGCTCTATAATGGCACGCGCCACGACAGCGCCGCTCGCGCCGGCCACGCCATGCCGCAATTGGCGCGACGCGGCATGAGCATCGCCGCTATCAGCGCCGTCGACATCGCATTGTGGGACATTCTTGGCAAATCGCTCGGCGTTCCGGTCTGGCGGCTGCTCGGCGGCCGCAAGCTGGACCGCATGCCGGCCTATGCTTCCGGCGGCTGGGCTACTGCGGAAGCCATCGGCGACCAGCTGCAGTCCTACATCACCAAGGGCGGTTTCAAGGCGCTGAAGATGCGCGTCGGCGCCATGGACGGCGCCCCACATATCTCGGCCGCTCGCGTCAGAGCCGCCAGACAGGCGCTCGGTCCCGATATCGACCTGATGGTCGACGCGCACGGCACCTACACGGTGGCCGAAGCCAAGCGCTTTATCCATCTCGCCGGCGACCTCGATCTCGCCTGGTTCGAGGAGCCGGTGATCGCCGACGACAAGCCCGGCATGGCCGAGGTGCGCGCCTGCGGTTCGATTCCGATCGCCACCGGCGAAAGCGAGGCGACGCGCTATGCCTTCCGCGACCTCGCCGTGCTCAAATCCGCCGATATATTCCAGCCGGATCCGGCCTTTTGCGGTGGCATCAGCGAGGCGATGAAGATCGGCACCATCGCCAGCGCCTTCAATCTGCGCTTTGCGCCGCATCTTTGGGCCGGCGCGCCCTGCTTCTTTGCCGGGCTGCATGTCTGCGCTGCGTCGCCGGCGAGCTTCACCGTCGAATATTCGCTCGGCGCCAACCCGATGATCCACGATCTGATCGAAGAGACTGTCGAAGCAAAGGACGGTATGGTAGCGATCCCTGATAGACCCGGGCTGGGATTCACCATTTCGGAGCGGTTCCTGGAGGCGCACGCCCAACACGGCTGACATGAAAGAAAAGAACCTTCTCGCGGAACTCGCCGCCTATCTGTTCTCCCATTCGGACAAGGAGACGGGCCGCACGCCGTCGGAGCGCGAACTGGCAGAGCATTTCAGCGTCAGCCGCGGCCAGATCCGCGAGGCGCTGGCCATTCTCGAGGCCATGCGCATCGTCGAGCGACGGGCGAAATCCGGCATCTACATCGATACGAAGCAGGCGAGCGTCGAGGCGATGGCGCTGTTCGCCCGCGCCGGCCTGCCGCTCGATCCCGTCCAGATCTACGAGACGGTCGAGTTGCGCAAGATCCACGAGATCAAGGCCGCCGAACTTGCCTGTTCACGCGCCACCGAGGAGAATTTCGAGCGGCTGCGCGAGATCCTGAAGGCCTCCGAGGATCGCATCGCCGCCGGTGAAGGGCTTGCCCGGGAAGACCGCGAGTTCCACCTCGAGATCGTGCGGGCGACCAAGAACAGCGTCTTCCACAATATCTGCAGCGTCTACTACATGATGGGTGAACTGCGCCTGCCGATCTATTTCAACGATCCCGAACGCAGCGTGCGCTCCCATGCCGAGCATATCCAGATCTACGAGGCGCTGCTGCGCCGCGATGGCAATCTCGCCCAGGCGCTGATGAGCGCCCACCTGCAAGGCGCGGAAAGCTACTGGAAGGGGCTGATCGAGGGGCGTGGGACGGAACCGGAAAGCCCTGCGCTCGAAAAGGCCTGAAATGCCCAAGATCCTGTCAACACACAGACTGCACCCTCGTGCCGCTTCCATGCTGACCGGGGCCGGCGAACTCGTCGTTGCTTCCGCCCTCGATGCGGCCACGCTGGCCGCCGAGGCGAGGAACGCCGATGTCATCATCGTTCGCGCTCCCTTGCCTGCGGCGCTTTTCGAAGGCGCGAAGAAGCTCAGGGCCGCGATCCGCCACGGCGCCGGGCTGGACATGGTACCGATGGAAGCGGCCAATGCGGCCGGCGTGCTGGTGGCGAACGTGCCGGGGGTGAACGCGCGATCTGTCGCCGAATATGTGATGTTCGCGGCGCTGGCGCTGCTTAGGCGCTTCCGTGTGTTGGACCGCGACTTGCGTGCGAAGGGCTGGCTGGCGGGCCGCGAACACACGGTGGTGGCCAGCGAGCTAGCGGGCAAGACGATCGGCATTGTCGGCCTCGGCGCGATCGGTCAGGCGGTTGGCCACATCGCCGCCCATGGGTTCGATCTGAATGTGGTGGCGACGACGCGCAGCATGCGGCCGGCGCCGGACAGGGTCGGCTTCCTGTCGATCGATGCACTCATCGAGCAGAGCGACATCATCGTTCTGTGCTGCCCGCTGACGCCCGAAACACGGGGGCTGATCAGCCGCGAGCGCATTGAGCGGATGAAGCCGGATGCGCTGCTGATCAATGTTTCGCGCGGGCCGGTGATCGATGACAACGCGCTGATCGAGGCCTTGCAGAAGGGCCGCATCGGCGGCGCTGCGCTCGATGTTTTTGCTACACAACCGCTACCGCCCAACCATCCTTATTTCGGCTTCGACAACGTCATCGTCACCCCGCACATGGCTGGGATTACCGAGCAGTCGATGATGCGCATGGGCGTCGGCGCGGCTGGCGAAGCCTTGCTGGTGCTGGCCAACAGATTGCCGGTCAATCTGCGCAACCCCGAAGTGGTCGAGCACTACCGGCGGCGGTTCCCTGCCGATTTCTGAAAGCGCCCTAATTTTCCCGAATTCGCCGGCGATGGTGCCGGCATGGCAAGCGTCACAAAATTCCTGCTGACCGCCGGCTTCTGTGTGGCGACGGCGCAAGCCTTCGCCAACGGACAGGGTAGCTACGTGTTCTGCGACAACGGCATACGCTGCGTGGCGGCACCCTGTCCATCGAACAGCGCACTCGACCTCGCTGCTGGGAAGCTCATCAAAGGCGTTTCAATCGACATCGATCGCCTGCCGCAGCAAGACAAGGCGCTCGATCTTTCAGACAAGCTCTATGCCGGCAAGGTCGTTGTTGTCGGCTCGATCGAGAACCGCACCCGGACCTTCAACGGCAAGCGGTACACCCTGCCTTGGCTGGTCGCCACCAGCATCGAACGCGCCGCCAAGGACAGCGAACGCGGCCACTGCTCGTCGCGCTGACACGCGCTATCCGATCAATTTGCAAGCAGCCCCTCCACGCCCGCTGCGATGCGCAGCAGGTGGTGGTCATGGCCATTGCGCGCCACCAGCATCAGCCCGGCCGGACGCGTCATTCCCGGCATCGGCAGCGAGATGGCTGATAGATCGAACTGGTTGGCGACCTGCGTGTTGCGCAGCAGAAGGCCTTCCGTCCTGTTGCACAGAGCCTCGTCGCTGGTCATCGACACGATCGTCGGCGCCGTCACCGGTGTGGTCGGCAGGGCCAGCACGTCGACCGACGCCAGCCGGTCATCCATCGCGGCGGCCAGCGCCGTGCGGCGGCGCATTGCCCTGATATAGACCGTGGCCGGAATGGCGGCGGCGCGCGACAATGGCCCGCTTACCCGCGGGTCGACCGGCCTCGTCGCTCCCGTCGCCAGCCAGTCGGCATGGATCTCCGCCCCTTCCATCGCCGCGATCGACGCGCGTTGGGTTGCCACGCGCAGATCGGCAAGCAGGTCGTCGATCGACAGCTCCACAAGCCGTGCGCCGCTAAGCTCTATCTTGCGCAGACACCGGTCGAACGTCGTCGCGACCTCTTCCTGCGTATCATCGAACAGCACGCCGCGCGCAATACCGATGCGCAGGCCGTCCAGCGGCAGCGGCAACAGTGCCGCCAGGTTTTCGCCCGACATCACTGCATCGGCCGCCGCACATTCGGCGACGGTGCGGGCCAGCGGACCGATCGAGTCCAGCGTGGCTGATAGCGGAAACGCACCCGCAAGCGGCACGCGCCGCGCAGTCGGCTTGAAACCGACGACGCCATTCAGCGATGCCGGAATGCGCACCGAACCACCGGTATCGGAACCGATGGAGATTTCGCTGGTGCCTTCGCCCACCGAAACGCCGGCGCCTGAGGAGGAGCCGCCCGGAATACGGCTGGCATCGCTAGCATTGCCGGGCGTGCCATAATGTGGATTGACGCCGATCGCAGTAAAGGCGAACTCGGTCATGTTGGTCTTGCCGAGGATGATTGCACCGGCCTGGCGCAACTGTTGCACGACAATGGCATCCCGCAGCGCCGGCGCTGCGTTGGCGAGCAGCAGAGAGCCAGCCGTGGTCGGCTCGCCGGCGACATCGAACAGATCCTTGATCGAGACGATCGCCCCATCGAGCGGCCCGAGCGTGACGCCGGCTTTTCGCCGCGCATCGGTGGCGTCCGCCGCCGCCCGTGCGGCTTCCGGGTAGAGCTTTACGAAAACCCTCTCATCGTCGACGCGAGCGGCAAGAGGCGAAAGAATTGCTTCGAGGTGATCGCGGGCTGATTGCATTTTTCGGTGTCGGACTCCGCGCGCTTGCAACGTCTTAAGGTAGCAGCCAGAAACTGGCCGCAGGAGACATAGCCCGGCACGGTCGGATTTGCACCTGTCGAACCGAAGGAGGAAGGCCCGATGCTCTACCAAGGCAGCTGCCACTGCGGCAAGGTCGCGTTCGAGGTCGAAGGCGAGCTGACCGGAGCCGTTCGGTGCAATTGCTCGATCTGCTCGCGCAAGGGTGCACTGTTATGGGCAGTTCCGCATGAGAGCATACGGGTGCTTGCCTGGGGCGATGATCTCGGCCGCTACAGCTTCGGCAACCATGTCATCGCCCACCGCTTCTGCCGCAGCTGCGGCATTCACCCCTTCGCCGAGGATGTCGGCGAAGGGAGCGGGCGAAGTGCCTATATCAATATCAATTGCATCGAGGCGTTGGACGTCGCCGCCGTGCCGGTCTTCGACTTCGACGGCCGTTCCGTTTAGGCCTTGGGGTCGTCGATCGGCTTGGGGCCAAGGAAGAACGCCGCCAGTGCCGCAAGCAACGTCGCCGCCGCGCAATAGGCGAAGGCGGTGGCAACGCCGGTATTGTCGACCAGCAGGCCGCCGAAGACGGCGCCCAACGCGATGGCGACCTGGAACGTCATAACCATGAGCCCACCGGCGCTTTCCGCCTGATCGGGGGCGGCCCGCACCAGCCAGGTCTGCAGCCCGACTGGGACGGCGCCGAAGGCAAAGCCCCAGCTGGCCACTGCTATTGCAGCCACGACGGGTGAACCTCCGACCACCAGCAGCAGGAGCGCCGAAAACGCGATCAGCAGGGGCGCCAGGCTGACGGCTGCCTTGAGGCTGCGTTCGGCAATGAAGCCGCCGGCAAAATTGCCGAAGAAGCCACCAATGCCGTAGGCGAGCAGCACAAGCGAGATCGTCTCGATGTCCAGCGCGGGCACCTTCTCGAGAAACGGGCGGACATAGGTGAAGCCGGCAAAATGTCCCGAGGCGACCAGCAGCACCACCAGCAGTGCCACCCTGATCATCGGCCGCTTCATCACCTCCAGCAGCGTGCGAAAACCTGCCGTACCTGCAGGCGGCAGCTTCGGAATGGTAGCCACCTGCACCAGCAGCGCCAGCGCACCGACCACGGCGGCGATCATGAACGCCGTCCGCCAGCCCCAGATGTCGCCGACATAGGCGCCGACCGGAGCCGCGCAGACCGTCGCCACCGAAACGCCGGTGAGAATGATCGACATGGCGCGCGACATCAACCGCATCGGAACGAGCCGCATCGCCATGGCTGCCGACATCGACCAGAAGCCGCCAAGACTGATCCCGAGCATGATGCGGGCAATCAGAAGAACGGGAAGCGAGGACGCAAACGCGGCCACCAGGTTTGACAGCACAAGCAGCACCGTCAGCGCCCACATGACCAGCCTGCGGTCCAGCCGCTTGGTGACAATAGCCATGGTCGGCGCCGCAATCGCGCCAATGACGGCGGTGGCCGTTACCGCCTGCCCGGCGGCGCCTTCGGTGATGCCGAGATCCTGCGCAAGCGGCGTCAGCAGGCTGGCAGGCAGAAATTCCGCGGTCACCAGGCCAAAGACTCCGAGCGCCAGGGAGACCACCGCCCCCCATGCGGGCTCGGATCGTTCGCCGGTTTCCGATGGGTCGAGAACGGCGTCCATGACGCCTGTCGCGGGTTCGGTCATGAGGGATCTCCGGTCTGTTGCAGCGCAGCATTTGGCGGCAATGCAAGCAACATAGGGAGTGACTAGCTGGAGTTTCCATGCTAGAAACACCATTATGTTTGACCGTTCGTCCAAAATTCCAATCACCGGCGATCCGCTGACAGACATATTGCGCGGATTGCGTCTCGAAGGCGTCGATTACGGCCGTTGCGAGATGAAGGAACCCTGGGGCATCCATTTTCCGGCTCAGGCGGCGGCACGGTTTCATTTCATCGGCCGCAAAGGCTGCTGGTTGCTGCAGCCGTCCGGTGAATGGGTCGAGCTCAAGGCGGGCGACGCGGTATTGTTGCCGCGCGGCTCAGCCCACACGCTGGCGAGCGAGCCGGGTATCGAGGCGGCGCCGATCCACGGCTATGAGGTCGAGGAAATCTGCAAGGGTGTCTATTGCATGTCGAATGACGGCATGCCCGGCTGCCGTCCGGGGACCTTGCTGTTTTTCGGCAGCATGTATTTCAATCTCGATGGCTTGCACCCCTTGCTCGGCATGATGCCGGACGTGATGCGCGCACATGAGTTGGAGGCCTATGAGCCAGGTATCCCGCATTTGCTGGAAGCGATGGCCCGCGAGGTGACGATGGAGCGCGTCGGCTCCGGCGGCATCCTGGCGCGGCTGGCCGATGTGCTCGCCGCGACCGTCATCCGCTCATGGGTCGAGCGCGGCTGCGGCGACTCTTCCGGTTGGATTGCGGCGGTCAGGGACCGCGAGATCGGCCGGGTGCTGGCCGCGATCCATCTGGAACCGAACCGCGACTGGACGGTGGAGGCTCTGGCGAAGATGATGGGTGCCTCGCGATCAGGTTTCGCCGAGCGCTTCGCAACCATTGTCGGCGAAACACCGGCAAAGTACGTCACGCAGGTGCGGATGCACCAGGCGAGGCAATGGCTGGTCCGCGACCGGCTCAAGATTTCCGTCGTCGCGGCGCGCCTCGGCTACGAATCCGACGCCTCCTTCAGCCGCGCCTTCAAACGGGTCATCGGATCGCCGCCCAGCCATTTCCGGGCCGAGGAACAGGCGGAGATCCGCCAGGCCGGCTAAACGTTGGCCGGCTTATTGCTCGGTGATGCAGGCCGAGCCGGCGCTGCTCTTGCAATATTTGCCGGAGGCCCCGCACCTGCCATCCGAGACTTCCACGACGGTGCCGCTCAACAACAGCTTGCAGTCGCTGGTGGACAGATTGACCGTGCCGTTGAGGTCCTTGATCTTCTTGGCGTCGACCTTCGCGCCGGCGACAACTTTCTTGGCTGCCTGCGCCTCGCCCAGATGCGCCGCCGACAATCCCATACCGGCGACGAGCAGGATCGTCGCAAAACTGCGGAACAGATTTCCCATAGCCAACCCTCCGTTTTGGGCCTCCAAATTGGGCTTGCAAAGCCCGTTTGGGACCAAAGGATCAGCCTATTCGACAAATCGGAGCATCCGCATCCCCCGTACGGGGGATGACGGGAAGACTCGAGCATTTCGCAGCCAAGTGGAATCAAGTGGCGTCGCACAAATGCGGCTAAAACACATGGATAGAGCGGGATGCACGGTTCACTTTGAACGCATCCCGCTCTAGCGCAGTAAAGACGCTTGTACTTAGCCGGCGTGACGCAGGCTTATTCCGCTGCCCTTGTCGAACAGCACCACCTTGTCCGGGTTCCAGGCAAAGCGCACCGGCTGCTCTATCTGGACGTCGGTCCTGGCAGGCACGGTGGCGCGCAGCATGGCGTCGCCGACCCGCAGCGTCAGGATCTTCTCGACGCCATGGTTCTCGACGTCATGGACCCGCGCCTCGACCGGCGCGCCGGTCTCGAGATAGACGTCCTCGGGACGAATACCGAAGACGAGCGGGCGACCGTCGGTCGCCGCGCCCGTCTTTAGCCCCCCCGCCGTCGGGGGGGGGGGGGGGGGGGGGGGGGGGGGGGGGGGGGGGGGGGGGGGGGGGGGGGGGGGGGGGGGG